>PLBR01000217.1 GCA_003135435.1 Nitrospira sp. | reverse complement strand
GCACCCCCGAATGTTGTAGCCATACCCTGACCTCCTTTAATTAAGTAATTGAGAACCGGTTATAGTAATTGAGACCCACTGAGAACCACCCCTAATATCCGGAGAAAAATTCTCCGGCGAAACATTCCCACATTTGCCGACGAGGCGGAAGATTAGCGGATACCGTTTCTCGGTGTCAAGCAAAATTTCCAAAATGCAAACCTGATCCTGCCTGCAAAATGCGTGCAAAGTGTTATGCACTTAACTCCAGTCCCCCCACCTTATTAGCTGGTCCCTGCGACCAGCCTGGAGTAGGAGGCAGGCTCAACCGCGACAGCTTGCGCCACAAGGCTGTAGAAGAGCTTCCAGCGGTTTCTTGACGTTCGACGGTTGAACCGAAACGTGAATTCCTCGAGATAGGAGTCCAGTTGCTCACGGGACAACGTACCCTGATGGGTACCCAACAGCCAGCGTTTGAATAAGGCGGCCACCCGGTGCACGCGGGGCAGCAAGCCCGACGCCGTCTTGCTGTTGGCGTTGATCACACGTGGTCGGTGCTTAAAGCCTTCCTGCGTCAACCCTACATAGGCCTCCCATTCGTCCGTGATGACTACGGAGCCCGGTTTCACCACGTGCTTCACGAAGGCGACGAGCGGGCTCGCGGAGGCGGCTGGAATTCGACGCAGGCGGATACGTCCAATCCCCTTCCCGTCGATCTGCGCGGCGATCGCCACCAGGGCCTTGCTTCCCAGCTGCCGGCGGCCTCCTCTCGCCTCGACGCTCCCCAGATATGTTTCGTCTATTTCAACCTGGCCTCGCAGCAGGTCGTGGCTAGGCCGCACCATCGCGCGCCGCAACTTCTTCAGCCATAGCCATGCCGTTCTGTAACTGCCAAGGCCCAGCAGGCGCTGCAGTCCCAAGGCGCTGAGCCTATGCTTCTGATCGGTCATCCACCACATGGCTCGGAACCAGTCCTGCAAGGGANNCGATGGAAGATCGTCCCCGCCGTAACCGAGGCTTGGTATCCACACCGGCGGCACATCATGAGGCATCGTGTGGTTGTCCAGCTGCCGTTGGTCATGCACTGAGGGCAACAGAACCCTCTTGGCCACCGCAGCCGAGCCAGATAGGCACGGCATGCCCCTTCTGTGGCGAAGCGTTGCTCAAACTCGACGAGGGTCCGCATATAGTCCTCCACGTTGTGAACCACTACGCCCAGGGCGTACTGGAGTCAAATGCATAGCCCTTTGCGTACAAACTATATAAGAAGAATTTGAATGTCAAGCACGCAAGGGTGTTTCGCATGCAGGCGACATCCGTGCCGACACAGATCTGACGATCGCCCCGGCATCCCGATCCTGCGTCCAATCCTGACCTGCGATGCGAGCTCAACAGCCCACGCAACTGTTCAGGCCTGTTCAGAAAAGGACACGGCGACCCACCCTCATAGCGTTTCAAGGACCAAGATATTATCGGTCTGCCACGTCCAGGCTGCCGGGAGACCATAGCATCCATTTTACAGCATGAAGATACATGGCATACCACAGGCGCGAGCGGTTCGAGAGTCACGGACAGATTCATCTGGGTCACCGCATCCAGGATGAACCAGGCCAACAGTCCACCGGCCGCCAATCTTGCCACGACACGGCATCAGCTAGCGTGGCTCCCGAATACACGGCATGAGGTGAGAGCCTCCAGGCACCCCTCTCTCGGCGTACAACGCACATACACTTCAGCATGTATCAGATGTCAAGGGGGTTGGTGCAACGGGCTCTATTATGAGTTGGAATTGGGGTGACACATCACCGCCACATCGTGGAAACCGGCAAGGAGCCCTGGCGCTTCAAGCATCGCCTGGACGAGATTAAGCCCGATCCGGCAGTACCACAACCGGTACTACGCCAATCGGAACTGCTGCCATCGTTTTTTTCATTTCCTCTTCTCCTTGAAATGACCGTTGAAACGTGCACACCAAAATCCGATCTCTACTACCCCGTCGTTTCCACATGCTGCTCAGTGTACATGGTCGTCTGGCGGCGGCCTGATTTCCTTCTCCCGGTTGAGTTGATCGATCTGCCGCATCAATGCGCCGATATCTGTCCACCCTGCCCCGTCTACCGCAGGGATCCAGCGCGCCCGCAAATATCCGTAACGGTCAATCAGGAACTCCATGTGCGTCGGTGATGTCCCTTCGCCGGCCAAATCGGGATTGCTAAGGGTTCTACGGAACAAGGCATAGCTGCGCGCGATCTCCGGCGCACCCTGCGTCGCCACCGGGAACGGCATGTCTGCTGTGATCGCCGCCAAATCCAGCGGGTTGGGGTCATTCATGGGCACTGCCAGCACTACCGTATTGCCGCCGCTTAGCGTGGCGTAAGCCAGCCGCAACTGATCGAGCCTCGCGCGTGACTCCGGCCACGAAAACAGGACCAGCAGTACCGTTTTTTGCCGGCGGAAGTCCTTCAGAGTGCCGCTCGCTCCGTCATGCGCGGAATAGGAAAAGTTCTGCGGGGCCATATAGGGCTGATCGGGGGCGACGAGGGGGTTTATGAGGCGCGCCTGATAGCCACGGGACGTGGCATGAAGAAAGTTCACGACATCCCAACGATCCTCTTCCGAGAGTTCGTTGGAAAACTCCGGCATGCCCGTACCGGGAATACCGTATGTCAGCCAGTGGAAAAAATCGCCTGCGGTATGCTTGGCGGTATGCGGTTCCGTGAGCAGATCCACCGGTGGAATAACGAAGGTCTTGGCCTGAACGCCATTGCCCTTGGCTTGGGGGCCGTGGCAGGCCACGCAATTCGCGGCAAATAGGGTCGCACCGTTGGCAACGGAAATGGCATCGAACGGGACCGGCGTCTTGCGGTAGGTTTCCGGATAAGCCTGAATGGCAAGGGGAGGCAGCGCCACGGCCAGCGCACAAGCCGCCAGTCCGGCCGGGATGGCAATGCGCCACTTCGTCTCCCAGCGCTTAGTCCGACCGAGGGCAACCGCCCCGACTGCCAGGATAAGCAGTGCGACCCCGACCACCGCGCCGATCATCACGCTCAACTGGCCCCAGGTGGCATCGATGGAGAAGCGGAATGGATAGGGCCAGTTCTCAATGACGTCATGCTTCGCCGGCACGGCGTTCGCCAGCATGGTCGCCACCAACACCAGCATCAACGCGATCACGAATTCGACGGTGACCCACTTTCGAAGTCCTCTTCCACCGGCTGCAGCCATCTCCGCGTTCTTGTCGAGTGACGGAATCCAGATGCGGCGTGCGCATGCGCCGATCACCAGAATCGGTGCGAGCAGCGCAAGTTTCGTGTTGAGAAACCAGCCCCAGCTCGTTGCGACTAATGCGGCGTAGCTCGTATCCACCATACTATCAGCAACAATGACGCCGGTGGCAACGACAGCGACCATCACAGGCAGCGCTATGACTGAGAAACGCTTGAGGGTTTGGATGTCGAACCGATCCACTTCCTCGTGTGATCGCTTCCCAGTGGTGGCGAACATTATTGAGAGAATGGCCGGCAGCCCTCCGAGCCAGACGCTCGCCAGAACGATATGGAGCGCGTAAGGCAGGACCGACGTTACGGACAATTCTCCAGCTGCGGAATGGCTTGCGAGCGACCCCATAGCCAGCGTGAGCGCGGCGATAGTCGCACACAACACATACCGCCAACGCGCCCAAGCTGAGAACCGAATGTAGAGAGCCGCTCCGAACACGAGAAACGCAAGGGCCGCACGCACTGTCCAGATGAGTCCTATGCGGGTTTTCTGTAAGAGTTCCAGCCAGGCTCCCGGGCGCCAAGCATTTTCAGCCATGCCCGTGGCCTGCGCGGTCGTCGTGGCTAGCAAGCCCACCAAGCCCAGCAAAAGCGTAACGGAAAGCCACGGTAACGCCCGATTTAAGCGGGCGAGCCATGGGGTATCGAATGCAGTGTTCGCGCGGACGGCAATCGCGAAAAAGACGCAGCCGCCGATCAGGATCATGTTGGACGCAAGCTGCAGCCAGCGAAACAGCGCGCCGATGATCTCGATCATTTCTTTTGCACGTTGCCCTTTATCGTAAAGTCGAAAGACGACTCCACCACATGACCGTCTACCGACAGGACTCGAAACTTCACTGAATACTTTCCGGGCGTCAACTCCGGCAGCGGCAGGACGATAGACTTTGGGTCATCCGGAGCAAGTTGAGGCTTGATCTCGGTAACAGGATGCTTCTCAGCGTCGAGCACAATAAGCGATGCGTACTCGCCTTCGAGTTCTTCGTTGAACCAGAGTCGCACCTGCGCCGGTGTCTTGGCGAGGACAGCCCGGCGCGGCGGCTCTGCCTTGACCAGCATTGAATGCGCCAGCACCGGAGCGACCTGCACGCCCATCGACATTGCCATCGCCACGCCCACCATGACGCGCTTGAACGTGTGAACCGCCCATGATTCCATCGGACCTCCTCCTCATCCTTGACTGCTGCGTTCAAACGCATCAGTCGGCCATTTGACCGTCTTGTTTCGGCGCATGGCGTTCCAGCGACCGGATGGCCGGCTGCCTACGAAGCGGTGATACCTGACGATTTGCGACGACCGCGCAGGAAAAAAAAGATCGCCGCTACAACGGCAATCCCAGCGAGCGGGACGATGATCATGATGTAGTGCATGAAGTGCGAAACCGTGGTCGATTCCCCTACCGAAAGCGGGAATCGCGCTACATGCTCTTGCTTGCTGCCCGCGGTGACCAGACCGACGAATTTGCCNNTGCAGGACCGTGATGGCCTGAAGATCCTGCTCCGAGCCCGTGTCCCTGATGACCCGAACCTCGACGGGCAAAGAGCGGAGTTCCCCTTCGATATAATCGAGCACCAACACCGTGCGGCCGGTCTCCGGAACGTCCCCGCAGAATTCAGTATTGTGTGAGTTGTCAGGCTGATAGCCGGTAAGGTGCATGCCGTAGGGTCCGACCTGGAGTATGCAAAAATTCTTTTCCAATTCGTGCCCTCCGTGCTGGGCCTGTGCGGAGAACGGAACCCAGATCGCAAGCATCACGAAGCACAGGCAAGCCGGTTTCAGAAATTGCAAAGACATCGTCAGGCTCCTTCTTAGGCGCTCTCAATTTCCTCGTTGAACCAGAATCACACCGGCGTTGAGGCGACATGCACGCACATCGCCATCATAGCGCCCACCATAACGCGCTTGAGCGCGTGAACCGCCATCGATTCCATCGGACCTTCTTCTCGTCCTTGCCTGCTCCGCTCGAGCACGCCGTTGGATGTTTGACCGTCATGTTTCGGCGCATGGCGCTCCAGCGACCGGATGGCCGGCCGCCTACGAAACGGTGCTGTCCAAAGTTTTGCCACGACCGCGCAGGAAAAAGAAGATTACCACCGCCACAACGGCAATCCCTGCGAACGCGATCATGANNCAGACCGACGAATTTGCCGGGCTGCGCGAAGGTGTATTCGAAATTGATCGAGCCGCCGGGGTAGACCTTAGGCGGCAGATGCAGGACCGTGATGGCCTGAAGGTCCTGCTCCGAGCCCGTATCCCTGATGACCCGAATCTCGGTGGGCAACGGGCGGAGGGCATCTTCCATATAATCGAGTACCACGACCGTGCGGCCGGTCTCCGGAATGTCCTCGCAGAATTCCTTATTGCGTGAGTTGTCAGGCTGATAGCCGGTGAAGTGCATGTTGTACGGGCCGATCGTGAGTCTGCACATGTCCTCTGCCAATGCCAGTCCTCCGTGAGCCTGGGCCTGTGTGGAGAATGAAACCCCAAGCGCGAGCATCACCAAGCACAGGCCAGCAGGTTTCAGAAATTGTAAAGACATCGTCAGGTTCCTCCCTATGGAATTATAAACCATGTGATTACGGACCGAAGCGTCTGTTTTCCTACGAACGGAGGACAGACCACCAACTCCGCAGCCACTTTGATTTTATGATCTTGTACGCGAGCCACGCGAGTATCAGCAGTCCTACCAGCGGTTCTACCACGGAAAGCACAAGTTTCTGGTAGTCGATCATCTGTACCCGCAATAGATACTGGTGGCGCGAAGGATTCTTCCCCTCCGCCGTAATGATGACCCGATACAGGCCCTCGTCCAGCTTGGCTTCGCCCCTGACCACTCCGTCCGGGTGGTGGCTCGGACGCCAGTCTGCCACCGTCTGAGCTTCTGTTCCATCGATTGTCCCATCGACTCCCTTCACGACCCGCATACCTACCGGCACGTTGCGCAACGCCGGGTCCACGAGGTCCACGACCATGAAGGTCTCGCCTGTCTTGGGAATTTCCGTGCAGTATTGAGCTTTCAGCTCATATTGCGGCTGGTAGGCGCTGAAATGCACCACGCTCTCACCCACCCGGCGTGCGCAGGGGTCTGCTTCTATTGGCGCATCTCCATGTGCAGCGGCTGCGCCGGGATACAGTGCTGCAACAAGAATGAGCACCGTAGCGCCTGCCCATGCCACCTGCCTAATCATTATGCCGGACCCTCCTGTTTTGGACCTTGCGATGTTCCGCTGCTCAGTCAGCGCCACGGTGACGGCGCTCCATGCGGCTCAACGAGCCCAGTGCTTATTATATTGTGTAAATAGCAACATGTCATATTGTCTCCTTCTCATCACATGATGGAGGGAGAGGCCATGCGAGGTCATCCATTGGTGATCGCGGAACAAGCTCGTGACACCTCGGCCTCATGGGCACGGACGCCCAAGACGGAGCAACGGCTGGCGTGGCGCCCCCGGATACACATGCACTTCACGCTTCCCCATGCCTCGTGGCTCAATCAGCTGGAGGTCTAGTTCAGTACCCTCGCTCGGGCTGCCCTCGCAGGTGCGAGGCCACACCGATGCCTGCATCGCTGCCTACAATGCGACGGCGCATCCGTTCGAATGGACCATACAGGTGGTCTGCGCCAAGCATTTCCAAGTCTCAACATATGCCGATGAATGCCATCAAGTACTAGTTTACTGTCTCGGTAACGGCTTTACAACGCCTGGTCTTCGCCAGAATGTCTTCAACTGGTTGGTCCACACAAACGACTTGTGGTTTTCGTTACAGAGTCGAATGAACTCGTCGATCGCTTCGACCAACTCCGACACGCTCTTAAAGACGCCACACGGGATTCGCTTGCGCGGGATCTCTCGACCAGGTTCAGCCATGAGGCACTCGCCGGGGTAACGTGCAGATGAATCCCTGGATGCTTCGCACCCCATGTGTTCACATTGGGATGGCGGTGCGTCCCGTAGTTGTCCAGGATCAAGTGTGGGGTGCCACAAAAATATCGCGGAACTTACCAGAACCGACCCAATACTGTAAAGACTGTAAAGATAAAGAGTAACTACTCCGGTGACCACCATCCATGATGCCACCAAACAGGGCAAGATTCCCCCCTCCCCCATGCGCAATGCAAACGGAAAACCCGAAAATGATTTTTCTGCTGGACTCGGCCTGGGCTCCTGCTCTCCCGTATGAACCATGACCGACGTCATGGTGTATAAGGTCGGGGACAGCGCGTCGGGGATATCGGACACAATCTGGCCGAAACGGGGCATTTGCATGATGAAGGTTTTGTAGAAGATCTCCGGACTGTTCCCAGCGAAGCGTGGGCCCAATCCTTCTGTCTCATCCGCAGCTATATCTCCACATCTCCACGGCGTGGCAGGACTGGCTGCCAGAGAGGGATCTGGACTGGTTCACCTTCGATGCGGTGGCACAGAAGGGAGCACTACGAATGAATTTCGGGGGCCGAGCAAATCATTTTCGGTGGCCGCTTACCCTTTTTCCCACGTGAGAGATCGTTGAATACAGCGCGTTCTGGTGGGTCGTTTTTAGTTCATCATGGCCTCATTTTTCCGACAGGAGTTTTCCTACAGCCTCAGCGGGTTCGATCATGGTGCGCAACAGGCTCGGAGATGCGTTCATGCCGTACCGCGCCCAACCGTCTTTGACTCGCCGGTGTCAGATAGGCGACAATTGCTGAAATGATGTGTGCTCCCTTATCAAGAGGCCACAAATTCCCATATTGTGACACCGACCTTGCAAATGGACTACCGCTTCAGCGACAGTTGTATCGTTTGAGGCGTCAGGCGGTGTCGGAAAAACGCTCACAGACAGCGCGACCCAAAAAGATTCAACGCTGCGGCAATTCTTCTTCGGTCCCGGTGGGATTTCTCAAAATATGTTCCAAGCCGTCGCACTGAGTGGCAGTCGTGGGGAACGACTGCTGTTCTCCAACGTCAGCGTGACGGTCAAGCCAGGAACTCTCTTGGCTGTGGTGGGTGAGAATGGCAGTGGAAAAACCAGCTTTCTCCGCGTGCTGTGCGGCCTGTTATCGCCCGATTGCGGCGCAATCCTTTGGCAGGGGAAAGACATCCGCCAACTCAAGGAACTCTATTGTGCCCAGCTCACCTATGTTGGGCATCTCAACGGAATCAAGGATGACCTGACTCCGGTCGAAAACCTCAAGGTCTCCGCCTCCCTGGCTGGCGATGAAAGTTCCGGCGCAATCGTGCAGAAGGCATTGGAGGCCGTCGGTCTCGGACGATCGGTTCATCGTCTGCCGACGAGGGTACTATCACAAGGACAAAAGCGCCGCGTGGCGCTGGCGCGTCTCTGGCTTTCCACGCGTCCGTTATGGCTTCTGGATGAACCGTTTGCTTCACTCGATGCTGCGGCCACAAGTTACTTGACCCAACGCCTGCAGTCGCATCTGAGTAACGGCGGCATGGTGGTCGTCGCCACGCACCAGGAGATTGCGATCCCAACTGATTCCGTCCAGCACCTGAGGCTGACTCGATGAGTCAGCCCAGCCTGAGTGAGGCGTTGCGCGGAGTTGTTCGGCGGGATCTTCTGCTGGCCATGCGCCACCGTTCGGATGTGGCGATGTCGATCTTCTTCGTCGTCATCGTCGCGAGCCTTTTCCCGTTGGGGGTTGGGCCGGAGTCGGCGGTTTTGAGGATGATCGGCCCCGGTGTGCTCTGGGTCACGGCCCTGCTTGCTTGTCTGTTGTCACTGGGGCGCCTTTTTACCGCGGATTATCTCGATGGTGTGTTAGAACAGACAGCCTTGATACCTCAGCCTCTGGCGGTCCTGGTCGTTGGGAAGGTTTTCGCACACTGGGTGATCTCGGGCTTGCCAGTGGTCCTGCTCTCGCCTCTCCTCGGCTTGCAATTCGGCCTGGGTGGGGACACGCTGGCGGTGCTGACGTTGTCGCTCTTGCTTGGTACGCCGACGTTGAGTATGATTGGGGCTATCGGTGCCGCCCNNTGCCCTCCTGGTGCTTCCCCTCTTTGTTCCGGTGCTGATCTTTGGGGCCGGTGCCGTTACCAGTAGCTTGGCCGGAATCGGCAGCGAAGCGAATCTGTCGTTACTCGGAGCCTGTTTCATGCTCTCACTCGCTTTTGCGCCCTGGGCCACGGCTGTTGCATTACGCATCGCGTTAGAATAATACATTCTCATGAGTGTCATGGGCATCAACTGGTTCAAGTATTCGTCACCGCAGGCGTTCTATCCGCTGGCCGGGCGGCTGATCCCGTGGTTTGCGGCCGCCGCGCTCGGCTTGATCGGCATCGGCCTGTACATTGGCTTCTTCGTCGCGCCGACCGATTTTCAACAAGGCGAGGCGTACCGCATTATCTTCGTCCATGTGCCGGCCGCCTGGATGTCCATGTTTCTCTACGTCCTCATGGCCCTCTGGGCCGGCCTCGGGTTGGGGTTGAATGCGCGTCCCTCGTTCATGATGACCCAGGCCATCGCCCCCACCGGGGCGATGTTTACGTTTCTCGCGCTGCTCACCGGGGCGATGTGGGGCAAACCGACCTGGGGCGCGTGGTGGGTGTGGGATGCCCGACTGACCTCGGAGCTGATTCTGCTGTTTCAGTATATCGGGCTCATCTTGTTGCGCGCCTCGATTGACGACCAGCGCCGCGCCGATCGCGCAAGTGCCGTCTTTGCGCTGGTCGGGGTGGTCAATGTCCCGATTATCTATTTTTCCGTGCGCTGGTGGAACACGTTGCACCAAGGGGCCTCCGTCAGCATGACGGCGTCGCCGAAAATGGCGACGACGATGGTGACCGCGATGCTCGTGATGATGCTCGGCTTCTGGATGTATAGCATTGCAGTGACGCTGGCCCGCATGCGGTGCGTGATTGTCGAGCGGGAGCGACAACCGTCGTGGGGCAAGCACGCCCCGGCTCCGGACGTGGCGGAGGTGCGCGAATGCAGTGGGGGAGTCTGACAGAGTTCTTCGCAATGGGCGGGTACGGCCTCTACGTGTGGACCTCGTTCGGCGCCACGGCCCTGTGCCTGGTGGGGGAAGTCCTGGCCGTCTGGCGTCGGCATGTCGCGGCGCTCGCCGGGGCCCGTGCCGTGTCGTAGGAGGAGACGGCGATGATGACACCTCGACAGAAGCGGTTTGGCCTGATCGGCCTGGGGCTGCTCGCGCTGGGCGTGGCGGCGATGTTGGTGCTGAATGCGTTTCAGAGCAATCTCGTCTTCTTTTTTACGCCGACGCAGGTGGCGAACGCCGAAGTGCCGAAAGGGCGCGGCTTTCGGATCGGCGGGATGGTCGAAGCCGGCAGCCTCACCCGCGAGGGCGATGGGCTGACCGTGCATTTCGTCGTGACCGACCTGGCGAAACGCGTGCCCGTGACGTTCAAGGGGATCCTGCCGGACCTCTTCAAGGAAGGGAAGGGCGTGGTGGCTCAGGGGCAACTCGGGGCCGATGGGACCTTCCTGGCGAGCGAAGTGCTGGCGAAGCACGATGAAAACTATATGCCGCCGGAGGCTGCGGCCGCGCTCGCCAAGGCGAAGGCCGCCGGGGCGCAGAGCAGCAGCACCCTCGTCGTCAATCCACGCTAGGAGCCACCATGATTCCTGAAATCGGTCATTACGCCTTGATTCTCGCGCTCTGTGTGTCGGTGGTGCTGGGGACCCTTCCCATTTATGGGGCGGCGGTTGGGAACTCGATGCTGATGTCGGTGGCGAAGCCGGCGGCGCGCGGACAATTTCTCCTGATCCTGCTGGCCTTTTGTTGTTTGGCGTATGCCTTTGCGGCCAAAGACTTCTCCGTGCTCTACGTTGCGTCCACGTCGAATTCCCAGCTCCCCATTCAGTATCGCCTCGCCGCCATCTGGGGCGCGCACGAGGGATCGCTGCTCCTCTGGGTGTTCATCCTCTCCATCTGGATGGTCGCCGTCTCGTTTCTCTCCACCCATCTGCCGGAGGCGATGCGCGCACGCATTCTCGGCGTGATGGGACTCGTCAGCATGGGATTTCTCTTGTTCATGTTGACCGTCTCCAATCCGTTCGAGCGGTTAATCCCCGCCGCATTCGATGGGCGCGATCTGAATCCCCTGCTGCAGGACCCCGGCATGGTCATACACCCACCGATGCTCTATATGGGGTATGTGGGATTCTCCGTCGCCTTTGCCTTTGCGATCGCCGCGCTCTTGGGGGGAACCCTGGACGCGACCTGGGCGCGCTGGTCACGCCCCTGGACCACGGTTGCCTGGTGTTTTCTGACCATTGGCGTCGCGATGGGGAGCGGCTGGGCCTATTACGAGCTGGGCTGGGGCGGCTGGTGGTTCTGGGATCCGGTCGAAAACGCCTCCTTCATGCCATGGCTGGCGGGAACGGCATTGATTCACTCGCTGGCGGTCACCGATAAACGGGGTGGGTTCAAAGCCTGGAGCGTGCTGCTCGCCATTTTGGCGTTCTCGCTCAGTCTGCTCGGGACCTTCTTGGTCCGCTCCGGTGTCTTGACCTCGGTGCATGCGTTTGCCACTGACCCGAAGCGTGGCTTGTTCATCCTCGTGTTCCTGGCCGTGGTGATCGGAGGCTCACTGATCTTGTACGCGTGGCGTGCGCCACGCGTGGGACTGGGCGGTGGCTTCTCCCTCGTCTCGCGCGAGGGGATGCTGCTAACGAACAATGTGTTGCTGATCGCGGCGTTGGGGGCGGTGCTCTTGGGCACGTTGTATCCCTTGTTCCTGGATGCGCTGGACCTCGGAAAAATCTCTGTCGGCCCACCCTATTTCGATACGGTGTTTGTCCCTCTCATGACCCCGGCCATTTTCCTCATGGGCATTGGTCCGCTGGCGCAGTGGAAGAAAGCGACCCTGCCCGCATTAGCGATGCGCCTGCGCTGGGCCTTCGCGGTGAGTGCCGCGACCGCCCTCACGCTGCCGTTTCTCATCGGCAAATGGACGCCGCTCATCAGCCTGGGTCTACTGCTGGCAATCTGGATTGTGACGACGTCCGTGGTTGGCCTACGTGAACGGCTTGCCCATGCTGATGGAAGCAGCCTCATGGGCCGACTGGCCGCGGTGCCACGATCGTATTGGGGCATGCTCCTGGCCCACTGCGGAGTCGCGGTATTCATCGTCGGCGTGACCATGGTCAAAGGGTTCGAGGTCGAGCAAGATCTGCGGATGAATGTCGGCGAGACCTCCACCGTCGGAGGCTATACATTCCGGTTCGATGGAGTCCGGGAAGTCAAGGGACCGAACTATATTGCGGCGCGTGGAACGTTTCATGTGAGTCAGGATGGCCGTGAGGTGACCGTGATGTATCCGGAAAAGCGACGCTACACCGTCCAGAATCAAACCATGACCGAAGCCGCGATCGCTCCCGGGTTGATGCGCGACCTGTATGTGTCGTTGGGCGAGCCAGTCGACAACGGAGCCTGGAGTGTGCGGCTCTATCACAAGCCCTTTATCGATTGGATCTGGGGCGGATGTTTGATCATGGCGTTGGGTGGCGTCCTGGCCATCAGCGATCGCCGCTACCGACTCGCCTGGCGCCGTAAAGAGGCCGATTTGCCGGCGGCGACACAGATGGCTCGGCAGACCGTCTCATGAACCGGTTTCTCCTCCCGCTTGCGGCCTTCTTGGTCGTGGTCGGTTTTCTTGCGGTCGGGCTGACGCTCAACCCGCGTGAATTGCCGTCTCCCCTGGTCGGGAAGCCGGCGCCTGCTTTTTCGCTTCCGCAGCTCCATGATCAGGCGAAAGTCTTTTCGCCGAACGAGATGACCGGCAAGGTCTGGCTGCTCAACTTCTGGGCGTCGTGGTGCGGTGGCTGCAAAGAAGAGCATCCGGTCCTCCTCCACCTTGCAAAATCCGGGGAGGTACCCATCTACGGCGTGGATTATAAAGATACCCGAGACGAGGCTCTGGCATGGCTGCGACAACACGGCAATCCCTATCCGCTGACAGCCGTAGATGAGGCGGGGCGCGTCGGCATTAATTACGGTGTCTACGGGGTGCCAGAAACCTATGTGATCGATAAGACAGGAGTCATCCGCTATAAGCAGATCGGCCCGTTGCGCGAGGACACGTTGCAAGCGAAGATCTTGCCCCTGGTCAGAGAGTTGCAAAATCAATGAAATGGCTCTTGCTGATCATCCTTCTCGTTCCATGTCTCGCTGGGGCGGAAGAGGCCAGGCCGCTCACCGACAATCCGCAGGCCGAAGCACGGTTGAAACATCTGGCCGTCGAGCTCCGGTGTTTGGTCTGTCAGAATCAGACGTTAGCCGATTCAAACGCACCGTTGGCCGAAGACTTGCGCCGAGAAGTTCGAGAGATGATCGCCAAAGATATGAGCGACAAAGACATTATCGAATTCCTCGTCACGCGATATGGAGATTTTATATTATATCGACCTCCCCTGAAGGCCACGACCACGTTGCTCTGGCTGGGACCGTTCGTCTTGCTGATCGCAGGCGTGGCGGCGTTGGTGCTTGCGCTGCGCAGGAGACAGAAAAAACTTGTTGACCTGTCATTGTCGGAAGATGAGCGCAAGCGTGTCGCGCAACTGCTCTCCGAAGGAGCTAATCGACTGTGACCATCATATTCTGGCTTATCGTATCGACCATGACCGTTCTCGTCCTCGGCCTCCTGTTGTGGCCCCTGCTGAAGCGCACAGCCGCCGCAGTAACGGGAGAGCAGGAGAAGACACTGTCTATCTTCCGACAGCAATTCGCGGAATTAGGGCAGGACCGGGCAAATGGCGTGCTCACCGACGAGCTCTATGAGCAAGCGCGACGTGAGCTCGAACGCCGTCTGTTGGAAGAAACGGGCGCTACGGAGACGACGCCCACAATGGCACGGCGACAGGTGAATAGCAGGCCGGTGGCATTGGCACTTGCCATCATCGTCCCGACTGTCAGTGGGTTACTCTATTGGGAACTGGGGAATCCACTCGCCATGACGCAACTGGACGAGCCCGCGTTGTCAGGGCAAGGGACTTCAGAAGGTGCCCATCAGTCCCCTGACGGACTCGAGGCAATGGTCGAACGGCTACAGCAGAAAATGGAGCAGAATCCCAATGATGGCGTGGGATGGGGAATGCTTGCGCGTTCGTACATGGCCATGGGGCGTCACGCCGATGCCGTACCGATCTATGAGAAAGCCGTGAAACTGATTCCTGATGACGCCCAGTTACTCGTCGATTATGCCGATGCCTTGGGTGTCGTCCATGGTCGCAAGTTGGAGGGAAAACCAGAAGTCTTGATTCAGCAGGCGCTGAAGATCGATCCACGCAATGTGAAGGCGCTGATGTTGGCAGGGACCGTGGCGTTCAACCGAAAGAATTTTGCGCGCGCGGCCAAGGACTGGGAACAAGCTCGCGCAAACCTTCCTGCGGACACAGATCCGGAGATGACGCAGCAACTGATGGCTGCTATCGCAGAAGCCCAGAGCCAACTTGGTGGCGGTCAAGAGACGGTGCCCGCGTCTGCGGAGCTGGCGGCGCCGGCCCAGCAGACCGGTCAGTCGCGTGCGATCAGCGGCACAGTGACTGTGGCGCCGAGCCTGGCCGGCAAAGGATCCTCGACGGACACGTTGTTTGTGTTTGCACGCGAGGTGAGTGGCCCACCGATGCCTGTGGCTATCGTGCGGGCGACGAAGAAAGATTTACCCTTCACGTTCCGCCTCGATGACTCGACCAGCCCGATGCCGTCCAGAAAACTCTCCGGCGCAGGAACGGTAGTGATTGTGGCCCGCCTATCGAAGTCCGGCCAGGCCATGCCACAAAGTGGAGACCTGGAGGGGACGAGCCAGCCAGTGAACTCAGGGCTGGATGGGATCACCGTTGTCATCGATCGTGAACGGCCCTAGCGCCTGGAAGCCCCCAAGGCTCTCTCGTCTATCACCACATAGCGCTAGCTCCTGCCGCTGATCCTTGCACAAACCCTTTTCTTGTCGTCGCCACAGCAAGAAGGAAACCCTCTACCTCGCTCGCCGGGCCGAGACGGTCAAGTCGGTTGCAGAGCCCCTGACGCGCCATCCGGTCATTGACACCCACACGTATATCGGCTCGAGCGCTTGCGTCAAAGCCTGTCCTGAACATGCGATCGGGCTCGTGAGAGACACAGCGAGACTGGTCGAGCCGGACTACAGCATCGGCCCCGGTGTCTGTGAATCTGCGTGCCCCGTCGAAGCGATCCAGGCGGTGCTCGGAACGGAGAAGTGCGGGATCGATCATCCCATTCGTCACATCGACCGTTGCAACCAACGTCCCCGGCATCTTCCTCGCTGGAGCCGAACCTGCCAACAGCTCCGCATCACTGGCCACCAAGGAGTATGGGGTGCGGTTCATGACGGTCGAGCAGGACGATCCACTCGGCGGCTCGATCTACCACTCCTTGCGTCGGAAACTGGCCTTGCCGGTCACGTGAGTTCGGAGCATGCCGCGGTGCTCGCGCATCCCACGATGACAGAGGTGCTGGCTGCGTGTGGTCAGGCAGAGGACGCGTTGGAGAAACATGCTCTCGAGACCCTCATCCGGATCTACGCCAAGACCTACAATTAGGGCACTCAGCTTGTACCAGTCAGCTACGAACTGTATGTTGCACAAACCCCCTTGACATCTGCTGTATGCTGAGATACATGTGCGCAACAGGCTCACTCAATACCATACACAAGTGTCTTAACAAACTGGGAGTATTGCACATGGCCGTCAAAATCCGTTTGAGATATGGTCTGCTCGTCTGCGGCATGTTGCTCTTGGCAACGGTGCCCGCGTATGCGGAACCGGTGGTGCTGGCCCAGTCAACCGGGCAGTCGCGTGCGATCACAGGGAAGGTGACTGTGGCCCCGAGCTTGGCCGGCAAAGGATCCTCGACGGACACGCTGTTTGTGTTTGCACGCGAGGTGAATGGCCCACCGATGCCCGTGGCCATCGTGCGCGCGACGAAGAAAGATTTGCCTTTCACGTTCCGGCTCGATGACTCGACCGGCATGATGCCGTCCAGAAAACTCTCCGACGTAGGAACGGTGGTAATTGTGGCCCGTCTGTCGAAGTCCGGTAAAGCCATGCCAGAAAGTGGAGACCTGGAAGGAATGAGTCAGCCGATAAAGCCAGGAGTGGAGGGAATCACCATCGTTATCGATCATGAAAGGCCCTAACGCTGGGAAGCCCACATGTGGTCTCTCTTTTCTATCACCACACTTGCACTAGCTCCTGCCGCTGATCCTTGCACCGGTCCTTTTCTTACCGTCGCCACAGCAAGAATGAAACCAGCTACTGCCCTCGCTGGGCCGAGAATGACAAGGGGCTCGCAGAAGAGCCCCTGACTTGCCACCCAGGCATTGACACCCACACCTGTATCGACTCGAGCGCTTGCGTCGGAGCCTATCCGGAACATGCAATCAGGCTCGTGAGTGGCACAACGGGTCTGGTGGACCAGGACCAAAGCATCGGCCCCGATGCCTGTGAGGCCGCGTGCCCCATCGAAGCGATCCAGCCTGGGTTCAGGACGGAGAACTGTGGAATCGATCTCCCATTCGGCACACCAATCATTGCGACCAACGCCCCCGGCATCTTCCTCGCCGGCGAGTTGGCTTGCTTGAATGGGGCTGATTTGCACGAAGAGCGATCAAGGAACAGGGGCGATAGAGTCCATCCGTGGGAAAATAGGAGCGCCAATAAGCTGGATGTGGTGATCGTCGGCGCCGAACTGGTCGCCAAGGCGGCGCCCGACGGATACACGCTGCTGCATGACGCCACCGCTTTCTCGGTGAACGGCTCGCTCTATGCGAACCTGCCGTTCGACTACCGCNNGTTGTGACCCTCAGCAGTCTGGATGGTGCTGTTTTCTTGGTCAGTTAGGGAAGAACAAATCTAGCGCTGCCTGTCCTCACCACTGCCTGTGTGACTACCCGATACACGGAAGTATGGGGTCTGGTGCCATGAATAGGCGACAGATAACGGCACAAGGCTGGCGTGGCGTGACAAGTTTCTGGCAACTCAAGGCTCACGTTGGTTCCGATTGCTCTCCGAGCTTGGAGATACGTCTGAAAGCTTAGATGATCGTGGACGAGGAACACGGTATTGCGGGAGATACTGAGTTGTTCGGCATACGTCTGGCTGCCGTGACAGCGGGAGACTTGTTTCAGCCTCCCGCCAAGGATACGGTAGCACAACTACTAGAAGAGCTAGCCTTGCAGCGACCGACGGCCGCCATGGTCGAGATTAATTGAAATCACTAAATCCCCACTTGCCGGCGCATCTATGGCTGTATTCTGGTTCCATATTGCAATCTGATGTCGAGACCTTTCACCACAGCAGTTTCAGAAACCAAAGAAGCGACGCAGATCAGTCTTTCTCCTTCGCCTCCTTCAACACCATCTTGCCCTGAGCCAGGCTGGCATTGAGGTCATTCTCGGGAACTTTCTTGTGCACCAGGTTCTGGTGGCAATCGATGCAGGTTGCGCCCTCCGTTTCCATCTTCTTGTGCGCGGCTTTAGCCGACGCGCCGGGAGGCTTGGTATTCTTATGGCAAGCCCGACAGGTCATGCTATCCCAACCCTTCAATTTCATGCGCGCCCTGTAGGCTGCCTCCGGTCGTCGCTCGTTGAATTTCTCGATAGTCGAGTAGTCGACTCTGAACTCGTCTATCAGGAAAGGCACTCCATCCACCACGTGCGTCCATACCGCCAGAGGGAAGTTTGCCAAGCCTTGAGGGACGTGGCAGTCCTTGCAGCCAGGATCGGCGCCGAGCGCGCCCCAGTGTGAGGATTTTTTCAGTTCCTCATACGGGTAGGTCTCGGAATGGCAGCTCACGCAGAACTCGGTCCTGGATATGGCGGCCTCGCCGCCGAATACCACGATAATCGATCCGACCGCAATAACTGCGCCGAGAATCAGGGCACCGACCGATACCCTACCCCACTCTGCCATTACTCCTCCTTGCCTATCTCGGCCGGTTTGGCATCCTTTTGGAACTCCTCATGAAACTTCGGGGCAGGCGGGCCATCAAACGTGCCCGCTAGTTTGAAGTGTTCATGCATGGCCTTGTTGTTACGCACCGTCTTCTCAAAGTCGAACGTATACTTCTTGTCTACCGTGGGGGTGAACGGGGTGTACGGTTTCTTTGCGCCCTTCCATGGCGAGCCCTCGTAGTTCAGATGGCAGGCGTTGCACTTCTCAATGAACTCAAACTCTTGTCCGGCTTCCGCGAGGGACTCGCGCGGCGTGACCTTTTTCGACTTTTCAAACGCCTCACCTGCCTTACGATGAACCTTGCGATAGTCTGGGCCAGCCCCATGACAAGATTCACAGCCTACGCCTACCAAAAATTTGTCCGGCTCAGAAATCTCATAACCACCTTCCTTCCCGAACCCGGTCACGTGGCAGCCGATACAATCTTTATCCTTCGTATAGTCCTTCTTAGGGTCGAGTTTCGCCTTGACCATGGCTTTGTTCTTGTCCTTGTCCCTGTCGGCTTTGAGCGAGTCGATAGCTTTGGCGTGAGCGGTCTTGAGCCATGAGTCGGCCTCACTTTTGTGGCAATTACTACATTTCTTCCGGCCCTCGAACGCCGTCTCTGCGGCAGCGCTTCCGGCCAGAGTCGCAAACACCACCGCGGCGGCGAGTGCAAATGCCATAGGATGCTTCACGGTATCTCCTTTCTTCTAACAAGAACTATTTGTGATCGTACTCTAAGAAATTGCTCGTGGCCTTACTCTATCGTGAGGTTGAATGATTTACAAGAACGGCTAGCGCCACTCTGTCCAACGAAAAAATCAACCACTGGACGGCTGCATAGCCGGGATCTTATACACCCAATAGCCGCCATATTGATAGACAAGCTGCACAGCCTTGAGCTCAATAGGCTCCGAGGTCGTGAAGGGTAGCATCTTCGCGAGCAATGTATTGCCGCTCTTGGCATCGGTCAGGAAGTAGGCGCGCACGAAGCTCTCCGAGATCCCATGGACCGTGTACGCGGTGTAATTGTTGTCTCGCACCCATCGCTTCACCATCGCACTCAACCCATGTACGTCGCCGCCCAGCAAGGGGAAGTCCTTGTAGGCGACACCAAGACGTTCTGGGCGCATCAGCCCGAGCTTGTAGAGGTCCGACAGGTGAACCGCGACATAGGCCTCGCGCCCGCCAGCCAGTTCGCGCAAGATCGCCGCGCCCTCTTTCGGATCAGCCGCCAGCGCATCGGCAAAGCGTTGAAATTTCCGACTCTCTTCCGCACTAGCCGGAGCTCTCCAGAACTCGCGCTCGTATTTCTCGATCTGGCCGCTACGAGCCTGCCAGATCAAAGGTATGATATGGGGTTCCCCCAGTTGCGAGGTGAATACTGTCTCGTACCCCGTCAGCAAGTGGATCTGACGCGAGATGTCCCACCATGCAAGGACAGTTGCGTCTTTCGGCACATGTTTGGTGATAGCCGTTGCCAGCGTAGTCACCTCGGAGAGCTTGCCGTCGACAAAGACCACCGGCTCGCCGCTGTGATTTTCCCAGTTAAGCATCACCGGCGGGGCATTACCGCGTCGCGCAAGATAGGCCATGGCCAGGGGCTGATCCACACCCTCGACTCGAACCTCATGCTTGCTGATGACGAGGTCTGGCCAAGCATCGAGTCCAAGCTTGCTGAACTTGTCGATGCCGCCCTCTTCCACTAACTGGTAGTGGTAGGACGCCTGTCCAGGACTGAGCCACACGTATGCGACCCAGCCAAGCACAAGAAGGCCTCCCGCCACTAGGACTATTCCTAGCGACGGGAGGACTCTGTTACCTGGTCGCGTCAGCGCTCCTTCCATCGTCTGCGCTGCGCCCGCTATCACCGACCGTTGTTCTTCTTCTTGCGTCTGCTCCATCCGGCGAGCGCGATGCCGCCGGTCAGCAGCAAGCCGCCGCCCAGGCTGCCGAGCGAAATTTTCCCGCCCGTGCCGTCGAGGTCAAGCAGGCTCGTGTGGCGGCTCTCCTCGAGCTTCGTCACTCGTTCCGCCAACGCCATCCTCTCCTTGAGCTTGGTATCTTCGTCCATGATTTCGACATAACCCCTGTTCAACGCCGCCCAGCCAACGGTATAGGTGAACCCCCAATGTTGGTGGGAGAGGCCCACGTGCAGCTGCACCAGATGATCCTCAGCCATTTCAAAGAGTCTGAGCTCGATCGCTGCAGGGTTGTTGCCCTTCGACCAGTATATCTGGAAGAATTGCTCGAAACCCGGTGGGACCGGCGCCGGAGGCTTCGGTCGGTTGGTCTTCTGGCCGGTGAGGATACCCTCCTCGTACTGCTTATGGACTACGTCGTGCGCCTCATCGTACTTATCGAGCCCCGAGTAGGTACCATTGTCCATAAACTCGAGATACGCACGGGCAAAACGCTCAGAATGACAGCTGGTGCAGGTCTTCACCCACGCATCCAGGCGCTTATCGGCCCAGTCGGTCTTGATGTTCTCTCGGATGCCGGGCACGAATGGATAGTTCGCCCAGCGAACCTTGCGCACCACATTGTGAGTGAACTTACCCTGGTACTCCATGTGACAGCTCTGACAGGTGGGTGCATCCTGCCCGCCCTTGGCAATCATGTCCTTGAGTTGTAGGTTCCAATTCCAGGTCTTGCCCTTACTCTCATACTCCTTACCATGCTTCGACATGGTGTAGGATTCCCAGTTGTTGTGGTCGGCGCCGCTGTGGCAGGTGCCGCAGGCCACAGGCTTGCGCGAGTTGGCCACGGAGAATTCGTGCCGAGTATGGCAGCCGTCGCACTTATTCTGTTGAACGTGGCACATTGTGCAGCCGTCGGCGATCTCGCGCTGCGACATCCCGGCGTAGACCTCTACCTCAACGTTGGCCCTATAGTCCAACGCGTGTGACGGGCGGCCCTTCGGCCACTGGTCCTTCGGCCAGGTGATAGTGTCGCGCTCGGACTCGCGTTCGGCGAACTCCTGCAAGTGGCAGTTGGCGCACACGTCGGCGGTGGGCATCCGTATGTCAGCGCGGTGGTCGGCCTTCTTCTTGGTATTGATGTCGACGTGGCAGTCGATGCAGCCGACTTCCTTCAATTGCTCGGTCGCGCCGAGTTTGCCCAGCGAGCGGAGGTTCGTCTCGATATCCGCCAACTTCGCCTTCTTGTAGTAGGTGTCATCTTTGGGGGTGAGCTTCCGAATCTTGTCCAGATTGGCGTGGGTGCTCTTCTTCCAGAGAGCCACCCAACCAGGGGATTCGTCAGTGTGACATTTCACGCACTGCTCGCGTGTCGCAATATCCTTGACCGATGTCGGTGGCTTGTAAAAGTCGGCTGGATCCAGGTACTTACTGAATGGGAGCGGCTCCCAATACGAGCCATACTTACCTTTCCCAAAGCCTTCGGCTGGATCCATGTAGCGTTTCACCAACGCATCATACATCTGCTTGGGCTCAGCCGACCGATCGAGCTTCAGCGCCTCGAGGGTCTCTTTGGGGACGGTAGGGAAATCCGCCTGCGCTGTTCCCGCGAGCAATACGCCACAGGCGAGCAGCCCATATTTCATCCAGAATTTAACGGCCATCTGCAATACTCCTTCCGTTAAGAGTGCGAGTCTTTTTGAAAATTCAAGGCTACCTACATTTGTCGAGGGATGTTTTTTAGTCTTGTTAGCTGCTTCTAATCTAATGTGCAGCGCACATATATCTCAGCATAGATCAGATGTCAATGGAGTTTGTGGGGTTTGCGCAAAAAATTCTCATAAGTTGGCTATTGCAAGCTGAGTGCCGTAATCGCAGGTCTTGGCGTAGACCCGTATGAGGGTGAGAGTGTATTTCGCCAAAGCGTCTTCCGCCCGACCACACGCACAGCCAGCACCTCTGTTACCGTGTGATGCGCCAAACTCAAGTGGCTGGCAAGGCCAGTTCCTGACACGGGGAGTGGTAGATCGAGCCGCCGAGTGGATCGTCCTGCTCGTCTGCCATGAATCGCACCCCATAATTCTCCTTAGCGGCCCGTGATGCGGAGCTGCCTGCCCTAATCAACTTGACGCGCGACCGGCTAAGCGTTAGATTTCGGAAACAAGAGAGCCCGTTGCACAAACCCTCTTGACATCAGATGTACGCTAAGAAGTGGGGTGCCAAGGGGCTCACACGCATGCCGCGTGAGGGGCGCGGTGGGGACCGGGGTTATGTGGCACGGTCAGTGGGCCTGTGCCAGTGAGTGGAAGCTGTTGCGCCCCACGCGCAATCTCTTAAAGCTCTGACGGCACTCGGTCTATCGCGGGCGCACTGGTGGCGAACCCGGCGATCGGGGGGCATCAAAATGGTTCAGGTGCAGGTCTGACGGCACGCCGGACCTTTGCCGGATACGAAGGGTGGCTGTCATTTGTTCCCAATCACGATCCTGTACGACCCGACAATCGAGTGCCAGAAATAGGCTCAAGAGGGGTTGAAATTCCTCTCCTTACATTCAATAAGGCAGAAAATGCTACGCCATTTCCCACAAATTAATGCCGCGTATGCTCATAGGAAACGGGACTACGTTATCGCGGCATTTACTTTTTTTTGCGTAGCGGTCTGTATGATTTTTGAAGTAAGCGGGAGTGTTGGAAGACAATATGCCCTCGGGGTTATCGCTCTGGTAAGTCTAATTGGATTTTTGCTCGGTGAAAATAGAGAAGTACGAATACAGGTTGTCATTGCTGTCGCGTTTACCACAATTGGCGAGTACGTGGCTTCTGTCTATATGGGTGGATACACCTATCGGTTTGAGAACGTACCGGCCTATGTGCCGCTCGGTCACGGAATGGTGTATTTAACCTCCATTGCGTTAGCGCGTTCCGGGCTGTTTTTACGATACGCCAGATCTATAGCCACATCTGTAATAGTGGTGTGCGGCGCATGGTCAATTTGGGGAATCAGCGGGTATGCAGAACATGGCGATGCAGGGGGTGCGGTCCTGTTTTGTGCGTTTCTGGCCTGTCTTTTTAGAGGTCGCTCGCCACTGGTGTATCTCGCGGCCTTCTTTATAACGACATGGCTGGAGTTAATTGGCACAGCAGCCGGAGCGTGGAGATGGGCGGACGTAGACCCTGTTTTTGGATTATCTCAGGGAAACCCGCCAAGTGGTGTTGCTGTCTGGTATTGCCTCGTTGATGGGGTAGCCCTCGGCGGGGGTGCGCTAGTATTGCGCGGCCTGAAACATGCCAGTGAGTGGTCTAAATCTCGGGGCTATTCTCCCGAACCAGTGGGTAGATTTTCAGTCTTTCTAAATTTTCGGGAGCAAGTGCGTGAGGCGTTTCAAGCGCAGATACTCCTCATCTCGCAGACCATACGCACGTCGTTGAAGAAACCGGATCATGTTGTTGAGCCCCTCGACAAAACCTGATTCCACTTCAATCATAGAATTAGTCGGCCTGCGCAATCCTCGGCAACCGAAGCCAAAAACCTAAGCACGAAAGCGGTACGGAATGGCACATATACGATGGCAAGACCTGCCCCCGTTACTTCCCGACCTGTCCGTTCACCAAATCGGACTCCGCTCAATCCTCCTGAATCACGAGTAGCATCTGCCCGGCGGATACATTCCCACTTTCCTTACAAAATAGCTGCCGCACTGTGCCGTTGATCGGCGCATCCACCGCAATCTCCATTTTCATCGATTCAACTATCAGCAGCGGACTTCCCGCCGTGACGTGCTGGCCTGGCTTGATTAGTAACTTCCGCACCGTGCCAGTCACGTGCGCACTGATGGCGCACGCTCCCTCTGGCAGATCCAGCTCGCTCTGCGCATCCGCCTCACCGAACGTGACTTCACTCACGTACTCTGCCTGGCCACTGTTCTTCCAGCGTTCGCGCTCAGCTTCGAATGCGACTTGCTGCCTGGCTTTGAACGCATTGATTGCCACCGCATTCTCATGCAAGAAATTGTTGTACTGCTTCAAACTGAACGTGGTTTCTTCCATGCGCAGCTTCAAGCGCCCGGTGATAAAATCCTTGCGCAGCTGAAGCAGTTCACTTTCACTCACTGGATAGAAACGAATCTGGTCAAAAAAGCGCAGGAGCCAAGGCTTGCCATCCTTAAAATCTCCAGTCTGGCGATAGCGATTCCACATTTGCACAGTACGCCCGACGAACTGGTAGCCGCCGGGGCCTTCCATGCCATACACGCACAGATAGGCTCCGCCTATCCCCACCGCGTTCTCTGGAGTCCAGGTGCGTGCCGGGTTGTATTTGGTGGTGACCAGACGATGGCGTGGATCTACCGGGGTTGCCACTGGCGCGCCCAGGTACACGTCGCCCAGCCCCAGCACCAGGTAGCTCGCCTCAAACAGGATGCGCTGCACTGCCTCGATGCTGTCCAGCCCGTTGATGCGGCGGATAAACTCGATATTGCTCGGACACCACGGCGCATCGTTGCGCACCGATTGCATGTATTTATCGATCGCCAACCGCGTCGCCGCATCGTCCCACGACAACGGCAAATGCACGATGCGCGTTGGCACCTCCATATCCTCGATGGCGGGCAGTTTCTTTTCCGCAGCAATGAATATGTCGAGCAATTTGGCCCGCGGCAGCACGCACGAATCAAAATGGATTTGCAGCGAACGGATACCCGGCGTCAGATCCACGATCCCCTTCAGGCGGCCCGCATCGATGGCTCGCTGCACCCATTCCATCAGCGCATGTGCGCGAAATCGCAGATTGAGATCGAGCACCGGCGGGCCATACTCAACCAGCAGATTCTTGTCGCCAGATTGACGATACACTACCTGCACCTGCCGAGAGCTTTCCGGAATGCGATGCAGGATGGGATTGCCCATTATGCTTGTCTTGGACCGAGCCGGCATGACTTTTGGTGGCTGGAAATACCGGATCATCACGTCCTGCGACTTTTCCAACACCAGTGCCTGTTCTGCTGACATCAAGTGGAAACGTACGCTGTCACCCGGCTTGAGTTGCCCCAACTTCCATAGTTCGGCATGGATGATGGTCACCGGGCAGACGAAGCCGCCCAAACTGGGGCCGTCCGGCCCCAGTATCACCGGCATGTCGCCGGTGAAATCTACCGCGCCAATGGCGTATGCATTGTCGTGGATGTTGGATGGATGCAACCCCGCCTCGCCGCCATCGCTGCGCGCCCATTCCGGTTTCGGGCCGAGTAGACGCACGCCGGTTCGACTGGAGTTGTGATGCACTTTCCAGCTAGCCGCAAAAAAATTCCGGATATCCGCTTCGGTAAAAAAATCCGGCGCCCCGTGCGGGCCGTACAGTACGCCGACTTCCCAGTTGTCGGTATAGTGCGGAACCAGTTCCAGTGGCAGGGTGCAAGGGGTATGGCTGTGCGCCACTGCGATACGCAGCACGTCGCCGCTACGCAGAGCGCGCCCGGCATGTCCGCCGAACTGACCAAGCGTGAAGGTAGATTTGCTGCCAAGATAAGCAGGTACCTGAAAGCCACCCTGCACTGCCAGATAGGCACGGCAGCCGTGATCCTTTATTTTTCCAAGCCGTAGCAGTGCGCCTGCCTTAACTGCATGCGACTGCCATTGCGCCAATGGCTCGCTGTCCAGGCGCACCTCGATGGGCGCACCGGTCACAGCAATCACGCTGTCGCAGTTGAAACGCAAGGTCGGGCCGATAACGGTGATCTCGAGTCCGGCCTGGTCTTGCGCGTTGTTAACCAGACGATTGGCCAGACGGAATGCCAGCGCGTCCATCGGCCCGGATGGCGGCACACCGATCTGCCAATAACCCAGCCGGCCCGGATAATCCTGCAGCGTGGTCTGCACCCCGGGGGTGAGCACCTCGATGGTATGTGCAAGGTAATGGAAGCCGTTCAGGAAGCCCGTGGTGTGCTGACCATTGCGGAACACCGTGCTGCACAAGACCTGCTTGAGATAATCCAGATTGGTTTCGATGCCGTGCAGTGCGGTTGCGTCGAGTGCGGCCAGCAGGTTCGTGATGGCCTGTTCACGCTCTGCCGCATGCATGATGATCTTGGCCAGCATTGGATCATAGAACGGAGAGACTTCGATGCCGCGCTCCACCCAGGTTTCGACGCGCGCCGTAGACGGAAATTCTGCGGCGGTGAGCGTGCCACAGGACGGCTGAAAATCTTTGGCGGGATTCTCGGCATACACGCGTACCTGAATGGCAGTACCGCGCGGCTTAATGTCGAATGAATCCAGCGGCGGCAGATCTCCGGCAGCCTGCCGCACCATCCACTCCACCAGATCGATGCCAGTTACTTCTTCGGTCACACCGTGCTCGACCTGCAACCGCGTATTCACTTCGAGGAAATAGAACTCGCCACTGGAGGCATCGAAAATGTATTCCACCGTGCCGGCAGACTGGTAGTTGACCGCGCGGCCCAGGCGCACAGCCGTATCCAGCAGAGCCTGGCGCAAGCGCGGGGTGAGATTGGGCGCGGGCGTTTCTTCTATCACCTTCTGGTTGCGCCGCTGTACCGAGCAGTCGCGCTCGCCCAGCGCAATCACCCCACCCTTGCCGTCGCCGAAAATCTGCACCTCGATGTGGCGGGCATTCTCGACATATTTCTCCAGAAACAGGCCGGCATCCTGGAAGTTGTTCTGCGCCAGGTATTTCACCGACTCGTAGGCGCCGGTCAGTTCATCCCTGTTCCAGCACAAACGCATGCCGATGCCACCGCCGCCGGCGGTGCTTTTCAGCATGAGCGGATAACTGATCTGTGCCGCTTCGCGCAACGCCTGTTCCACGTTGTCCAGCAAACCGGTTCCCGGCAATAGCGGCACCCGGTTCTGCAAGGCCAGTGCACGCGCCGTATGTTTCAAACCGAAGGCACGCATCTGCTGCGGGCTTGGGCCGATGAAGCAAATGCCATGGGCCGCGCATTGCTCGGCAAAATCTGCCTTCTCACTGAGGAAGCCATATCCAGGGTGAATAGCTTGTGCACCGCTTTGTCTTGCGACTTGCAGGATCTTGTCAGCACGCAGATAACTTTCCGCCGCGACTCCGCTACCGATGCAATACGCTTCGTCGGATTCCACCACATGCCGCGACAATGCATCGGCATCGGTATACACCGCCACGCTGTTCACTCCGATACGGCGCAATGTACGAATGATGCGGCAGGCAATGGCGCCACGATTGGCAATCAGTATTTTCTGGAACATGCGCTATTTTTCCATTTCCTGCTGACAAGACGAGAACGTTGGGCCGGCCTCACATGTCAGTCGGATTCCACACCAGCAAACGAATCGGCGTGGGGTTGTAGGCATTGCACGGGTTGTTCAATTGTGGGCAGTTCGAGATCAGCACGACCACGTCCATCTCGGCCCGCATTTCGACATACTTGCCTGGTGCGGACACACCATCCACAAACTCAAGCCCGCCGTCTTCCGTCACCGGGACGTTCATGAAGAAATTGATATTGCTGGGCAGATCACGCTTGCTCATGCCGAACTGTTCGCAGAGCGGTTCATGCGCCAGCGCATGCAGGAAATTATCGCGGCAGCTGTGCATGGGATATTTCTCCAGCGCATAACGCACGGTGTTGCTCTCCGCTGCGCAGGCGCCACCCAGCGTGTCATGCCTCCCACAGGTGTCCGCGATAATAGTGAGCATGACGTTGCCGAAATTGGAATAGAGCTTGCTGTCGGTGGTCAGATACAGCCTGTTCTGTCGGCGGATCGTGTCGGTCGCACTGTAGCGTTCCAGCGTACGTGCGACGTTGAAAAACAGCGTATCCACTGCCTGATTACCTTCCAGATCGACGATGCGAAACACCTGTCCCTTCTTCAACGGCTTGACCCACGGCTCACCCGCTGCACAGACCTCATCTACCACGGCGAGGTCTGGGTTAAGCCTGCTTGCGACGAGGCTCTGCGCACTCATGCCACACCTCCACCACAGGCGTACAAACGCCGGGTGTTTTGCACCCCGCGCATGTTCTCGGCGATACGCGCGTATTCCGCCGCTGCCCCAAGTGGCGTGGCAAACGATGCCAGGCTGACTGCTCCCGGCCGATACGTGTCCGCCAGATCGAGCGGATGCGGCGCAGCGGATAGCACCATCAGCGTATCCATCTCGAAACTCAGATCGACATAATCACCCGCCTTGCTGTTGCCGGTATGGAATACTAGTTCGCCGGATGACTTGGCGGTGACCTTGGTGAAAAAATTGATGTTGGACACGACATCACGCATACCCAAGCCCCATTTGCCCAGCTCGATCAGCATGCCGTCCAGCCCGCTGCGATACATCTGATTGCGCTGCTCCTGAAACCGGGCGATACCGTATTTCTGCCGTATCAGTCCGGCATCGCTCAGGCCGCACACGCTGTCGTGCCAGCCTGCGGTATCCGCAGTAATGCAACAGAAAATGCGCCCCATATCGGAATAGCAGGCATGCCCCCTGGTCAGCCGAAAGGTATGCTGCGACTTCAGCGTATCCGCCATGTTGTAGCGCTCCAGCTTCTCTTCCTGGTTAAACAACAGTACTGCGGCATTGGCTCCGCCTTCCACATCTACCAGTCGCAGGGTTGTGCCGCGACGCACAATGCCGGACCAATGGCAGCCTCCGGGGATGTGTTCTTCCCATATAAATGTGTTTTGCTGATCCATGTTTCTCTCCTCGTCAAAATAATTCATTCAATGAATTCTGTCGGATTCTCTTGACCAGAACATACAGCGTGGTGACCCCTAAAATGCTACCCAATACCAGGGGAACCGCCCAGAGCTGCCACCAGGGCGCATTGAGTGCCACCGCATAGGCACGCGGCCAGGCGATGTTGACGAATTCAAACACCGACCAGAGGAAGGCCGCCACATTGATCACCAACCCCCAGACACCCAACCTCAGTTCACCCAGTGCCGGATTCCAGCGGCCCGTGAGGCGGGTATAGAGCCCGACCCCAGTGGTCATGGTAAACATGGCGTACAACCCGCCGGTGCCGAAGGCAAGCACCGTAGCAACCGCCCCGTCATTCAGCCCGAACAGCAGCCCGAGCCCCGCCAGCACCACGACGCAAATCACGGCATTGCGCGGAGTCTTGGTGGCTGTCACCCGGCTGAGCGCAACGGGCATATTGCCCTCGCGGGCCATTGAGTAAACAATACGCGACGTGTATTGCACCACGGAGGCCCCGCAAGCAAGGAACGCAATCATGACGATCGCCAGAAAAGGTTTCTCAGCCCACGCTCCGAAGCTACTCGTAATCACGGGTGTGATCGGATCAAACGAAGCACTCGTATTCACCAGTGTATTGCGGTCGAAGCTCAACGTCAGGGCGGCGGAGTTGAAGAGCACCACACTTCCCACCATGCAGAGGGAAAAAAAGATCGCGCGTGGAACCATCCGCTTTGGCTCATGGGTTTCTTCGGCGATGGTGGAGCAGGCATCAAACCCAATGAAGGCCCAGCCCGCAATAGCGAGCGCCGCCAGAAACGCGGCCGTCTGGCTGGGTGCGGTCCCCGTGCCCAGATGCTGAAACAATTCGGAAAATGCATGTTGCCGGAAAAAGAGAAACAGCAGCAGCGCCACGCCAACCGAGCCGATCATTTCGGCATACACCCCCAGTGTAATGACCAGCTTGAACACATTGACGTGAGCCAGGTTGAGCACCGTACAGATCGATAAAAACACCGCACCCCATATCACCAGCGTGTGCCCTCCTCCGCCCGTCGAACCAAAAAAAATGGCAAGCCAGACCCCCCCGGTATAGGCGGTAGTGGTTAGCATGGCAATGGTAGAGCTGACGTAGATGACTCCGGCGAATTGTCCGGTGACGCCCCCCCCGAGTTGTCGCGCCCACTTGTACGCCCCCCCCGCAATCGGAAACTGCGAAGTCAGCTCGGCGTAGACGGTGGCCACCAGCAGCTGCATCACCAGACAGAGGGCCAGCGCAGCAAACCAACCGCCCCCCGTCACCACCGTCTGCACGCCAATGATGGCGTAGAGCCCCACCACGGGCGACACGACCGCGAAGCCAATGGTCAGGCTATTCCAGACACTCAGGCTGCGGTGAAGTGTATCGGCAGCGATCGTGGCGGTAGCAGGGGGGAAAGTATCCTGAATTTCTCTGGTTGACATGACGTTTCGCTCTAACCTAGCAACACAAAGGGATTCGGGGCAACATGACTATTGACTCGTTGGAGCCGCTCCCTCGCTTGAAGAGATGGGACTCGCTGTGAGCCTCCACCAGATCGAACGCCTGCAGATCGCCCGGCGCGCGTTTCCTGCCTCTCCCACGCTTCTCGCCTTACCATCCGTTTCCCGTGCAGCGTGCCGCTGTCACGATTGAGCGGCGCCACGCCCACAAGCGCGGCAATCTGTTTGTTCGTCAAGGTACCCAACTCCGGCAAATTCGCCAGTACGGTGGTGGTGAGCACCGGCCCGACGCCGGGTACACTGCGCAGCAGGTCGTCTTTCTCTCGCCAGATCGGACTGTCCTGGATCGCCTGGCGAGATCCGTGTCGGTATGGGTCCGCTCTCGTTGGAGCCAGGCCATATGCGCGCGGAGGCGCTTGCGGATTGACGGGGACGCCGTGGGGAGGGACAAAACAGGGACATTCTACTTTTGGGGAAACGTCTGACAGTGGTTGCGCTGTTCTTCAGGCAACGAGTAGGCTGAATGCGTTGGCTGTTTTGATCTCTGGAGGATCGCCATGTGGGTTGTCTTCCTCCTTCTTCTGTCGCTGTTCTTCTCAGTCATACCTGCACTCGCCGAACCCGGCTTCTCCGAGAAATACGAGCGCGACTACAACTTCAACAAATGAGGCGCTCGGCTGACTGGCTCGTTCTGACGCGGTTGCTGTGATTGATTGCTCAGGCTGCTACGACTCTATCCTACTCACCATGCCCACTGCTTCCGCATGTCGCTATGTGCTGCATCGTGCCTTGCGTGACGACGACGATAGACCCTGGATTAAGCCGCTGCATCGTCGCAATCATGACTTCCGGCTTGCTCTGGCCTGTGAACCCTGTCGGTATTGTATCCGTCCCGAACATGTCTACGATCTCCTGACCCCCGATAAACTGGGCCATGTAACAATCACTTTCCCGAGACTTGTAGAGATTAATGGTCATGATCTGTTGCTCCCCCTTTTCTCCCCCACTTCCCAGGGTACGACGGCGACAATCAGCGCGGCAACAAACCAGAGATCGTATGTCGGGAAGCAGGAATAGCCGTGCTCGGACAAGTGCTCTTGCGCACATAACAGGGTCATCTCGCTTGTCATGATTAGACCCTCCTAGTGTGTTTGTGGTTGATGGCTAGTTCCCGCCTCGCGCTCCTCGCACACTGTAGCAATAGGCTCAGACATGTCCTAGTCTACAGAAGCGGGGCATACAGATACGCCCGTAGGGAGGGACGCGATCCATATGTGGATGGAATGCAGACGCGCAACGGGAACTAGTGGCGAGGTGGGACAACTTAGTAGTAGTAGGAAGCCCTGGGGTCATTGTGAGGTGACCCGGAAATAACGGA
>PLBR01000193.1 GCA_003135435.1 Nitrospira sp. | reverse complement strand
CTGGGCGGGTGAGGAAAGCGACTTTTTCAGCATTCTGCTAGTGCTTGATCGATCGCTTAAGTTTCTTCTCAACACTCGCAACCTTGCTCTGTAAACGCCCTGCGTGGCCTTTCCGATAGTCGACTTTGATCGTGCAGGATATTCGACTGCAATCTTTCTTCATCCGCTCATAGCACTTTTTGACGACAGCAAATACCTCATCCCACTCCCCTTCGAGCACCGTCCCCATCGGGTTCAACCGGTAGTCCACTCCGCTCTTATCAATAATATCGAGCGCGCGCGCCACATACTTGCCGACGCTCTCTCCCTTGCCCAACGGCGACATACTGAATTCCAATAGCACCATAGCGCTCCTTTCTATGCTTTCTGCCTTTCGCTTAACGTCTCACGTTTTACGTCTTCAGCCCCTCAAGCCTTCACGGCCCGCTCATCCAGCCAGACCTTCGGATACTGGACCTTGCCCAACAAGCGAAACCCGTCCAACGCCTCACGCAACAACGCCCGACGTTTTTCGAAATCCGGCTCAGTCGCCTTGGTGTGCTCCCGAAGTTGGCCGAGCCAGTCTACAAAAGCGGAAAATTCTTCACCGAAGATTTTCTCCATATCTTCCTTCATGAAGCCTGACAAGGCCGGGGCGACCCCGCTCGTGCTGATGGCCACACGCAAATGGCCGCAAGCCACCACCGCCGGCATCGTGACCGTCGAGGCTTCCGGCTGGTCGACCGACCACAATAAGAACTTCTTCTCGCGCGCCTTCGCAAACAACGCGCGGGAAAAATCGCGGTCCCCACGAACCATATTCAACACCAGAATCGCACTTTCCAAATCACTGTCGCGGAAATGGCGCCCACGGTGCACAACTTTTCCCGAGGCGGCCAAATCTCTTAGTATGTCGTGTAACAACGGCGCCACGACGATCACTTTCGCCCCCGCCTCCAACAACCGCTGGGTCTTTTCCGCCGCCTCCTCGTCTCCTCCGAGCACAAGCACCGGGTACCCTTTCACATCCAGAGACAACGGAAATCCTGAATTTGCAGCCATGGTGGTTCCCCCAATTCAATCGTGAGGCGTATCATACAACATCCTGTTTTGAAGCGTAACCCTTACCTTCCCATTTTCTACCGGCCCCCAATATAATGGGTGCTCGGAGAACATTCCCGCAGGATAGCCACGCGAGACAGGCAGGACGGACGACGGTTCGAGGTCCGAAGTTCGAGGTTTTTGGAACTTCGAACCCTGAACTTCGAACTTCGGATCGCGCTTTTCTCGCCCATCTCGCGCTTCATGCGTCACAGCCCATGAACGGCTGGCGGACATTTTCAGCATCCTGTAGGGTTCTGAATTGCGCGGAATGCTTGATGTGGTTGCCCGGTTGGATCGAGACGGACAGGCAGGCCCGGCACAACCAGGCGATATCGAAAGCCGCTATGCGGAAAACCCAACTGTGGCGAGAGGATGGGAACTAAAGAATGAGGTGAATACGGTACACTGAGCGGAACGTAATGTTGAATGATAAATTTTGAATGTTTAATTGAGAAGAAGTGATGGGCCGTGAGGACGTGACGAGAATCTGACCGAAAATTTAACATTCATCATTAAATATTGGACATTAGCAGTTAAGTTTCGGCGGGGTCGGCATCCAACTCCATATTCCAATAGAAATAGTCACGCCAGCTGTCTGGTGTGTTCCGAATCCCGATGGTAATGGTCACAATCGGATTCCAGCGAGGCTTCACCGGCTTCTTCATGAGTCGCATGCCGGCTTCATCGGGCGTGCGACCGCTTTTTTTGTTATTACAACGCCAGCAAGCCGTCACGATATTTTCCCAGGTCTTTCGCCCACCCTTGGCGATGGGGACGACATGATCGAACGTCAGGTCCTCGGTCCGGAACTTGTGACGACAGTACTGGCAGGCATAGCCATCTCGCGTAAAGATATTGATGCGGGAGAATTTGACCGCCCGGTGGATATCCTTGAGCCGGACCAGCTTGAGGAGCCGCATGACGGAGGGAAGCTTAATGGAGATCGACACAGCATGGACCTCTCGGTCGTAGACCTCGAGGACTTCAACTTTGCCCTGCCACAGAAGCGCGATCGCCTTTTGCCAATTGACGACCCGCAGGGGCTCATACGTCGCGTTGAGCAGAAGGGTCATTTCCATGCCGCAACCTAATTCCCAACCGAGGCTCCTTCTGTGCGAAGGCCTTGGTTTAGTCTTGAATGCTCACCCTTCTCTATGCCATAAGCCTCGGTCGAAATCAAGTTACTGACTGGTCTGAGGAACGTACCTATTGCTTCGGCCATTCGGCCAAGAAGGAGGATCGGCGCCATGCCTGAATTTGTCACCGTCGCGACGGTAGAGGATATTCCTCCGGGGACCGGACGGACCGTCGAAGTCCAAGAGGTCTGGATTGCCCTGTTTAATGTCGACGGATCCTTCTACGCCGTCGACAACACCTGTCCGCATGCGGGAGGACCGCTCGGAGAAGGCCACCTGGAGGGCCACGTCATTGAATGTCCATGGCACGGATGGCGATTCAACGTACAAACCGGCAAACGACCGGAGAATCCGAACATCACCGTTGCCTGCTGCCCCGTCCGAATCGAAGGGAATCAGGTGCAAGTGGCGCTGCCGGAGAACTTTACCTAGCAGGCCGCGAAAAAACCATTTCGGCAAAGCAGAACTTCCATGAATTGTTTCATTGATTCAATGGTGCATATGGATCAATCGTCAATCGCCCTGCGAGATACGTTTCACCTTTCACGTCTCACGCGTAACGATCGTCGTATGTTGGAGGGCTTTTTCAGTATCCTGCAGAGCCGAGTGGCACAGGCGCCGCCGGCAATCCGGAAGGCTCAGCATCAGGCTCTTTCGGTGTCACGCCATCGGCAGCAAGCGAGGCGGCATTGACCTTTTTCAAGNNTTGATCTCGCAACTGAATCCGTATTTCGTACAGATCCCCCTCCACCTGCTTCACCCGCCACCCCCCCAGTCGGGCGACTCGATTGCGTTCGCTCATAGAACGCACGTGCTCAGTCATCGCCTGAAGAATTGTGGGATAGCCCTGAGCCCGATGGGTTTGCACCAGCGCGAGGGCCTCGGCAGCCCGACGATCGGTTATGGGATTCAGCGACGGAGGCTTCATCCAGAGGTAGTAGAGCGCGCCCAACACGAGCACGGCCACGACCGCATACTGAATGCTCTTCACCAGCGAGAACGAGGAAGGCGCAGAACTGCCGGAGGAATGATTCTGTGGCATGGACATCCTGTAAACGGGGTTCGACGAGAAGAAGTAAAACCGCACATGATCGCGCTGCATCTTAGGAAGAGCGTCAGCGCGATGTCAATCTAACCGCAGCTAGTCCGATGAACCGCCTGCGGCGCGCCGCTTGTACGCGTGAAAGTGGTTATGTTACAAATAATGGTCTAGTGGTACG
>PLBR01000254.1 GCA_003135435.1 Nitrospira sp. | reverse complement strand
TGGCAGTACAACGCGACGAGGCTTGGAGGGTTCGGTAGTGGGCTATTTTGGTTTATTCGTATATGCGTCCTGACGATCTTATTTCATTCTGCTGGAGGGGGCATAAATAGCTATGCCCATGTCAGCGGGTTCGAAACTGCCAGGGTAGTACCCCTCAAATTCGGTAATTCTCTCTTTATCGGTGAGTACATCCCTGTACTTGGCGCACCCATGAATTACGAGCTTAGCCGTTCTATTTTTTATCCTTTGGACCTCATCGATCGACATGTGTCCACTCTCACTTGGGACGATGTTCCCCCAAGTTTTATCTGGCGGGAGTATCCCAAGGTTCACGCTCATTCTTTCTGGACATTTGTACGGGTCCCGTTTTGGCATATTGGTAAGGTCATTTGGTGGGCTTTGATTGATAAACATAAATTCCCAGCCAGCCTTCGCGTCAAGCGCAGGGGTCTTTCCAATATTCTTAAAGACAATATCAAATATGATCTGGTCTTTCTCAATGCTTTTAATTGTAAAGCGCTCCACAGCTATCCATGCGGCTGTAGCAGCTGCGGCAGCATCTGCGGAGATTTTGGTGGCCTCAGTGGTCTTTTTCATCTCGTTCCACATATACAAACTTATTATCGTGGAAATGGTGACAACCAGGACCATTATGCCCTCGATCCAAAGTTTCCGTATATCTCTGGACTCCTGCCGGTACTGACCGGCGCTATACTCTTTTTCTATTCCTGGTGGAAAAGTTATTTCGACAGAAGAAGGGAAAGATGGGTAATGCTGCTTTTGGCAGGATTGTGTCTCTTTGGGTACGGTGTCAGCATTATCTTGGCTTGGATTGTCCCTTTCTGATTCCATCTTTTTCTTTTTCGTCTTCTTTTTTTGCCTTTTGGATTGCCGAGACACGTTAAATGAGTTCCCCTAATTCCCAAATACGATCTGTAATGCCAGCCGCCATAGCCGGTGTCATGCGAAGGGACCGATGAATCAAGCAGAAGTTATAGCTCCAGAAGTACAGCGCAACAGCGGCTTTCAGATTGGCCAATTTGCGAGAGAAGGCCAAGGTGAGACGATGAAATCTAGCAACCTTCATCCGCAGCGTCAAATTCTGACGTTCAACAAAGGACGTACAGACCTTACTGTAGTCCGGGATGCCCAGGACTTCTGTAATCACCGTACCGGACACCTTAGGCGGGGCATAACGGCCTGGTCCTGGGTTGGTCGAAGCGTAAAACTTAGTGATCTGGGCATAGGTGGCACGATTGCCGAAGTACCGCGCAATGGCCGGACTATAGGGCCCCCAGGCATCGGTACTGACCTGCGTAGCGCCGTCAATGCGGCGGCTCAGATCCTCGATGAAGTGATGCGTATTGATCGAATCGCGCTTGCCCACATGGAAGGCGGGAATGACCTTGGAAATAGGATCAAGCGCAATGTAGGTGTAGGCATCCCCAAATTCAGGATTGGCCTTTCGTTCGCCGGCCTTCATGACGCCTTCCTTCTTGCCCACGAAGGTCCAAATTTCATCGCATTCGACGGCCTCACAGCGAATGCCGCGCATTCGTTCATCCATCATCTGCCGACAGCGGGTTCCTACCTCTACCAGGAGCTTCATGATCGTTTTCTTGTGTACGCCGGTCATGCGGACAAATGGAGCGGATCGAGCAGCCTTCGGTGAGGGCGGAGATAACAGCGAGCTTCTTTTCTGCCTTCAGCACGTTCATGGGACCTCCTTGGCTGGAGATCCCGGAAGGTGTATACTGCGGATCACCTTGACGGGTGCGATCCGGTTCGACCTTCGCGGGACCTACCGGGTTGCGGCTGCCTGGTGTTACAAGCACTGGGCAGCCAGTTTTGACTTGGTGGCGGGGGTCAGTCTCGAACTGACAACTTACGGATTAGCAATCGCGTCGCTCTTTCCGTTTGAGCTACCCCGCCATTGGTTACCGAGAGGCTACGGCACGAGTGAATCAGCCGATACGAATGGCTGGTTCTCGTGCCGCAGTTTTGTCGCGCCATGGTCGCGCCCCTCATTTCGTTTCCTCCTCTGTAGACAATTCCTGTTGAACCTCTGCTTCCACCGGGGAAAATACCTCTGTCGCTTGATCGAGGATCTCCTCGGCCTGCTCAATCTGATATATGCCCTGACGCAACTGCTTGATGCCCTTCAGTCTCATCAGGGCCGCATTTACTTCTCGCAAGGGGGAGGTCGAACTGAATTTGAACCCTCCAGCTTCCAGCGCCTCAGAAATACGCAAAACGGACAGGGCTGGGTGATATTGCTTGGCAGGATCAACCGCAACTTCATAAGCAGAGTCAAAGGCTTTCTGCCGGAGCAGATCCGTTATGGCCTCCCCGATGAGCATTGCAGCAAATCGAACATTTTGATGCCCATTCTGCCAGGTGAACCATTCATGCGGATTAAGCATTTCAGAGGCGAGCCGCTTGACAGCTCCATACCGTTCGCATGCAGTTTCAAAAGAGACTCGCGCCCGCTCGTAGTCATCTCTTGCGGCAATGTATTCGGCGACGGCCCTTTCGAGCTCCCCTTGTATGGCCCCAACTCTGCTCGGTGGGTACATGATAATTTCCCCTTTAAGTATAGGAGGTTGCTATGATTGACGATGATGGTAACTGTTCGTCACACGAAAATCAAGATACAATGTCACACTTTGTAGATGCTAGTAAAATCAATATCTTGCGAATGCTAGACGAGTCTGCAAAGGCTTATGTCGCAGCCCGTCAATCATTCCGCGATGAATCCCTGGCCATCCTTGATAAAAAAAAGAGAATAATTGCGCTCTCGGAGGATCTGATTCGATCAATGTAAGTTATAACTAATGTATTATAACTATTCCAGTAAATGTGATGTGATTGATCCCATGAAACGATCGAAATTCAAAATAGCCCACTACCGGAGGGTTCAGTGAAGGTTGCATCGCGATAGAAACGAGTGTACGCTCCGACTCCAACGCCCTCCTTCTGATTGCCTCCTCTACTTGGTAGAAAGCCCGGATCGACAGAACAAGACAACCTTCGAGGCATTTGACTAAGTGAGCCAAGTCCTCATCCAGCAATACCTCAACCAGCTGCAGGATCTCCGCAAGGTCTCCGGCACCCACCGCGAATCAGTGGTACGCGAAGCGTTCAAAGACTTGCTCAAAGGTTGGGCTCGGCAGCACGACCTGATCTTTGTTCCCGAATATGAAATTGCCACGCCCGCGAAAGATCGCCGCTATGTGGACGGCGCGTTGCTCCACGCGCTGCGGATGCCGTTCGGGTACTGGGAGGCCAAGGATGAGAAAGACGACTTGGATGCTGAGATTGAGTTCAAACTGCGCCGAGGCTATCCCCAAGACAACATCATCTTCGAGGACTCTACCCAAGCGGTTCTGATACAGAGCAAATGCGAGGTGATGCGCGGCCCAGTAGATGATGTCGCCAAGCTCGAAAAGTTGCTCAACCTCTTCTTCGGCTACGAGCGTGCTGAGGTATCCGAGTTCCGCAAGGCCGTCGAGCAGTTCAAGACCGATCTACCGGCGGTGCTGCAAGCGCTGCGCGAGATGATCGAGCAGGCCTTTCGCGAGAATGTCCAATTCCGCACAGCCTCCCAGCGGTTTCTCGATCATGCCAAAGAGACGATCAATCCGAGCGTGACCGAGGCCGATGTGCGGGAAATGCTCATTCAGCATGTGCTAACGGAAGAAATCTTCTCCAAGGTCTTTGGCGAGGACGACTTTCACCACCAGAACAACGTCGCGAAGGAGCTCTATGCCTTAGAGGGAACTTTCTTCACCGGCGATCTCAAAAAGCGCACGTTGCGCGGGCTCGACCCGTACTATGCCGCCATCCGAGCCGCGGCGGCCCAGATCGGCAGCCACCACGAGAAGCAGACCTTTCTCAAGGTCATCTATGCAAACTTCTATAAGGTCTACAACAAGAAAGCCGCCGACCGGCTGGGCGTCGTTTATACGCCAAACGAAATCATACGCTTCATGATCGAGAGCGCCGATTGGCTCTGCGAAAAGCACTTCGGCAAGAACCTCATCGACCGCGAAGTCGAAATACTTGACCCGGCCACGGGCACCGGAACCTTCATCACCGAACTCCTCGAACACTTCCGAGGCCAACCTGTCAAACTGAAGCACAAGTATCTACAGGAACTGCATGCCAACGAAGTGGCGATTCTTCCGTACTACGTGGCGAATCTGAACATCGAAGCGACCTATGCGGCAATCACCGGGCAGTATCTTGAATACCCCAACCTCTGTTTCGTCGATACGCTGGATAACGTCGGGCTCCATACCGCGCAGCATGGTTCCCAAGGGGCACTGTTCGGCAGCCTGAGCGAGGAAAACGTCGCGCGCATCAAGCGTCAGAACGGACGGAAGATCAGCGTCATTATCGGCAACCCGCCGTACAACGCTTGGCAGGAGAACTTTAATCTAAAGAACCCGAATCGTCCATACATTGAAATTGACGAGCGTATCCGAGCCACGTATCAGGCAAAAGGGTCAGCCCAAAATAAGATCGCACTCTACGATATGTATGTGCGGTTCTTTCGCTGGGCCGCAGATCGGCTAGACGAAAACGGTGTTCTAGCCTTTGTCTCGAATCGCAGCTTCATTGAAAGTCAGGCATTTGACGGGTTTCGCAAGGTGGCGGCAACTGAGTTCAGCGAGATATGGATCATTGATCTTGGCGGGAATGTTCGTGAGAACCCCAAACTGTCGGGAACAAAGCACAACGTGTTTGGCATTCAAACTGGCGTAGCCATCAGCTTCATGGTGAAACGTGCCAGGCATAAGGGATGTCGCGTGTTCTATGCGCACCGTCCAGAACTGGAAACTGCGGAAGAAAAGTTATCATGGCTGGGCGGAGCCCAACTTAGCTCGGTGGGTACTGAAGAGATCACTCCCGATGAAGCTGGAACGTGGGTGAATCTTGGGGAGCGTGACTTTGCGGCTCTGCTTCCTTTGGTAGACAAGACCGCCAAGGCCGCCACGTCAAAGCGAGGGGAGAAAGCGATCTTCAAACTCTTTTCCCCAGGGCTCAAGAGTCAACGAGACGAGTGGGTTTATGACTTTTCGCCAAAGGTGCTCGAAGCAAAGATGCGTTTCCTTGTGGAGGGTTACGAAGCTGCGAGAGTTTCGCGGAATCCCCAAGCTCGCCAGACAATTAAGTGGGATCGAGAGTTGACGCGTTACCGCGAGCGTAACATCGAGAAGCGCTTTGAGCGGTCAGCGATTGTTCCGGCTATCTACCGCCCGTTTTGCCGGCGGTTGTTGTACTTTGATCGTCACTTCAATGCCATGCAGTACAAGATGGCCTCAATGTTTAAGGACGGCCGAGCCCAAAATCGAGTGATTAGCTTCAGCGATCGTGGTTCGCGTTCGCCATTCAGCGTGTTGGTAAGTACTGAAATACCCGAGCTTCATCTCTGCGCCAGCACAGATGGCTTTCAAGTAGCACCACTGCTTGTTTATGAGGGAGCAGGGAGCCAGTCGAACAATAACATCACTGACTGGGCGCTCGACCAATTCAAGAAACACTACCAACTAGGCCGTGCCAAACAAAACCGCTCGATCACGAAGGAAGCGATCTTTCACTACGTCTACGGTGTGCTGCACGACCCGGTCTATCGTGACAAATTCGTGATGAATCTCAAACGCGAGTTTCCCCGCATTCCGCTCTATGCCGATTTCTGGCAGTGGGCCGACTGGGGGAAGGAGTTAATGGATCTACACATCGGCTATGAACAGGCTGAGTGCTTTAAGCTCAAGCGTACCGACCGCCCCGACGAGAAATCTCGCAAGGCCGGTGTGGCACCGAAAACCATGCTCAAGGCCGACAAAGAGGCAGGTTCCATCTTCCTCGACAGTGAAACCACACTCTCCGGCATTCCACGGGAGGCGTGGACATACACACTTGGCAACCGCTCGGCTCTCGAATGGATTCTCGATCAGTACAAGAAAAAGAAGCTGAAGGACCCGACCATCCGCGAGAAGTTCGATACCTATCACTTCGCGGACTACAAGGAAAAGGTCATTGACCTGCTGATGCGTGTGACCACCGTCAGCATCCGCACGGTTGCGATTGTGAACGCGATGAAACACCTTCATCGATAAGAGCAAACTAGACGCTATCGTTCGAATGGCGGCTTTGCATCTTGTGGCCCGACATTGAGTCCTGAAAGGTCTGTGTCCATGTGTGCGCAATGGAAAAAGGATTACAATCCCTCGCTTCCGCTAGTTCGGCTAGACGCTGACAAGAAAATAAACAGCAAAGGCGAAGTGGAGTATACAGTTGGTTCTTTCGAAGACTGTTTAGAATTGCTGTGCTCATCCGTCGAGCTTTCTCGTGATCTGTCGGAAGATACAGCGCGGGGATTTGTCCATCAGGCTGTTCATGCCGCAGCCAAAACCGACACGCTTAATCAAGCGTGTGTACTGCGCCACATTTCCCGGAAGGAAGAGGAGTACAAAAAGAAGCCAATACACAGGTTTCTCATGGCAGGATGTCTTTCGATCAAATCGCGAAACCAGCTTGCACCAATACGATCCTCTGAAGGGGCCATACGATTTGGCCGGGATGTTCCCAGAGCGATTCTTGAGCAGGAGTTGCATTACCGGCGGATCTTTCTTCAGGCTGAAAGTCGGGAGTTCCCACGTGATTACTTGCGATTCGTGGTACCGACTCTTGGGAAGTCCGATTCAGAAGCAGGTTGGCAAGCTTTGGATACCTTGGACTACTACCGTGCTCTTTGGAACCTCAGGATTAATTCCCAGTGTTATTGGCGGATGTCGAGTGGTGTTGTAGATCCGGTGAATAGGATTGTTCTCGGCCCTCTGCAGACGCTGTTCAGGGGTGATTCGACTTTGATTGAGCACAAGTGGTGGCATGATCGAGCCTATCGTGGGCCACAGGCGGTTTACGATGTTACCGCAACATGGGACGATCTCAGGAGATACGAAACGAGGGCGAGAATGAAGATCAAGACCTCTCGTTCGAAAGACGCCCTTGTAAATGGTCTTCTCCGATACGTTCGGGCACTCGATGGGCGAGATTATGAATCCGTTTTTCTGAAGCTGTGGGGCGTGCTAGAGCATTTGACCCAGTCTAACGACAAAAAAGTGATTGTGAGGCGAGCAGCCTTTCTGTGGAAAGATTACGAGTTCCACGCGCAGATATTGCTACACCTCAGATACAGTAGAAATAGCATGGTGCATCTAGATCAATTTGGGGGGAGAGGGGAAGCCTTGGTCTATCAATTAAAAAGGTACGTAGAAGCCCTCCTGCACTTGCTCATTTTTTCAGGGAACAAATTCAAGAGCAGTGAAGAGATTAATCGTTTCCTTGATTTAGATCCAAATTTGGAATCATTAAATAAAGGAAGCCGCCTAATCAAACGCGGAATCAAGTTTCGATTATCCTAGATCGATTAGCGGGAGCCAATCTGGATGCTCTTCGCAGGGCAGCTTAAAGAAGGAGTTCGAGAAACTAATGGACTCATTTCCATCTATTCGCTCTCAACCCATTGTTGGACCTTCAACCCATACTCCGTTACATACTTGAGGCAAAAACGTGCATCTTCTTCAGAGTAGTTCCCTCTTCTATGATCAATGTGGATTGCTGAGTCCATCGTTTGATAAACAATCGGGAGCAGATTTCTATAGCGGAAGTAGTGTTTTCCGCCTATGTTGAGCAATCCTGCTATTCCAACTGCTCGTAGGCCATCCATATACTTGCCTATATAGTCAAAGGCACTTCTCGCCGCGCGTGCTCTATCTTGGTCGAAAAGCTCCCTCACACTGCCAAAGTGCTCGGCTTTCGGAAGAAGGCTTTCGAGGGGCTGCGAAATCAGAAGATCTGCTTCACCACACTTGCCAACACATTCTATACACTTTCCCTCACTTAAATACCTCTCTGCGTCCTTCAGTCTGTCTCTGATGCTTAAATTGGTGATGAGGTCAGCGAATGATATCGAATCAAAATCACATGAAAAAAAGAGCTTTGTCGCTTGCCTCAAGCATTCCTCTGCATAACTAACAAGCTTGGTGGCATCTTCTGGAATGGGCAAATTACCGAAATGTTTAAATTTTACGCGAATAGCATTGAGTTCAAGGATCTTGGCCCCAAAAGGGAATTGAAGTCCGGTAGAGGTCTGAATTCGCTCTATGAGTCCAACAAAAGGCTCTTTGTCTTTGACGGAAATGTTTTTCTCTTTAACGACTGTCCACGCAAATATCTCGACAGCGTCTTGAGCCAAAGAAATCGCGAGACCATAGGACATCGGGGCATTTCTACTAATATGATCTTTCCCCGTCTCAAGCAGGTATTTTGCTAATTGTAGTTGTCCTAATTCCATGACGGTTTCCACCCTTCTGAATTAGCCGTTCTACAAAGTAAGATTAAGCCAAGGACCTCAGGAAATCGACTGGAAGGATTTCCTTCCAGCAATTTTAACGTCTGCGTAGCAAAAGGATTGTCTGGGGAAGGTCCGAGATAATTATAGGCCTCGCTACCTGAGTCTCGACCAATCGAAAGGAAAGAGTTTCTGTCGTGTGTCCTCTGCTTTCTTTTTTTCCTCAGCAGAAGTGTCTGGCGAGTAAAGAATGGACTGATACTTCCAAAACATCTCCTGCCGGTCGTCATTGAGCTTGTAGCTGACTCGGGTGGCCTCGTAATAATCGACGTTATCCAGCGGAGTCTTTGTTTCAGCATCCCTCAGCCGCCACCGTACCTGCTCGCTCACGTCCTCACGCGAATGCGGCGATTCCATGGCCGATCGAAGAATGTCGCCTAGGCACTCCATTCGACGATTAGGACGCATCGAACATTCCTCCTCAAGGTACCGATAGAGAATCTGGAGTGCATGGGTAATTTCTGGTTTCGATCGGGGGCCTTGAGGGGAACCAGTTCGACTTTTCGGCGATGTGTAGCGCGGGATGATCCTTCCCCCACGGTTGAGCTGGAAGGTCTCACTCATGACTTTCAGCTTCTCAAGGCTGATCCAATCTTTGCTGAGTTGTTCCCACCGCTGAGCCAAAGCAGCTTCATGCGGATTTTCCGGTGGCAGCTTGCCGTTGCGAATGTTCATGATTCTTTTCCAAAGCGTCTTCGCCATTCGCTGTGCTCTCCGCCAGATTTTCTTGCTCGTGTCTCCTTCCTTAGGCGTGAGGACCTCATGAAACAGGCCATGCTGGTCCAGCGCGGCTACGACAATTGCGACGTGCTTTGGATCTGTAACCTCAAAGCCCGCCAACCGCTCTTTAACTACACGAACCCGTTCGGGGTTTGCCGCTATAAAGGCCCAGGGAGTCTCTTGGCTCTTCTTAGGGATAGACATTATTTGCCCACTTGCCTCCGTAGGAACGTTTTCAAAAATTGTGGACAATCGAGTCAGTCAGCTCTTCCCCAAATCTGGCTGGCGGAAAGGAGGGTAGATCCAATGACGAGAGAAAAGCTAATTGAGGAAAATAAAACGCTACGTGAGGCATTGCAATCGATTGCCGACCAGATCGATGACGTTCTGGACGAGGTCGAGGAAAGCCTTAGCGAAGGCGAGGTATAACCTCGCACGCGTTTTGGCGGCGATGGGGAACGCCCCCCATCGCCGCGCCTCAATATTTTGGAATGGTATCACGATCGTATCCTGAAGGGAATGAGGCGCTGTCATGATCATCGCGTCTTCGATGGTAGAAGGCGTTTCGTCAGTTGATCACATGTGTGAAAGGAAGCTGGGATGCTGAAATGCAGATACTGCCCACGGGAGTTCAAAAATCCGCAAGCAAGGCGAGGGCATTATCGTACATGTCCGATGAAGCCTCGTTCAGGGCTGACCGCTGAATCCCGGCTCAGCCAGCAGGAGCCGGGTATAGGCTCAGCGGTCGAGCCAGGCTCAGCCGGCTCAGATCACGCTGAAATCTGTTTACCCCCGCGCAGCCCGTCCACGCCGAACTATCTGCTGGGAATGATCGATGCGCACAACCTCTTGGCCACCCTGCGTAAGAGGTGTCAGGAACGGTTGCCCTTTTACCGATTGGTGGGTAGCTACGCCGTAGGGGACGGGCCAAACTTCCTGGACTGGTGCCGTGTGACGATGGATTTGCTGAAGTGTGAAGAAGGTGTCGGGGAACTCGTGCAACGAGCGTCCGTAAGGCGTGACCGCGTATGGGCAGTCTATCAATGCGTTCTCGATGTACAGGAACGGTGGATACCGTGGGCTGAAAGAGAAGTGACGCACATTTGGAGAAAGAAAGAAAAAAAAGATGAAGCCATGACCTGGGAGGACGTAGCAGAGGAGTATGGCTTGCCCTTGCTCAAGGCCCAACTCACTCGACTGATAGATCTTTTGCGACGGTTGACGGCCATGACGCGGATGGGAATCTAATCACGAGGGACGCTCTCTTACATAGGTAGCACGATCTCAAGAGGTGCGGACCATTGGATCTAGTATCCTCATGAAACATGAAACTTTAGATGATTCAGAAGGGCACGGCGAGTCTTCTCAGGAATGGCCGCCCTGTCTGTTTAACGAAATAGTCGACTTATTAGCTGAAGCATTGGTGCTCGATTATCAACGCATTAGCGGTCGTACGGTCAGTTCCCCTCCCCGAACTGACCGTAATAACTGCGCGATGCCCCTTGTGAAGACAGAATGATTTCCCTACAGTGGAAAAGTCCAATCGATCCTCCTCTTTGAATACTACAGGTGAATGATTATGAGTGGCAGAGTTGAAGTAGAGAAGGTGAATGACTGGCAACACTTCGTGGGAATAGTTCACAAGTTCGACATGGGTCCACCCCACGAACCAATTTTTTTATTCCGCGGACAGGCTAGAGAGGACTGGACACTTGTACCTTCGCTGGTGAGAATGGCCAGACTAAAATCTCTACTGCCAGCTCACGTTACGGTCCTGGAAGATATAATCTTGCAGGAATTCAAAAAGCAGGCCCATCTCCATCTTCCTCCAGGAACAATTCCTGGCAAGGACGACTTGTTCAGCTGGTGGAACCTAATGCAACATCACCATGCGCCAACCCGTCTTCTGGATTGGACGTACTCTCCGTTTGTCGCCCTCTACTTCGCCTGTGAGCAACGCCTCGAAGAGGATGGCGCAGTATGGATGGTGGCATCTAAGCATGTTAGCGAGAAAATGACCTCGGCCTTTCCAGATTGCGCGGGCGCAGCCACGAGAGTCAGGCAAAGTCAATACTACCAATCTCTCACCGGTCCTGAGTTCGTGGAATTTTTAGAAAGAAATGTACAGACGGCGCAGATGGCAGCTCAACAAACGATGCACTCCGTCTCAACGTCCCCACTCGCAGACCATGAACAACTGATTCTCAAGGTTCTGTCTGAGGAGACATCTCGCAAGGCATTTAGAAGGCTGATAATTCCCGCGAGGAAAAAGATTGAATTCCTCCGAAGTCTTCGATTCATGAATGTGACGTCACGTGCCTTGTTTCCTGGTGTCGATGGGCTTGGAAGGTCGGTTGCAGAACTGGCCCTCCTTAGTTGCAATCATCTAGCTGAGGAAATTACTGCGGAAAAAATTTATGGTGGTGGGAAACTATGATCGCTGCCATCTACGCCAGAAAATCGACGGAGCAGAGTGGAGTTAATGACGAAGAGAAGTCAGTGACTCGTCAGATCGAGCACGCCACAGTTTACGCTGCTCGAAAGGGCTGGACGGTCGCGGAGGAGCACATCTATGTGGATGACGGGGTTTCTGGTGCCGAATTTGTGAGACGACAAGGTTTTCTCAGGCTGATGAACGCGCTTAAGCCTTGCCCGCCCTTCCAAGTCCTCATTATGACCGAAGAGTCTCGTTTGGGCCGTGAAGCAATCCAGGTTAGCTACGCGTTCAAGCAGATCATCGACTCTGGCGTCCGGCTGTTCTTCTACATGACAGACCAAGAGCGAAAACTCGACAATGCGTTGGACAAGATGATGCTCAGCCTTTCGAACTTTGCATCTGAAATGGAACGCGAGAAGGCCAGCCAACGGACCTATGATGCGATGTTTCGCAAAGCCAAGATGCTACACGTTACAGGCAACAAAGTGTTCGGCTACGATAACCTCCCGGTCTATGGTAGCGAAACAAATGTAGATGGTACTCAACGCCGTCAGCATGTTGTCAGAAAAATCAACAGCCAACAGGCGAAGGTAGTGACGCGAGTGTTCGAGATGTATGCGTCAGGTTTCGGCCTCGCGGGTATTGCCAAACTGTTGAACGAGGACAGGATACCGCCTCCCCACGGAGGGATTCTTGGCTGGTGTCCGACTGCTCTTCGAGACATCCTTCAGCGTGATCTCTACCGAGGTGTGGTCGTGTGGAACAGAACGCAGGTGATTCAGCGCGGCGGCACACGAAAGCAGCGGAAGCGGCCTGAGTCGGAGTGGCTTCGCATTGACGCGCCAGAACTGAGGATCATAACCCAGACTCTCTGGGAGCAGGTCGAGGAACGCAGAACGAGAAACCTGCATGCCTATTTACGGGGGGAGAGCGGACGCCTCATCTCGCGCCCTACGGGAGAAGATCGGCGCTCCGCGTATCTACTGACCAGCATAGCTAAATGCGTCACATGCGGTGGGTCAATCGTCGCGATTAAACGCACAGCAAGACAGCGCTACCCCAGAACCGTCTACCGCTGTGCCTACCATCATAAGCGAGGGAATGCGATCTGTACCAATAGCGTGGAAATCCGCCAAGACATCCTCGACTCGGCCATCCTTCACGCGATGACTGAAGTCCTCGATGAGCGAGTTCTTGAGGCCTCAGTTACGGCAGCCCTCGAACGGATCAGAAACGAGCGGGAGAAGTTTCCCGACCAGCGTCTTGCTCTTGAGCGGGAGCTATCGTTGATCGAGACGCGGTTGCACCATCTCGTCGAAGCCATTGCGAGCGGCAGATCGACGGACAAAGTATTCGATTCGCTCAATGAGGTGGAAGCGAGGAAGAAAGTTGTGGTGCAAGAACTCTCGACGTGCGATAGCCTCAACCAAGTCGTCTCACTGGACGCCAAGCGTCTTGCGAAAGACCTGAGAAGCCGTCTAGGAGACCTCCCCGCCCTTTTCGCTCGCCACGTGCCACAGGCACGTCAGATGCTTCGAAAGCTCTTGGATGGACACATCGTGTGTGAGCCGATTATGGAAGGAGGAAAGCCAGGTTATCGCTTTACGGCGAAGGGCACCTTTGATCGATTATTGATGGGAATGCGAGTTGTCAACGACGGTGGTGGAGGGCAGGGGAGTTGAACCCCCGACCCCTACGTTGCGAACGTAGTGCTCTCCCAACTGAGCTAGCCCCCCACACGACTGACATTCGACCAGTGAGACGAACGCCTCACCGTCTGGCGCATTATACACAACCGTTTCCTGAGTCTCTACCGGAAGTTCGATTCGCCACACCGTTATGACGGACTGATCACCGCCTCACCCTCCGGCTTTCCAGCCTCGATGAACACGCGGTGCCCCTCAATTCGCAACCGCCCCTCGGCAAAGAGCTGGACCGCGCGCGGGTAGATCTTGTGTTCTTGCTCAAGAATGCGAGCAGCCAGTGTGTTGGGAGTATCCTCATCGAGAATCGGAACCGCCGCTTGAAGAATGATCGGCCCTTCGTCAACGCCTTCTGTTACAAAATGAACAGTACATCCGGCAAGTTTACAGCCCCACTCGATTGCCTTCTTCTGCACATCCAACCCTGGGAATGAGGGCAACAGGGACGGATGGATGTTCATCATGCGATTCGCGAAGGCCTCCACGAGGACCGTGGTCACGATCTTCATGTACCCGGCCAGTAATACCAACTCCACATCGTGCCGCCGAAGCACATCGAGTAGCTCGCGATCATAGGCCTCACGACTATCGGGTCTGCCTGCATAGGGTTTTGGGTTAACGAAGAGGCCGGGCAGTCCATGTTGGCGGGCTCGTTCTAGCGCCGGGGCCTCTTGCTTGTTGCTGATGACGGCGACAATCTTCGCCTGGAGCGTCCCCGCGTCGATCGCGTCGATGACTGCCTGAAGATTCGATCCGCGTCCGGATGCCAGGACAGCGACGCGAAGCGCATCTGTCCGCTTAGTCGACATACTCCACCAAGGGCTCATCGCCAGTCGATGCCACGATGGTCCCTATCTGGCAAGCCGGATCGCCCAACCCCGTGGCGCGCGCGATGACAGACTGGACGTCCGACGCCGGCGCCACGAGAATCAACCCAATCCCCATGTTGAAGACGCGATACATTTCCTCGCGCTCGACCTGTCCAAGCCGAGCAATTGTTTGGAAAATAGGTGGCACGGACCAGGCACTCCGCCGCACCTGTGCCCGCACCCCAGAGGGAAACACTCGCGGAAGATTCTCAGTAATGCCGCCACCGGTGATATGGGCAATGCCTTTGATGGGACATTTCTGGATCAAGGCGAGGACCTGTTTGGCATAGATTCTGGTCGGGGTCAGCAAGATGTCCCCCAGAGGCTGATTGAGTTCAGGCAGGCGACTGGTCACGCTGAGTTTTGCCTGATCCAACAGGACACGACGAGCCAGCGAATAGCCGTTGCTATGAAGACCGGACGAGGCCAATCCAATCAAGGCATCGCCTGGCACGATACTGCGGCCATCGATGATTTTTGGTCGATCCACCACTCCGACGGCAAACCCTGCCAGGTCATACTCGCCCTCCGCATAGAAGGAGGGCATCTCGGCGGTTTCCCCACCGATCAAGGCGCAGCCAGCCTGGCGACAGCCCTCGGCGATCCCCTTGAGCACGGACTCAGCCTTGGGGACAGCAAGCTTTCCCGTCGCGAAATAATCCAAGAAGAACAGCGGCTCCGCCCCGCTGACCACGATGTCGTTCACGCACATAGCCACCAGATCGATCCCGACAGTATCGTGACGATCCGTGAGAAAGGCGATCTTCAGTTTCGTCCCGACTCCATCAGTGCCGGAGACAAGGACCGGTTCGGCATAGCGATGGGCCTGCAGCTGAAACAATCCGCCGAACCCGCCAAGGTCCGTCAGGACCTCCGGACGGAAAGTGGATCGTACCAATGGTGAAATACGGTCGACGAACTCGTCGCCCGCATCGATATCGACTCCGGCATCTCGATAGGTTGTCATTGGAGGGCGCATCTTAGCGGAGGGCTGTTGCAGAGGTCAACGCACAAGCAGCAGGACTATTCGAGAGATGACATTCGCCGATACGAAACAGATCTTGAACGGAAGCCCGACTGCAGCAACCGACTACTTCAAAGGCTCAACCACCGACACACTGGTCGGCCATTTCAACGCGATTCTGTTTACAAGAGTGACCTGGTCGATATCGATCGCTACGTGGTGGGGAAAAGCCTTGGTGGCCTCTTCGTCGTGCTGGCCAAGGAGGAACGGAAAACCCAGACGAATCCTGCTGCCAGAGTTACCGATCTCTTGAAGGAGGTTTTCAAAAAAACCGGTTCCTCGTAACTCCCATTCACGGCCCCCTCACTCTTCCTGGCAGGCTGCGGAAAAAATATTACTACACGTTGGGAATTCAAAGGTCGGCCCGCCTGGGGCAAGTTCGGTCTGTCTGGTTCATCTGGTCTGTCTGGTTGGTTTGGTCTATCTGGTTTGTTTTGTTTCCTGACCCAGAGAAACCAAATACACGAGACAGACCAAACAGACCAGATAGACCAAATAAACAAGACAGGCTGGCAGCCCTTTTCGGCATCCTGCTAGATTTCCGGACGCATCTCCACTTCTAAAAGCTTGATCTTTCGGTGGAGATGGCTCCGTTCGATTTTCAAATCTTCAGCCGTGCGAGAAATGTTCCAATGGTGCTCACGCAACTTTCGCGCGATATATTCCTTTTCAAACGCATTGCGGGCGTCCCTGAGCGAATCATACGGCTGCGTGAAGAGTGGATTGACCGTGGGGGTTGCAGCCTGGGACGCCGGCCCAACCGGACGCGCTTGCAACGAGAGGCCCGCTTGCACCGCCTCGATGACGGGTCCTGGCACCATGATCATCAATCGCTCAATCAGGTTTCGCAGTTCACGAATATTTCCCGGCCAGTCATATTGTTGAAACACTACCATCGCATCCGGTGCGATCTCTTTGCTCCGCAGCCCCTGCTCTTCCGCATGGACCTTCATGAAGTGGCGAATGAGCAGCGGGATGTCTTCCCGACGCTCCCTGAGCGGCGGCACGATGATCGGCACCACGTTGAGCCGGTAGAAGAGGTCGTCGCGAAACGTGCCTTTCTCGATTTCCTTGAGCAAATCCTTATTGGACGCGGCTAAGACCCGGACGTCCACCTTGAGCAGCTTGGTACCACCCACACGCGTAAATTGCTGTTCTTGGAGTGCCCGGAGCACTTTCGCCTGGGTGCTCAGGCTCATGTCGGCGATTTCGTCCAGAAACAGCGTGCCCCCGTCCGCTTGCTCGAACTGCCCGCGTTTCATCGAGGTCGCACCGGTGAAGGAGCCCTTCTCGTGTCCGAACAGCTCGCTCTCAATCAAGGTCTCAGGGATGGCCGCACAGTTCACCGCCACAAACGGTCGACCGGCCCGTGCGCTCTGTAGATGGATCGCCCGCGCGACAAGTTCCTTCCCTGTCCCGTTCTCCCCTCCGATTAACACGCGGCTATTGGTCGGTCCGGCCGTCTCGATCAGCTGCCGCAACTGTTGCATCGCAGGCGACTGTCCCACCAACTCGAACTTCCGTTGGACTGTGGTACGGAGCGTCCGATTCTCTTGTTCTAAACGGTATTGGTCCAAGGCATGTTTGACGCGCAGCGTAACGTTTTCGAGCGACAAGGGCTTTTCAATATAGTCATACGCCCCCAGCTTGATCGCCTTGACCGCCGTTTCGATCGAGCCGTGCCCGGACATCATCATCACTTGTGCTGTCGGCACCAGCTCACGAACCCGGCGCAAGGTTTCCATGCCATCCATTTCCGGCATCCAGATATCGAGGAGCATGAGATCGGGTGGATCCATGGTGTAGACGCGCAACGCCTCCACGCCGTTTTTCGCCACCGCCACCTCATAACCTTCATCCCGCAGAATGCTGCTCAAGGATGTGAGAATCGGCTCTTCGTCATCCACAATTAAAATCGATGCAGACATGAATCCCCCGTGATGAGTGATCGGTGATGAGTGATCGGTGAGGCGGTGAGAATCTTGCCGCTCATCACCCGTGACCCATCACTCGTCACTTCTTCAGCTAGACCGGCAATTCGAACGTGAACACGGCTCCTTTGGGCTGATTCTGACCGGCCTGAATCTGCCCTTCGTGATCGGTAATGATGCGCCGCACAATTGCCAATCCCAGTCCCGTTCCCGTCTTCTTCCGCGTAAAATATGGGACAAACAGCTTTTCCTGGTCTTCCGGCGCAATGCCTGCGCCTTCATCTGCCACGCTCACGACGGCCCGCCGACGTTTCGTATCATACTTGGTCGACAGCCACACCCTCCCTTTTTGTTGCATCGCCTGTATCGCGTTGTCCAGCAGATTAACCATCACCCGCTTCAGCTGCTCTCGGTCGAAATTGAGCGATGGGAGGTCCTCGTCCAACGCCACGATGAGTTCCACATCCTTGTGGGCTCCCCGATAGAGCGTCGTGACTTCGTTGATCACATCGTGGAGCGACTGATGCGCCATCTGCGGAGTCGGCAGCCGGGCAAACTTCGAAAATTCGTCGACCATGTGCTTGAGACTCGTCACTTCGTTGACGATCACGTTCGTGGACTCGTCGAAGATTGCATCGAAATCCGGCGACTTCTCAAAATACTTCTTTCGCAAACGTTGCGCGGACAATTGGATCGGCGTCAACGGATTCTTAATCTCATGGGCCACCCGCCGCGCCACCTCCTGCCAGGCCGCCACTTTTTGCGCCTTGATCAACTCTGTGAGATCTTCGAACACCAGCACGATACCGAGGTCCTTATTCGCTTCGTCCTTCATTCGCGAACCGTGAAGCCCGATGGTCAAGAATCTGCCTTCGATCTCCATCGGCCCCTCGAGAGCCACCGTATCGCGCTGATCGGCAAGCATCCGATCATAGACTGTCTGAAACAGATCAAGTCTGAACTCTTTGAACACCTCATTGGCCAGTCTGTCTCGGAGTAGATTCGCAGCAAGCCCAAGGATCCGTTCACCGGACGGATTGAAGTTCGTGATCAGCCCGTTCTTATCGATGGAGAGCAAGCCCGCGGCGATCGTCTCGACCACCGTCTCGATATATGCACGGCGGCGATCAAGTTCAAGATTGCTGTGCCGCAACGAGGTATTAGCCTCTTCAATCTTGGACTTACTCCCCTGTAGATCTGCCGTCATACGGTTGAACGAATCGATCAAGGTTCCGATTTCATCGGTCGCCTTGGCATCAATCCTGACGGAAAGATCCCCTTGGGCAATGGCCTCCGTCGCTTCAGCCAATCGTTGAATCGGTATTGTGATGCTCCGCGCGACATAGAACCCAAACCAGGTCGCCCCGAACAGAATGAGTACCGTGATAACTGCGACGAAGAGATAGGCCCCGGCCTTGATGGGATTCTTCATGGCCTTGGTCTGCTTATATTCGTCGTACTGATGGCCGATCCCTTCCATTTTTGCCAGCAACGATTCGGGGACGAAGGCCTCCACCACCACCACGCCACCGATCTCGCCGCCACGCCCGCTGGCTGCGATGGGGGCCGCAGCCCGTACCAAGCGCCCGGTTTGGGCCTCCTGCACCGCATTGACTTCCTGCTTTCCGTTGATCACTTGGAGCACCAGCTGGCCGATCGGCAGATCGAGAGCCGATGAGGGCACGTCGAGATCCAGCGCCTTGGTGAGCGTTTCCATTTTAGCCGAGAAGACTTCAATTCCTGCTACGCCGAATTCAGCCCGCTTGCGCGCCATGGCGGCCACCAGCAGATCACGTTGTTCCGCCAGCAACATGTCTTCCCGATAGATTTCATGGCTGATGGCTCTGGCACTATTCACGGCCAGGGTAATGTGGCCGGCATGCTGCATCCGCGCCACGTCATAGGAATCCCGCATGACCTGCTCAATCTGATCGCTGAACCATACATCGACGGCCTTATTCACCAGCCCGCTCGCGACCAGCGCAAGGAGCACCGTCGGAATGAGCGAAAAACCGATGAAGGCCGCCACCAACTTTGTTCGAAATCCCGACCCAAACAGTCGATGCCGCCGCTCGAAGTAGGCCTTGACGAGGTTACGGGAAAGCAGCAGCAGCAGAACCACAAACCCGATCAGATCGAGGTTGAGCAGGAGGAGCACGAACGCATAGCTGGTCGTCGGTAGAAAGGAATCGGTTTCCTCGCCACCGGGAATCACGACCTGGGAATAGTAGAAGGTCAGCGCCAGACAGGGGAGCAGCAGAATGAGGACAATCCAGACCGGACGCAAATGCATTTTTTGGCGTTCCGGCTCCGGAGTAGTCCTGGATTGCCGTGAAGACCGGCCGGCTCCAACAAGAGGTGGCGCAACCCCTGTCGCGGAACCGCTGTTCGTCCTCGCCGAGGAAAGGGGACTTGTGTTTTCCTTGATGTCACTCACACCCGATATTCCCGATTGCCTACGTCACGACGCATGGAAGAATGACGACTCCCTACGACCGAATCAGGGGAGCGTCTCACCACGTCGCATGGAGCATGGTGGCGACAGACACGTCTGGGGTCGACGGGCGGCAGGGAGTATTACTTGGCAGCTAAACTCACGTACTTCATCCGAAGGGCGTAGAGCATATCCCTCAGCACCGCTTGTTCTTCCGTCGTGAGATTCCCCTTGGTCTTGGCTTCCAAGACTGAGAGCAAGTCGATAATCTCTTTCGCTTGCGGTAGATTCGCCGGCATCGGAGGCTGCTGGGGATCCAGCTGTTCCCCCATCAACATCAGCGAGGAGCTGCCCAGAGAAATGACGAAGGATGAAAAGGTGACGGGAATTCCCGAGCCCTGGGGCGGATCAGAATGTGCAGCTTGCTGGGGGGGCTGTGTCCCCGACGCGGCATCCTCAGTGGCGGAGGGACGCTCTGGCCCACTCCCGCCCCGCCGATCTCGAACGACAAATCCTTCTTCTTGTTCTGCGGCCACAGGCCTTCTCCCCGCTCCAGATGCAGCGACGGTACCCTACCATAGGCCCTGGAGAGGCGCAAGCCGCGCCGACCGATTGAAGCCTGCCGAGAACCGGGTATAATGAGCGCCCAATTGCGTGTGACCACGAGGGCAACGATGTCGGAACGATTTCATACACTCGTCGATTTGATGGCTGCGTTGCGCGCGCCGAACGGATGCCCCTGGGACCGCAAGCAAACGCATGAGTCGTTGAAACCCTATCTTCTCGAAGAAACCTACGAAGTCTTAGAAATTCTCGACCGACAGGATCGCACCAAACTCCCGGAGGAACTGGGCGATGTGCTGCTACAAGTGCTCTTTCATAGTCAGATCGCTGAAGAGGCTGGCAGCTTTACCATCGAGGACGTGCTTGAGCAACTGGCCGATAAACTGATTCGACGGCACCCCCACGTGTTTGGGAATGGGCCTGCAGACACGACCCCGACGAATGCCGACCAGGTGGTTGCGCGATGGGAAGATATCAAACGCACGGAACGGCAAGCGTCCGGCCGACCAGATTCGGTGCTCGACGGCGTGCCGCAGACGCTGCCTGCCCTCCTGAGGGCCTATCAAATTCAAGCGCGCGCTTCACGTGTCGGCTTCGATTGGACCCACGACGCGAAAGGCTTTGATCAGGTCCTCGGCAAGATTGAAGAAGAAATCCAGGAGCTCCGCGTCGCGATCCGAGCCCCCGCGTCGGACCAGACAGAGCCCGACATCGCGGCCTCGACCGCTCGACAATCGCAGATCGTCGCGGAGTTCGGCGACGTGGTATTTTCACTCGTGAATCTCGCCCGCTTCATCAAAGTGAACCCTGAAGACGCTCTGCGCCAAGCCGCCAACCGATTCGTCGAACGATTCCAATTCATCGAAGCCCAGGCGACCGCGTCGGGCCGTACGGTTGGAGAACTCTCGTTTGCAGAAATGGATCGACTGTGGGACGAAGCCAAGAAGCAGAATCCTGCCACACCCACCGTGGAACGACGTCATGAGCGATAAGCCGCACCCCTACGAAGAAGGCAAGCGTGCTGGAGTCCACCCCCTGATCGTCATCTCATGCATATTGTTAGGACTCTGGCTGTTTGTGTTCCTCATCGTGCCCGGCTCGAAGAACAAACAAGCAACCGGAACGGAAGGGCCAACCGGACCGGTCATCGAAGATCCTGAAGCGGCGCCTGTACTCTTCAAAGTCCAGGCAACCATCTTGGACATGAACGCGATTAGTCTCACTGTCCCTCCGGAGGCGACCGAGAGCCAAGTCGCCGGACTCTTGAAGCGGTTTAAAAAGGACCGGCTCGCCGGCACTCTGACCGATCTCCTGCCCGCCACAACAGCCGGTCACAAACTGGGGGACCACGCCGTCGCCGACATCTACATTGTGTCCGATGCCCAGTACGCGCAACCTGAGGTGATCCGCACCCTGACCCGCGGCGCACATGCCCCGGGCAATCTGTATCCCCAGGCCGTTCCCTTTGAAATTGCGATGGAAGCCATCCGCGGGCACTATCGAATCGATCTCAACGACACCGGCAATCCCGACAGTGCCTCCCTCGGCTTTGCCGACGAGTCGGGCGTGCACTCGAAGCAGTATCGGAAAATCTTCTAGTGAGATGCTGGAAAAGTCGCTCTTCTCACCCGCTCGACCCCGGCGCGCCGAGACGCG
>PLBR01000045.1 GCA_003135435.1 Nitrospira sp. | reverse complement strand
GTTGATCGGTCACACCCCTAGAATGGGCCTCCCTGCGAGGCCTCTATGCCCTTCTCGATTCGCCCCTTCCGTCGCTTCCCTGTGCAATGCTTCGTCACGTACAACGCTGGGCCATTCCAAGGCCAAGGCACCGTCTGGAATCTCTCCTGTGCCGGCTGGCGACTCTCCGGTGATCTGCCCATGCGTCCAGGGGAAACCCTCTCGTTGACCATCACACTTCCAAATGAGCAATGTATCGAAATCCCTGAAGCGGTGGTTCGATGGTCGAGAGGACAGGAGTTTGCGGTAGAGAATCTTGCAATTAAGCCGCACACTCGCACCCGGCTCCAGCATTACGTCAAACGACTAGCACAGGAATCCGTTGAGAGCATCCCATGAGCGACAACCGCCCACACGCGACAGCATGTCCCTCGATGAAGCCACGATCTCCAATATGTGGGAGATCGCCGGGATTGTGGAAGTACTGGAACGGAAGGGGCTACCGCTCAAAGGAAAGGGAAAGGTTGCGATGGGTATACTCTCAAGATTCCTGCTGTGGATCGGGGTGAGCGTGCTGCTCGGGGGGACCGTGGGCTGCCAGTACTACCAAGAGTTTCGTGTCAAGAAGACCACGGCGGACCTCCAAGAAGAACGGGCCGCGTTACTTCATGACTATCGTGTCTGCCTGGAGAAATATCAGGACGAGCCCCCCAAGGCGAAGGAAGTCTGTGGCCCCTATACCCAGCGGCTTAGAGAGATAGAAATTACGCGCTCGTCAGGCAAATAGTGAGACGTATGAGGGTGTCCTAAGACAGCACTGGGAGCATCGAAGGAGAGCGGCTCAGTTGTGTCAGTGTGACCACATCGGACAGAAGTCATGGATGGGTCCACGATTGAGCGGTGGCCGCTCCGTGAAAAGGAAGACGCTCACACACCTGCTCTTTGAGCTGGCAGAAGCGCATTTAGCGGAAATAGAAAAGAGGGGGTTCCTGCCGAAGGGGAAGGCCTAACCTTGTGGGAGGTCCGATGATGAGCCTGCGTCTGGTGCTGTTCTGCTGGATCTGTCTGGGCGTCTTCCTGTCCGGCTGCGGAACGGCGAGTCAGGGGGACAAGAAAGACTCTCCCAAGGCCCAAGTGATTGGACATGGCACACAACGTTCTGGTTGGCTCGGGGTGGGGGTAACTATTCCACTGCCCGGCAAGAGCAGCAGCGCCCCACCCTCCAGCGCATCGGGCTCAGAGGATGCACAATCCGGCAGCAAGCGGTAATGCTGACGCCCTGCTCAAGTAGTAGCGGGAGGAGCGCCGGCCGGGGGTCGCAATGGCTGGCGCTTCTGCCACCGCATGGAGCCCAATAAATACTTCGCTTCGTCATTGAGCGGCACATGCTGCACACCCCCGGACGTGGTGTGTCGGAGCGTCAAGAGCCTGTGCACAAGATCTACATCTAACTAGCGCAGATCAGGACAGGCGGTCGCCAGGCAGAATGGCTCCGTTCAGAGAAGTGGGAGCTGAGCGGGGTCGAGTTACTGGCCGATTTGCCTGCTCACCGCGTTTTCCTGCTGATTGAGGCCGCGTTGCTCAGATTTGGTGATATGGCCGCCGTTCTGGCGGGCCATGTTGCGCTCCTCATGACGAATGTGTCGATCTTTCCGGTGGAGCTGGCCCGCTTGCTGCGGCGTCATGTTGCCTTCCTTGACTTCCTGATGGATGCGGTGATTCTGGTTTGCTAACCGCGCATTGACCTGTTCCCGGCGGGGATGATTATTTTGCCCTTTCGTTTCTGCCATCACCTGAGCAGCTGTGCCCACAGCGATTGCGGCTACGAGGGCCAAGCCGATGGCGGATTTACACGTGAACATCTTCATCGTCAACATGCTCGCCTCCTTGAAGGGTAAATGAATGTCGGGTACCTCCTTCGTGAGCCACTCAGTCGGGTCGCTCAAGGGTACCGCACACCGAATCCTTGCTCTTATAACCATAGTCGATCGTAGAGGATTGTCAAACCGGAGAAAGTCCGCAGTTGGATTGGGATGGATGTGAGAAGTGATGAAGGCGTGTTGGTACGCTTGTTTGGCATGTACGACATCGGCGAACTGTTGCCGATGTGAGTCTGCTAAACTTGAACCGAGGAAGGAACACTCCATGGCACCGGTGCGAGTTGGATTACTAGCTGTGCTCTTGGTGGTCACTACCGAGGCGTGGGGCCAGATGTCGATCGGGAGCCTCCGCTTGTCTGCGGACTCCTCCAATTTGGAACTGGTGACGCTCCAAGGCGTGGTCCATCTGTCGCGTTCGCGCCAGAATGAATTAGGAGGGAAGTGTGGGAGTACCGCCTTTACGCTGCAAGATGGCACCGGCTCCATTGAGGTGGCGATCCGTCGCTCCAATCGTCTCATCGAGCCGTTGAGAGAAGGAGATCGCGTGCAGGTGACCGCTCAAATTGAAGTCTCCCGCAATAGGGAGAACACTCCCGTCCTCATCTGTGTCGAAGCCACTGCGATTCAGCACCTCGGCCAGTAACTCCTGCGCCGCAAGGATCCACCATCTGTCAATGATGTAGCCGGTGCCCCCTCTTGGTTGGTGGATTCTAGGCCCCGTTCCATTCGTCATACTCCCCTTCTCTGCCTACATTCCTTAAGATAGGGTGACGATTAGGGGGTTATAACGTGAAAAGTGGTGTCCCCAACGGCTGGGCCTCGCCTGTAGTCCTTGCGCCGTGGTTCGCATCCCTCCTACAATATGCCTCCCTGCGAGGCCCCTATGTCCTTCTCAATTCGCCCATCCCGTCGCTTTCCGGTGTGTTGTGTCAACGATCACCTGAAAT
>PLBR01000142.1 GCA_003135435.1 Nitrospira sp. | reverse complement strand
TCAGGTCTCGCAAACTCCTTTTCGATCTCGCTATTCGCTCTTGTATAAGGTCCAGCGACTGCTCGGGCATAAATCGCCGATCATGACGCAGCGCTATGCGCATCACTATCCGGAAAGTTTGCGGGATGGTGTCGAAGTGTTGGATGTCGGGCGGGCGGTGAGCACAAATGTAGCACAGTTGCGGATGGTGCCTCAGACGGACGCTGCAACCTGTTGAAACATTGGTGCCCCCGAGACGAGTTGCACGTGCGACCCACGGTTTAGGAAACCGTTTTCACGACCCCACTCCAGCCGAGGTTTGAGCGAAATCAGAACTTTGGCTGGAGTAGGCGGAATGAGCTGTGGTGAGGTGGAGTTGAGCACAAAATGAGCATAGTATGCCAGGATCCTGATTTTCCCACAGGAAGGGCTCCTGTGCATAGCATGCGTCCTATTTTTCCCGGATGATCTTGGTGGCCATCGCTTTAAACACCAATTCTCTTCCTTCCCCATTCATAATCTTGTCTGATGAAACATCGATCGTCGCGTGGACGACCACTCGCTCGTCTTCGCGCACTAACGCGGGAGTTTCCGTCGCCTGACACCGAATCAGGTAGAGTACGTCGAGCGAACCGGTATCATCTGCCAGAATAAACCCTTGGCCACAGAGCGCATGGCCGAAATTGTCCTGCCCTTCATAGGCTTCCACGGTTTTCGCCTTGCCTTTTAGGGTCACTGCACGGCGGTTATTCGCCATAGGATTAATGGTAATCGAGCCGATGGGGATGACCTCATCGGCTGGTGAGGCCAACACCAGTGCTGCCCATAGCCACCCACAGCCCAAGAGCCAGCACGCCAGCCCTCCTATCCATCGATACGGTGCCGGAATCAGTGCCAGGCCATGCAATCGCACAGTTGCCATTTGACATCCTTCATATCGACGGCGGGTTATCAGGACTCTTCTGAAAGGTAGCCCCTGAACGGACGTGCGTCAAATGAAACGGCGGTTTGGACACTGGCGAAAGGCCAGACAGGACTCGAACCTGTTTCTCTCATTGATGCAGCTGGCGACGAGGTATTTGAGAGGTGCCGGAAGGGTCCAAAAGGCTTGTGTAATCCCTAGCGGTATCTATGTGATTTCCTTGAGGATGAGGATTGGAAATCATACGGGTCAAAAAGAACTGTTTTTGATCCTACAAGAAACCATCTCGCTTCGCGTCAGCAATAAACTGATACGTATTGCCAGAAAAAGCTTCCTCGTACTGTGTAATCAAGAAGTTTATCCAAAAAAAGGCAGTAATCCGATCCAAACGCAGCCTTTCGGCCGATGGGATATTGATAACTCTGTTTCAGAGTATTGTTCACAAACACATCGAAGTAAGTTTCGTAGGCAATGCCCTCGAAGTAGCATGGGATGACACCCAAGGTCCAACTAGATGCTGTGCACCACGGTGACGAATAAGGACCAACCGTTTGATAGACATTTACATGCGTACCGATAATGGGAGGACTTGAAGTAACTATTACCTTCATAAATCTAGAATGCTGCTCGAGGTGGTCTTTAACCAACTGGCTTTGCGAGGGGAGAGTTCGAGGATTGCTCTCCAGTTTGTCGCGAGATTCTGGGATATAGGAGGAGAAGGAGAGAAATTCCCGTTGGTATCTTTGATCATGAGATTCAACTAGACTCTTTCTCGATAACTCAGCGGGGCTATAGTTCCCGATCATGCAGGCGCTATTGAGGAGGATGAGCGCTGTCAGTAGGGCAAGAGGAGTTCGCAATGTTGCTCCCTTGAGATTGTGAGTTATGAAGAACAATTACACATGTGATGTCTCGAAAATTCTTAGTACCGCCATGAATTCACAAAGATTTGTTTTGGAACAGGCAGAAGGATACGTCAAAGCCCTTGGAAAATCGACTTCTCGGGTCTTGAAGTTGGAGAGAGGTTTATGAACACTGCGCGCAGACGACTAGGAAGGCGAAAAAAGTCTAAAGGTCATTTTGAAGGTTCTGTCTACAGTCCGAAGTGGTGAGCCGGCTTGGGCTCGAACCCAGTACCCTCGCGTTAAAAGCTCGAAAAGACCAAAATATCAATGGCTTGATTTTTCGACAGTTTCCCCGTTTTTTCTTTGCGAACAAGGACTTGTGATGATTCTACACGTTGCATTGATTCTATAGAATTCGATCCATTATGAAGATTTTTAGCACAAATTTAGCACGGCAAAATGGGGTAAACCCTTCGGTTGAGACAGTGTGGAAATCTGTTGAAGGCGAAAGGGATCGTGGACTGACCTAGCCCCCTTAAACGGGTCCAGATCCTATGTTAGGGTCGGGCCGACCAGTAGCAGGTCAGTCAATGAGGGGGAACGCTGGATATGAGAGAGGCCTGGTCCGGCTGTGGAGGAGATGGAACGACTCTCTTTTCGACCGCTCAGATAAAGTTGACGACGTCGTCGCACTCGTCCTTGGCGAGCCCATCGTTTTGATGGGCAAAGATAACGAGCTTTTCGCAGGCGCGCGTAAACTCCAGGACTTCTTGTCGCATGAGCCAATTCTCAGAGAAAGCGGGACAGATGAAACCCCAAGCTAACGAGGTGGCTGAGGGGAGGTGCGCTGGTCCCAGATAATCCGCGCGAGTATGGCAATTCCACAGCCCCCGAGCAGGGCCGCCCCCCACCCCGACCAGGGCACATGGAACCATCCAAGCATCCCGATATCCCTCATCCGTCTTTCTAGGGCCAGTCTGATTAGGATATCTACTCATGGCAGAAGACGAGAGTGTGGAGCGGTGGTAGCGGGTCAGCGGGCAACCGAGTCACCGCAGGCAAGGCAGTAGTTGGTACCCGTCAGATGGCCGTCGTGACTACATTCCAATTCGACTTTGAGATGCTCACAGATTGGTGGCTCCCCTTGCTGGTGCCAATTCGCGTGTACTTCAGCCGTCTGCGCCTTCGTCATGTGCCCGACTCCCATGTATAAAAGATAACGACTATCTGTCAGGTGCTTCTCCACAATCGCCTATCATGGACTTCCTGCCCCGGCATAGCGACTCTTTTAATGGAGTGTCGAGGGTGTAAGAGTGGTATCACCTTAAGGGGACGAGAACGTAACGCTGTCTATGGTGGTCTAGTTTTTCGGAGGGAGGTCAAATATCGGATTGCCCTTCCCCGGAGTGAAGGCACCCCTCCTTAGTCTTCTCCCGAAGTGCCGAGGCCAATCCGGGATCGCAGGAGGTCGTGCCGTGTCACGGAGTAGGCCACCCTTCCGTTCTGCTTCACGGGAAGATTGAGCAAGCGATTCTCCTCCATCAGTTTCATGGCGTCTTCAATCGTGGTCTCGGCCGTGACGGAGATTCGATCGTGGACCATGATGTCTTCCGCGATCAGCGTGGAGAGATCCTTGCCGGATTCTAACGCACGGAGCACATCAAATTCGCTGATGAATCCAATGAACTCGTTGTGATCATCGACCACCGGCGCGCCGGGCGTATGGGTGGTCAGTAATTCCAACGCTATGACCATCCCGTTTTGGCCGGTGTGGAAGATTAGGGTATTGGTCGCCCTGATTTGCCCCACCGTTCGTATGCCTCCGGCTAGGACACCGGGTAATTCGAATTTCGTCACCTTCTTGGCTTCCTTCAACATCTCACTCTCCTTTCAGCTCCACCATGTCTGATTGTGGTCGGATAACGCTCCCTATATACTCCGTTAAAGTGAATGCATCAGTGTGCAATGCACTTCCTCCTCATGCAGGACGATGTCCTGCATGGGTGCGAAATCTTGAACGCGTATTTGTACACCTAACATCGATAGGCATTGTCGTCTGACCAATAGTGCACAGTCTCGGCGGTTTCACCAACGTGACGTTACGCGCTGGCGTGAGTCACTTCGCCGCGTGGGAAGAGGTGATCTGCCCCCCTCAATCGGGATTCAGATCGGCGTCAGGTGTCGTGCCTCGACGGATTGACGTGGTGCGAGCGAGAGGAGATAGCGGAACGGAGCCTGATGCGTGAGGGTGACGGTGCCTTCCCGCGTCAACCGGTCCGCGGTGGCAAAGACTTGGACCCAGGAATATTCGGGCAGCAGGGCCACGAGTTCATCCAGCGAACACGAGCTTACCCGAGCGAGTTGTTGGTGGATGGCCAATTCGAGCGAAGATGCGTGTCCCATCTCGTCCTCCTCCCATCAACGCACGGCGTGATGAACTACCTGCCCCTCACAGGCGCATGAGGCATGCCGCGTTGTGAAACGGAAGCAGCCCGGAGCGCGGCTGGCATAGCGCGTCAGGAAGGCTCCACCCTCGTGTCGGCGTACGAAGCCTTCCCTGACGTTCCTCATTCCCCGATCGACATACGACTAGCGCACCTTGATCTCGATGGCTTTCGGCTTCGCCTTCTCGGATTTCGGGAGATGCACGTGGAGCATCCCGTCTTTGAAGTCGGCCGACACCTTGCTCCCATCCGCATCCTCCGGAAGGGAGAAGCTGCGCACGAAGCTCCCGTACGCGCGTTCGACCCGGTGATATTTTTTCCCCGTTTCTTCCTTCTCGATTTTCCGCTCGCCGGAAATCGCCAGGACCTCGTTCTCCACCGTGAGGCGCACGTCCTCTTTCTTCATGTCCGGCAACTCGGCTTTGATGAGGTACTCCTTGTCATCTTCTGTAATGTCCACCAGGGGCGACCATTGGGCCACCGTCAGGGCTTCCTTTCCCCCGTTCCCGGTCGCCGCCCGAGTGCCCAACATCGTCGCCACCCGGCTTTCCCATTCCTCCCGATCCTTGAACGGATTCCATTGAGTTCTGCTGATCGGGTCCCAGCGTAAGAGTGTGTTCATGGCGTCATCTCCTTGTGGTCATAGAAGTGTAGATTCAGGACCGTCATGGTCCAGTTCACGAGTTGTTTGCTGCAACCGCTTGCCCTTCCGCGTTCAACCAATCCTCCAAGGCCCGGCCTTCTTGCCGGCCCCGTTGCTCATACAATGCGTAGGCCTCCGCGCGAATGCGGTCGTGAGCCCAAGCGCCCTTCGATGTCTGCTTAGCGGGACCTGTTGTCTCACGGCCAGTACCGGCGTGAGACGTGCCAGCTGACATGGTCGGCGTCTTTCGATTTGAAACACGTACCGTGCTCATCTGTATACCTCCTCACGCGGCTGTATTCAGTCCATAGCGTGTGTTCATGATTTGCTCCTTAATCGAAATGTAAACGGATGTCGTCAATGTCTTTCGTCAATTGCCTCCATTCAGTGGGACTTCTTCTCCACAGTTTGCGGCGCCGATTTCTGATGCCACGCGTCCGCCCACTTCATCAGCTCTCTCTTTTCATCGCCATACCCATACCGTTCCTGGACTTTGACGACAAATCTGTCGTACCTGCCTTCGATCTGTTGCAAGTCATCATCGGTAAAATTGCCCCACCTCTGTTTCAGTTCACCTTTGAACTGCATCCATTTCCCCATGAGTTGATCAGCGTTCATCGGATCCTCCTTTTGTGCAGAATTATGTTGGGACCGAGTCATCATGTCGGGAGCCTGTCGGACAGCCCCCAGTCGCTCAACCCGAGCGGTGGGGCCCGCGATCATATGGATCGCAACCAACACGATTCCGATCAAGAATAGAATTCAAGAAATCTGGACCGCGACCGCAGACACCCCGGCGAGATTCAGGTCGCCGGCCATCAAGCCGACCACCAGGAAGATCAGTGCATAGTAGAGCATGGCGTACTTCTCTCTATGGGGTGCGGGCATAAGTCGAGCAGTCCTCTGGAGCATGAACAATGTCCTGGCCGCCTCCATTAGCAGGCCACGACACAAGGCAAGCAGTCGTTCAGAGTGATTTTGGCGTCGGAGCAGCGGAGACTGAGGAATCGGTCACGCAGAGAAAAATCAGGGAGCGCAAGAGATAAGACAGTCAGCGGAGCCTCACACCGGACATCATCACCCTGGGCGCGATGAGTACGAGAGTCAAGCAGTATAATGCGGGCGTGGATGGGTCAACGATACCGACGTGTTGCGATGCGCACCGGAATGGTCAGGGGCACGAAGATCGCTGCGAAGGAGAGATGTCAGCGCAGCTGAGATGCAGAATGGAACGGTTCAAGAACGAGAAAGATTCGGAGTGCTTTCCGGGTTAAACGGATTTATCCTCAACTCGTCGAGATCTTTGGTGTAGATGGAAAGAAAAGGTGGAAGGAACAGCAGCGGCAAAAGAAGGAAATGGACAACGCACATGTGAACCACCCGGGACTTGAAGCCAGGACCCTCGCCTTAAAAGCTCGAAAAGACCAAAATATCAATGGCTTGATTTTGCGAAGGTTTCCCCGGGTGTTCCTTGCTAACAAGGACTTGAGATGATTCTATACATTCCATTGACTCTGTAGAGTGCGATCCATTGTGCAGATTTTTAGTGCAAATTTAGCACAGCAATGTGGGTGGACCCCTCGGTTGAGGCAGCTTAGAATTGGCACACCAGTAGCGCCCGTTCAGCCGGGCGCAATTTCGGCGCTTCATGTTCGCGCAATCGAAACCGTACCACGAGATGATCGAGCTGGTCGCTCAGCTGAAGGTCGGGGACGGGCTGAAGATCGCCGTGGTCGGCAATGAAGGGCGCGAACTGAATGCGTATCGGATTCGCAAGTTCAGGCTGGATGGGTTTCTGGATTCGTGTATTTCCTCTACACCTTAACTGGAACGCTGAGATGAGGAGTGTAGCAATATGATCAATTCAGAGATCACGGTTGCTGAATATCTGTTAACCCGGCTGAAAGAGATCGGGGTGGATCACCTCTTTGGCGTGCCGGGAGATTTTGTCCTGGGTTTCTTTAACCAGGTACTGAAGAGCGATCTACAGTATGTCGGTACATGTAATGAACTCAACGCGGCCTACGCCGCCGACGGCTACGCACGGATTCGTGGCATCGGTGCATTTTCCTCAACCTATGGTGTCGGAGAACTGAGCGCTATCAATGGTGTGGCGGGAGCATTTGCCGAACGAGTCCCGGTGGTGGTGATCACGGGCTCGCCTGCGACGGCTAATTTCCGCACACGGCCGCTGTTGCATCACACCTTGGGCGATTATCAGATTCCCTTGAGGATCTATGAGAAAATTACCGCCGCCTCAACCCAGCTCGTGTCCGCTGACACGGCCCCGGTCGAGATCGACCGGGTGTTGTCGGCCTGCCTTTCTCACCAGCAACCGGTCTACATCAGTCTCCCTTCGGATGTGGTGATGCTGACATGTCATCGGCCGAACACGTTCCTTTTCCCCACACCCGCCCGTAGTGATCAGGATGCACTCGGGGAGGCGATCAAGGAAGCGCTTGGAATGCTGGATCAGGCACGGAAACCTGTGGTGATCGCCGACGTGGAGTTAATACGCTTCAAGCTGCAACAGGCATTTGCCGGTCTTCTCGACAAAACGGGCTTCCCGTACGTCACCATGATGTTGGGTAAGACCGTCCTTTCAGAGCACCACCCTCAATTCATTGGCCTCTTTGAGGGAGATCGAAGTCGCGATTACGTACGGAAGCGGGTCGAGTCCGCTGACTGCGTGCTACAACTTGGGGCCTTGATGACCGATCTGAATACGGGCGGTTTCACAACGCACCTCGACGACTCAAAGACGATCAGTGCCAACATTCACTCCGTGAAGATCAAGCACCATTATTACGAGAACGTGTATCTCCACGATTTTATCCTTGGGCTGACGGAAAAGCTTTCACACCGAGAGTCGGAAACTCTGGATATTCAATGTGCCACCCATGGCTGCGTACACCGGCATACGGAGCCGTACCGGCCTCATGCGACGACACCACTTACCATCAAGCGTTTCTTCGACCGCATGAGCCATTTTATAAAAAACGATTCAATAGTCATTGCTGAAACAGGCGTATCACTTTTCAGTGCCGCGGAGATGCTCATGCCGGAAGGAGCGACCTTCATAGGGCAGGCCTTTTACGGATCGATCGGCTATACGGTCGGGGCAACCCTGGGCGCCGG
>PLBR01000032.1 GCA_003135435.1 Nitrospira sp. | reverse complement strand
CAAAGGCCTTCGCGCAGGCCTAGATGCGATGAAAAAGAAAGGGGAGAAGGAGACCTCGTGACGCTGCTGTTGCTACTCCTTCTTCTCGGCCTCTGGGTGCCGGCATATGCCAATGCTTCGGCGCCAGAGACCCGCACGTGGCACTTCGACGAAGATCGCCCTGAACAACTCCCGCCGAAGTTTGCGATGGGGACCTTCTTTGATGGCCGACCAGCCGGCGATTGGAAGGTGATCACGACTCCCAAAGCCTTGAGCCCGCCGAACGTATTCGCGCAGCTTCGGGAGAAAGGCGCGGAACATCACTACAATATGGTGCTGATCGACGATACCCAAGCGGCCAACCTTGATCTCTCAGTGTCCTTTCTCCCAATCTCGGGCAAAGCCGACATGGGCGGCGGGCTCATCTGGCGGGCGGCAGATGACCGGAACTATTATCTGATCCGTGCCAATCCGCTGGAGCAGAACATCCGCCTCTACCATGTCGTCAAGGGCATCCGGAAGATGCTGAAGAATTATGACGAAATCATTGACATCAAAAAGTGGCACAGGCTGCATGTAGTCAACCAAGATTGCCGCATCCAGATCTTCTATGACGAGAAGCCGATCGTTGACCTCTGTGATGAAACCTTCAAGGAAGGCCGCATTGGGCTCTGGACGAAGTCCGATGCGGTCACCTATTTCGACGACCTCACGCTTCAGAGTTTGAAGTAGGCCACTACGGATTAACTGTAGAAGGCAATAGGCGTGGCTCAATTGTGATTGAGATAGTCATTGACGTGAAAGGAGTGGAACATGGCACATGATGAGGGGCAAGAACGTGAGGAACAGGAGAAAAAGCATGTGGTGAAGGTGAAAAGGAAATTGGAATTAGGCCGGACAGCCCGGATCTCGATTGAGCAGGCGATTTAGACCGCGAAGCAGCATGTCTCTCGCAAGGTGATTGAGGCGGAACTGGAAGACGAACATGGAAAACGTGTCTGAGAAGTAGAGCTCATGACAGCTGATGATCGGATATGCAAGGTCTACGTGGATAGCGAAACCGGTGGGATCGTTGAACCTGCAGGGGACGAAACGGGTTCTCGGTCACGATGAAAAGCAGGATCCACCGCGCCGAAGATGCTTCGGCTCGGTGGGACTCTGCTAGTGAGGCTTCTGGAAAAAGGTCTTCAAGAAGTGCGGACGACAGATGTCGCATCATCAATTCGCGACCATACACTTGATCATCGTGCTCTACGTCTTGGCCGGCATCCTGCTGTAAGACCAGATTTGTGCGAAACCTTGACACTCGTTCATTCGGAAGCTCGTCTAGTTGGGTCGGTCAAACCGCGTAAAAAGGCAATGTCTGAGGAGGAATAATGATGGATCGAACGACGCTGGAAACCCTCGTGGGCGTGACGGGGACGACGCTTGACGACGTGTTCAAGATCTCGGTCCTGCGCAAGGATGTGCACGTGACCGTGGACGGCTTCGCGATCATCCCCTTCATGGGCCTGACCTCTTGGGTTATTGGATTGGAAACGTTGCTGCGATAGCGTGCCTCCTTTCAGTTAATAAACTCGGCACTTTGCTTTCACCAGGGCTGCCATAAATGTCAACAGCACCGCTCCGAGCACCATGATCGTGAGACCCATGTCACTGACCGGCAGCGCAAAGGAGGTGGGCTGGAGCAGTTTGATGATCCCGACGACGTACGCTAATCCCACGACGGTCAGTGTCATCATGCGATTACCCTGGATGGCCATCGTGGTGGCCGCCAGATACATCCGGCGCACGACGAATCCATTAATCGAGTCTGTGATGACCATCCCTACGCTGAATGCCACCCCGATGAGTAACGCTCCGAGAATGCCGTAGCCCATCGTTCCGGCCAATGCCCAGGCCGACATCTGGCTGGCCGTCTCAAACCCCAGCCCGAACAGCCCACCAATCGGCATGGCACTCATCGGGTGCGCGATGTTGAGCATCTGCCTGGGCAACAGATGGCCCATGAAGCCGCTACTCGGAGCCGCGGCTCCAACGGGCAGCACGATCAGCCGCGCGAGATTCAGCGTCCCGATGGCGAACAGGAGGAAGGCCGACAACACCCCGCTGACTTGCCGCACGGAATTGCTCAACGATTGCAGATACTCTGCCGCCAGTGCGATCAATCCCGCAATCAACAGGACTGAGAGCGCGTGACCACACGCGAACCACGTTCCAACCCACCGACTCATTCTCGGATGCCGATCCACCGACGCCCTCGTCATGCCATCAATGGCGGTGAGATGGTCCGGATCGGCTCCATGACTTAGCCCCAATGCAAACGCGAGGCCGAGTAAGGGCCAGAGACTGCCGTCAGATGGATTCATAGGCACCCTCGTGGATCCTTGCTCTCAAACCAAAGATAATGACGCATGATTCATCCCGCAGAAATCGAGCACAGGCCGGTGAGACGCCAGAGTAGCTCGCAGTCGATGTGCTCCCGAACCACTGCTTCCAGCCGGTCATACTCAGCCTGCTTCGAGGGGATGCGCTGTGGCGGTGTGCATGCGGGGAGCCCTTTGCGTGTACGCAGGAAGGCAAGGGTGTGCGCCCGAATCACCTCATTCTCGAACAGGCCATGCAGCATGGTGCCCACCACCATCCCGTCGCTGCTGATGGCCCCGTCACTGCGTACCTCCATGCGCCCGTTCCGCGACCGAATTTCGAAGGGGCTCGCCTCCCGGTGTCCTGGTTCCACCATCCCCATGTGGATTTCGTACCCTCTGACGTCCTCTTCGACAACCGCCCCATCGGTGAGGAACGAAGGGCGCAACACTCGGGCCCGCACTTGTGCCGTGGTTTTCTCCCGCTCGAAGTGCGTCCGTAGGGCAAGAATTCCCAATCCACGCACCTGGGTTTCTGTAGACTCCACCCCGTGGGGATCGTCGATGACCTCACCGAGCATTTGGCACCCGCCGCAAATGCCTAACACCGGGTGGCCCTCGCGGGCACGTGCCTCGATCGCGCCGGCGATACCGCGTGCGCGGAGCCACGCGAGATCAGACACCGTGTTCTTCGAGCCAGGCAGGATCACCAGATCGGCGCCCCGTACCTCGTCAGGCTGCTCAACGAATCGCACGACGACACCGGCCTCGTGCTCCAGAGCCTCGACATCATCGTAGTTGGAGATGCGCGGCAGGCGCACCACCACGATGTCGAGCTCCTGTCGGGACGGTCTGCGGCGAGACCTCCGCTCTTCGAGCGACAGGGAATCCTCGTCTGCAATGCGGAGGTCCGGGATGTACGGCACGACGCCTAGCACGGGCTTGCCGGTGCGTTCGGTGAGGAAACTAAGCCCCGGCTTGAGCAGCGCAATGTCGCCACGAAATTTNNCACCCTAGCTCGCTCGTCCGGATCGAGGAGTTCCATCGTCCCGACAAAGGAGGCAAAGACGCCGCCTCGGTCGATGTCCCCCACGAGGAGTACGGGTGCGTCCGCCAGCTTGGCCACGTGCATGTTGACGATGTCGCGAGACTTCAAGTTGATCTCGGCTGGGCTCCCTGCCCCCTCGATCACGACGAGGTCGTAGTCCGCTCGAAGTCGCGTGAGCGATTCCGCAATCACCGTCGAGAGGCAAGGCTTATATTCGTGATACTCGGTCGCCGTCATGCTGCCGATCGGCTTGCCGAGCACCACGACTTGGCTTCGTCGATCGCCCTCGGGCTTGAGCAGGATCGGGTTCATGTCCACGCACGACAGAATGCCGGACGCCTCTGCCTGCACGGCTTGCGCTCGCCCGATCTCGAGGCCGTCGGCGGTAACGGCCGAGTTGAGCGCCATGTTCTGCGACTTGAAGGGAGCCACCCTGAGTCCCTCACGGCGGAAGAACCGGCACAGGGCTGTGACCAAGAGACTCTTCCCCGCAGATGAGGCCGTGCCCTGAACCATGATGGTGGGAGCTAGCATCGGCCCGGCTCCCGACGAACGGTACCTCGTTCCGCTGAAGCGCCGCCGATGCAAACTGCTACATTCACCGTACCCTCCTCGCATGCGCAGCGCAGGCATGAACGAAACCCTGAGCCAGGAGAGGGTTCGAGGCCCAATGGGCGTGCACATAGGACGCAAGCGTATTGCCCCTACGATAGCCCTCTTGAAACACCTCGCCTCCACGGCGGCGACGCATGCTGTAGACGCACTCGGCCTCAGCTGAAAGGCGAAAGTCTGAATAACGAAATTGATGTCCGCGAAACTGCAGACCTGACGGACCGAGTATCGTTGCATCCTGCGTTTCCACCTCGACGTAGCCGAGCGCCTGCAGGCGGTCTCGCATCTCCGCTTCGCCGGGAATGAGCCCTACCATGGCATGCAGCCTGCCATCAGCCGTCCGGATGCCGCTGGACAAATACATGAGGCCGCCACACTCGCCGTAGATAGGCCCTTGGGCCTCGGCAAACGCCGCCACATCGTGGCGCATGGAGATGTTCCAGGACAGCAGTTCGGCATGGACCTCTGGATAGCCGCCACCGAAGTAGAGACCGTCCACGTCAGGAAGGTGAGCATCGCGAATGGGAGAGAACCGCACGAGCTCCGCGCCGAGGCTCTCAAGACGCCGGAGGTTGTCGTCATAATAGAAATGGAAGGCCTCGTCGAAGGCGAGACCGATTCGGCACCGTGCCCCCTCCCCGACGATCCGTTCCATCGCAGGAATTTCCGGAAGAGCCGGCGCGGCACGCGCCAGCGCCACGATTGCATCGACATCACACCACGCGCTCACCCGATCGCCCCACGCCACGAAGACATCCTCTGGCACCGCCGCTCGGTCGGCGCGGTGCAGGCCCAGATGCCGGTCCGCAAAGGCCAGGGCTGCTTCCTTGGGAAGCCCACCCATGACGGGAGGGGAGCCCCCCGTGGCCTTGCGGAGTAGATCCAGATGCCCTCGACTGCCGATTCGGTTGCAGATGAGACCAGCTACCTGAAGGTCGGCATCGAAGGTCGCGAACCCGCGGGCAAGCGCAGCAATGCTGCGGGCCATGCCCCCTGCGTCACAGACGAGCAGCACCGGCGCCTGTAGCCACTTGGCGATCTCGGCGGTCGAGCCTTCGTCACTCGTCGGTGAGGCGCCGTCGAACAGACCCATCACACCTTCGAGAAGCGCGATGTCAGCCCCTTGCGACGCGCGCGTGAACGTCGAGAGGACCGCTTCACGTCCCATCATCCATCCGTCGAGATTGTGGCAAGGCGCATCGGCCGCGCGAACGTGATAGGTCGGGTCGAGGTAATCGGGACCACACTTGAAGACGGCCACTCGCAGCCCCCGCGCACGCAACGCCCGGACAAGGCCGACCATGACGGTCGTCTTTCCGACGTTGCTGGAGGTGCCTGCAATGACGAGACGTGGAATCGTCACGAGCCGATCTCCGGCTGAGCCCTGGGAACATATTCAAGCGGATACGTCACTCGGCCCTGCCCTCAGCGGAGTTTGTCGGTGCGGACGTGGCTTGCTCGCCATCGATCCGGCTCGTCTCTAGCGCGCGAAGAAGGTCAGGCCGAGGCCGCTCGTCCCAGCGGTCATGAAACACCACCTCGTGAAGCGGCAGCCGCGGCAGCCAGCCCCTGCTCTCAAACACGGGCCGTTCGGGAAAACTCTCCACAAAGCCGACGCAGAGGTAGGCAACCGGGAGGATTCGGTCCGGGATTCCCAGGATCGTACGGAGAACGACAGGCTCCATGATACTCACCCACCCAACTCCGACACCTTCGGCTCGTGCGGCGAGCCAGAGGTTTTGGATGGCGCAGCACGTGCTATAGACCGCGGTGTCCGGAATCGTGTTTCGCCCGATCACCGCCGGTCCGAAGCGCTCCTGGTCGCACGTCACGCATAGGTTGATGGGCGCATCGAGGATCCCTTCCAGCTTGAAGGAGAGATACTTCTCGCGACGCTCTTGCTCGAACGTTTCCGCGGCGCGCAGCCGCTCTGTCTCGACATGGGCACGGACCTGCCCCCGGACCTCGCGATTCTCAACCACAAGAAAGTTCCACGGTTGCGAGAGCCCGACTGATCCCGCCTGATGCGCCGCCAGGAGGATACGAGCGAGGGTCTCGTCCGGAATGGGATCGGGGAGAAAGGACCGCATGTCGCGGCGGCGCGTGATCGTCTCATAGAGGCCTCGACGCCAGGCTTCAGGAAAGGCATGATCCGTCATAAGGTCCTCACCATCGAGACAGCCAGGGACACCAGCGATGCCACGCTGTCTTCCTCCGACTGAACCACAGACTGCGCCCCGCAGTGGCGCGCGGCTTCCTCGGTCTGCGGCCCTATTGCCGCCATGGGCACGCCCCGCAAGGTCTCGCCGAGGTCGCCCGAGAGCACGGTGCGGGCCGCCGAGGAACTTGGCAGCACCACGAGGTCGATCGGCGGCAAGGGGAGACTCGGCATCCGGTGAACACAGCGGTAGGCGGCCACCGATTCGACCTCCGCACCAATCCTCATAAGTTCGTCGCGTAAGTTCGGGCGACCGTCCTCCGCCGTCACCAGGAGAAATGGCCCCTTCTGAAAAAGAACCGACTGTTCGTTTAGCGCGTCCTGACAGGCGCCTCGCAGAGAGCCCACGGATGTGATGCCATGCCGGGACAGCGCCTGCGCAGCCGCTACCCCGACCGCGATGACCGGCACGTCGAGGGTGGGAGCATGTGACACCACCGCGTCGACACCGGCGGCGCACCCAAAGACGATGCCGCGGAATTCGTGGAGGCGCGCAAGGGCCGCATCAATGGGAGACGCTCCAAAGAGGGACACAACCTCGACCTCGGGAATTTCCAACACCTCGGCTCCGAGCGCGCGGAGTTCCGCAGCAAGCGCAGAGCGGCCAGGGCGCGCGCGGGCGACGAGCAGTCGCCGGCCCGCCAGGGGGCGGCGCTCGAACCAGGCGATCCGCTCACGCAGTCCGACGACGTCGCCGACGATGACGAGACCCGGCATGGTGAGATCGACGTCTCGTGTCTTGTCCGGAAGGGTCGCCAACGTCCCGACGATGACCTTCTGATCGGGAGTGGTGGCGGAGGCAATGTAGGCCGCGGGGGTCTCGGCTGAGCGGCCTGCCTGAATCAGACGCTGGAGATTCGCTGAAAGTTTTCTTGCCGCCATAAAGAGCACCAGGGTACCCTTGCCGGTGGCTGACTTGGACCACTCGGTGAGACTGTGGCTCCCGTCAACATCGTGGCCGCTCAGGAAGGTCACATCCGACGCGTGCAGGCGATGCGTGAGCGGAATGCCGGCATAGGCGGCGGCGCCAAGGGCCGCGGACACGCCGGGAACGATTGTACAGGGAATACCGGCTTCCGCCAGCTCCTCCGCTTCCTCTCCTCCACGCCCAAAGATGAGCGGGTCGCCCGCCTTCAACCGAACGACGGTGTGGCCTGCCTTGGCGCGAGCCAGCACCTCCGGATGCAATCGATAGGAGGTCTCTCCCGTGCCATGGCGTCGGCCCACGGGCAACAGCTCAGCCTCCGGCCTGACGAGCGAGAGGATGGCCGGCGAGACCAAAGCGTCGTAGGCCACCACGTCGGCGGCACGCAGCAATTCCAGTGCGCGGACGGTGAGAAGCCCGGGATCGCCGGGTCCTGCCCCGACCAAATAGACCATTCCTTTTCGAACACCTGACTCAGTCGGCACGAGCGTCTCCATGCTTCCTAGTTGCCGACTCGCCCTTCCGGAACCGATGGGTAAACGCCGGATCGTACAATCGAGAATTGGCAAACTCGGTGGCCGTGAGCACACGCCCCACCAAGACCATCGACGTGGAGTTGAGCTTCGCGGCCTTCACCTTGCCTTCGATATCCGACAAGGTCCCGGTCACAATCACCTGATCCGGCCAGGAGGCCTTATGGACGACCGCAACGGGGCAATCCGCTCCATACGAAGGAGTCAGGGAACGCACGACATCCTTGAGAAGCGTGATACTCAGAAACAGCGCCAAGGTCGCTTGATGCCGCGCAAGGTCTTCCAGTTTCTCGCCCTCCGGCATCGAGGTCCGTCCTTCCGCTCTGGTCAGGATCACCGTCTGAGACAGTTCTGGAAGGGTAAGTTCGCGGCCCAGCGCCGCCGCCGCTGCGGTGAAGGACGACACCCCTGGAATAATGTCGTAGGGAATGCCCAGCTCAACCAGCCGGCGCATCTGCTCGGCGGTGGATCCGAAGATCATCGGATCTCCTGTATGGACCCGTGCCACATCCTGGTCCGCGTCGCGGGCGGCCACGATCACGTCGACGATCTGTTCGAGCGTCATTCCCGATGAATCCAACACCTTGGCGTCAGGCCTGGCGTGGGCAATGACCTCCTTGGGGACAAGCGATCCGGTGTAGAGCACGACGGGGCAGGACGCGATCAACTCCGCCCCGCGAAGCGTGAGGAGTTTCGGATCGCCCGGGCCTGCTCCAATGATATAGACGCGCATCGTGACTCCTTAGGTGCACTTCAGAACGGTCTCTCGCACAATGTGCCAAATCTCTGTCGGGATCTCTCCAAGCCACCGCGCGTCGAGACTTCCATCCAGCACCGCGCGGTGTTCCTGTTTGGGATCAGTCACCAGACGCCAGAGGCGATCACTCACCGATCCATTACGCTGGATGACGAACCGGTCGACGAGCAACCGGGCCAGCGCTTCTCCCTCGACATCCACCGTCACATACGGGTGCGGCACCTGAACCGGGCGGCAGGGCGACAGCCGGACAAAGGGACGCTCCAAGGCATTGATCACCCCCGGGGATTCGAACCCCACCGCAGCGAAATCGCAAGGCTCCTTGGGATTGCCCACCAGAAAGAACTGTCCTTCGGTCTCGGCCAAAATGGCTCCGGCTAAACGTCCGACCAGCGCCATCAGTCCGCCTCCTGGGCTGGCGGAACGACGAGCGAGAACCCCGGTCGCTGACCGGGAAGGACGGTGCCGTCGAAGTTGTACTTGTTGGTATAGCCGCGCGGAGTGACCATGTAGCCCTCGAACATGAAGGTGTTGCTCGACCCGATGAGGACGGTCGTCAGCATCCCGATCTCGTACTCGAGAAAGTTTGCCAGATCTGTCAGAATCACCTGTTCCATATCGCGATAGGCGCTCTTGACGAGCGCCACCGGCGTACTCGCCTCGCGGTAACGCCGGATAATCGCCTGCGCATCGACAATCTGCCGCGTCCGCCGACCGCTGGCCGGGTTGTACAAACCGATGACGAAATCTGCACTGGCCGCCGCCTCGATCCGGCGCTCGATCACCGACCAGGGAGTCAGAAGATCCGAGAGCGAGATCGAGCAGAAGTCGTGAACCAGCGGCGCGCCGACCAATGACGCGCAAGAGTTGAGCGCGGTCATCCCGGGGATGAGGCGGAGCTCCGGTGAATCGCCCCTCTTCCAACCCATCTCCTTCAGAACCTGAAAGACCAAGCCGGCCATTCCGTAGACGCCCGCATCTCCGGAGGAAATCAACGCGACGGTGGCACCATCTCGCGCTCGTTCAATGGCGGCACGCGCACGGCCGATCTCTTCTGTCATTCCGGTCTTGACGATGTCCTTCCCTTCGAGCAGGTGGCGGACCAGCTTGATATACGTGGTGTAGCCGACCACGAGTTGAGACTCGGCGATGGCCTTCAGCGCCGCTGGGGTGGCATGATCTTGTGCTCCTGGCCCGATGCCCACGACATAGAGAATCCCTTTCGATTCGCTCATAGGCTATCCACCTCCATCTGCCGTTTCACGAAGGCTCGCCGCGCCACGGCCAAGGTCATTGATCGTCCAGCACCAGGCTCTGTATAGATTTGCTTGGGAACCAGAAGTGCCTCCACCCCAGCAGCGAGCAATGCAGCCGGCTCTGAGACCCCGCGCGAGCCGACGTGCTCCTTCACTTTCTCGGATGGATTCTGGATGCCAGGCACCACGTCCAGTTGCTCTGCTGGGTACATACGCAGCGGCCAACCATATCGTTCGCTCAAGGCCAGCAACGCAGGCTCGTCCATCTTCACATCGATGGTCGCCAGCTCTTTCACAGACTTTGGGGAGAGGCCATGCCGAGCCAACAGGGCCATGACGCCCCGTTCCACCAGGTCGGGAGCCGTTCCCTTGTCGCACCCAATGCCGAGCACAAGGCACTTCGGGCGATAGATGACGGCATTCTTCCAATGGGCCGGATGCGACTCACCGATCTCGCGGTCTGTGGCGATCAGCAAGATTTCAAAAGCGTTCGGGTCCACGCCCTCCAGCGAGGTGGCGTACCGGACACCCCCCGGCAGAGGCTTATCAACGGCCCACCAGTCCGGCTCTCCCGTCTCCTGAACAAAGAGCACCGCGGTCGCATTCACCACCGCGGCGCAGCCCCGCGTCACATTTCGGTCCGGATCGTCGAGTGTCCATCCCAGTTCGCGGCCAAGGATATCCACCGTCAGGGTGCCGATCGCGTCCGACGCGGTCGTCACAACCGACTGAGCGCCCAGCGCTGTCGCGACCCGTTCGGTAAACATATTGCCGCGGCCGACGTGACCGGAGAGTACACAAATGGAGAAACGGGCGGCGTCGTCGATGCACACCACCGCCGGATCAACCTTCTTGGTCTTCAACAGTGGCGCGATCATCCGCACCACTGCCCCGACGCTGATAATGAAGATATGACAATCGTAGGCAGGAAAGGTCTCGGACAGCGTGGGGCCCATCGGCAGCGGCAGACGAAAAGCTCCCGGGGGCGCCGATGTGATTAGCTTCTCCGAGACGAAGAGGTCGGCGCCCACAAGCTGTGGCAGCAAGCGGGAGGCGATCGCAATCCCGTGCTTCGTGATGGCATATACGGCGAATGGCTTGCGCTCGGCTATCATACCCCGGTCTCTCGGGTGGCCATTCTCGACGTTGCGGGCACCAAGCCGGCCAGCAACCCGCTGCGCTCCTTGCGCGACACGATAATCATCGCAAAACAATCGCCCCGCTCAGCCTGGATCGTGCGGATATCCCGGACAATCCGCTCGTCGGCCATGGTGGCCTTCGACACATAGACCGCCCGGTCGACGAGTCCCTGGCGCTCAAGCGCTTCGACCACCTTGGGAATCTCGGTGCCCATCTTCATCAAGATGACGGTGTCGAACATCTCCAGCACCTGGCTGAGNNATCCTCCACCCCGTAGCTTGCGGGTAGAATGGCGATCCGCTCTTGTCCGTCGGCCAGCGGAATTCCGGTCACCGACGGCACCGCCATAATCGACGACACCCCTGGGACGACCTCGATGCGGATACCAGGCCATCGCAGCGGAGCCTCCCGACGCAGATAGATGAACGTGCTAAAGAGTGACGGGTCGCCTTCCGTCGCGAACGCGACCGAGAACCCACGCTCCAGACGCTCTCCGATGGCAGCAAAAGCGGCATCCCAGGCCGGACGAAGACGCTCCGGGTCCTTGTTCATCGGGAACGTCAGAAAAATGCGTTCTTGTCCGGAGATCTCACCCAAGGTCGGTTTGAGAATCTTCCAGGCCATCGACTCCCCGTAATCGGAGCTGCGCGGCAGCGCGAGGACCTGCGCCTGCTTTAACACAGTGAGTGCACGAAGCGTGATCAGATCCGGCGCGCCGGGACCAACTCCGACGCCATACAATATTCCGTAGTTCATGAGGCCGCTCCTGTCTGACTAGGCTTCTTGACCGCAAAGATTTGAATGGGGTTCAGCGCCTCGTAGCGAAGGTAGTGCGCCAAGGGCTCGGCCCGCGACACTTGGAGCAGTGTGACCTCCGGCACCAACCCTCGCTTGCGCAAGGCCTGATAGGTCTCCCCCACATTCTCAAGCGTGATGGCGTTGACGACCAGGTGGCCGCCCGGTTGCAGCCGGTCAATGACGACGTCGATGATCTCCTCCATACTCCCCTTGCTGCCGCCGATGAAGACCGCATCGGGAGGCTCAAGATCGGCAAGCGCCTCGGGCGCTCGTCCGGCGATGACGCGCACGTTGTCCACCGCGTGCGCCCGCAGATTCTCGCGGCAGATCTCGACACCTTCCGGATCGACCTCGATCGCATACACCCGCCCGTCCGGTGCGAGCAATGCGGCCTCGATCGACACAGAGCCGGAACCCGCGCCAATATCCCAGACCACGCTGTCCGGTCGGATACCCATCGCCGCCAGAGACAAGAGTCTCACTTCGCGCTTGGTGATAAGTCCCTTCTTGGGCATCCGCTTCGCGAATGCATCCTCGTGGAGGAAGGGAATGGTGCAGGGGGCTTGCCATGCGGGATCGGAGCGGACGAGCAACAGGACGTTGAGCGGCCCTACGTCCTGGCAGGCGGCCAAATCCGCCACATCGAATCGCCGGACCCGCTCATCGGGGCCACCCAGGTTTTCACAGACCCACGCAACCCAAGCCGTCTCTCCATGCTCAGCCATGCGCCTCGCCAGGACCGGCGGCGAGTTCTTCTCATCGGTGAGGATCGCCACCTTGGCCTGGCCTTTGAGCCCGGTGAGGAATCCCTCCGGCGAGCGGCCATGCACGGAAAGAAACGCTGCGTCGTCCCACTTCAGACCGGCGCGGGCAAAGGCCCATTGCATCGAACTCGGCTGCGGCAGAATCTCGACATGCTCGGCGCCCAGCCGCTTGAGGACCAGACCGCCGATGCCGAAAAACAACGGATCGCCGGAGGCCAGCACACAAACGTTCTGTTCCTCGGCCAGTTCAGATACCCGGTCCAGCACCGCCGAAAGGCCATCCTTGAGAACGACCCGCTCGCCGTGAAATTGCGGAAAGAATTCAAGATGGCGCTCACCACCCACGAGCACCCCCGCCTTCATCACCGCGTTCAGGGCACGACTTGTGAGACTCGCGCAGCCGTCATCCCCGATACCCACCAGGGTAATAGCGCGCCGAGGACTCATGCCGGTTCCTTTGTCGACAGGAGCAGCAGGGCATGAATGATCGCGACGGCGATGGGGCTGCCCCCCTTACGACCGCGGGCCACGATATAAGGAGTCGACAATTCAAGCGTGACGTCCTTCGACTCAGCCGCCGACACAAACCCGACCGGCACGCCGATGATGAGCGCCGGCCGCGCCGCCTCCTCGCGAATCAGGCGTGCCAACTCCAGTAACGCAGTCGGGGCATTGCCGATCGCCACCACCGCACCATTGAGCAGATTGAGGCGGTGCGCCTTCCGCATGGCCTCGATCGCGCGCGTCGAGTTGTTGGCTTTGGCGGTCGCGATGACATCCTCGTCTGAAATAAAAGAATGGACCTTGCAGCCGTAGGAGGACAGCCGCTCCTCGTTCAGGCCGGCAGCAATCATCTTCACATCGACCAACAGAGGGCAGCCGCCTTGAAGTGCCGCCACACCGGCACGAACCGCATCAGGATGGAACCGCATGAGCGTCGTAAACTCGAAGTCCGCCGTGGCATGGATGACCCGGCGCACGACCTGCCACTCGGCCGACCCGAAGTTGTGCGTGCCGGCCTCCTGGTCGATGATGGCGAAACTCCCATCTTCAATGCTCCGTCCAAGCGCGGTCATCTGACGCATATCGTTCATTCGATTACCTCCGGGTAGCGGCCGAGCAAGGCGCCGCCGAAGTCTACGAGACAGGCCTGCACCGTCAGCGTGCCACCCGCGTGGTGCCGACAATGCTCGACGACCTTCTTGCAGACGAGCGACGTGATGCCGACGAGACCTGCCTCGCGGCAGAGTTCAAGCACATGGCGGGCGGTATTGGCCTGACGGATGGACGAGATCAACTCGTCCGAGGCTGATAGTTCAGCCGCCAGCGACGCCAGGAACTCCATGTCCACTTCCGATCCGGCCGCGTGCGTCTGCATCTTGCCGTTGGCCATCTTCGAAAGTTTTCCCATCATTCCTGCGACAGTAGCGCACGCGATCCCTCGCTTCGCACACTGTTTGACGCCGACGCCGATGAAGTCGCCCACTTGGATAAAGGCCTGTTCCGCCAAATGCGGGTACAGCGCCATCGCATACTGTTCCGATTTGCCGCCGGTCGTCAGCACCAATTCACGCAGACCGCCTGCTGCGGCGACGTCGATCTCCTGCATCACGCTCGCCTTGAAGGCCGCCGTGGAGTAAGGCCTCACGATGCCCGTCGTGCCGAGAATGGAGATACCGCCCAAGAGGCCGAGCCGCGCATTGGTCGTCTTCTTCGCCATATCCTCGCCGCCAGGCACACTGATCGTCACGACGGCGCCTCCGTAGGGAGCGCCTGCGAGTTCTTCTCCTACCATCTCCGTAATGTTTCGCCGCGGGACCGGGTTGATCGCAGGCCCACCGATCTCCAAGCCCAACCCAGCCTTGGTGACCGTGGCAACGCCATGGCCTCCTCTGATCTCGATGCCAGGTTCGGTGCGGAGTTCGACTTCGGCGATCAGCTCAGCACCGTGTGTACAATCGGGATCGTCGCCAGCGTCCTTGATAATGCTGCAGATCGCGCGGCTGTCCATGCGCTCGCAGCGTGTGAGGGCGAAGGTGACTCGCGTCCGATTCGGCAGCGTCGTCTCAATTTCTGACAGCATGGCGCCCTTCACGAGACAGCGCGTCGCAGCCTTGGCTGCTGCCGCTGCACACGCGCCGGTGGTGAACCCGGTGCGCAACCCCTTACGATTTTGTGGCGGCACCTTCGTGTCCATCGGTCATGTGCCCGCGCACTCCGTCAGGCGGCCGAAACGTACGCGTATGTTCGCGGCACGTTCACGGTTGTAGGTCTCTGCTCGCGCCGGGTTCGTGCCTCGGAAGGACACACGACAGAGCACATCACCTTCAACTCCTAAGAGCTCAAGTGCCGCATTGCCCTCGTTTGGATGCGTATAGCGAAGCCTGCATCCCTCCTGAATCTTGAGGTGGACGTGCGTGCCTCCCTCCTCGCCAAGCGTGACCCACTCAGCCCTTGGCCGCACCGTGAGGAGGCCATGGACCTCGGCAATCGCACCAGCCGAACGGACGATGACGCTCGTCTCCACAACGGCGAGCGCGGCCTCGAGCGCCGCGATGATGTGGTCCCGGCCAGTCATGCGGATTTCTTTGGCATATTAAAGAACGACTCTACGTTGTCCTTGCTCACAGGCACTCCGACGGCCACCAGATCATCGAGCAAGGCCTGGTTCACAGCGCCATCGCCCGCGATGAATGCCTGCGCGAGGCCACCGCGCGACATCACCTGGCGGAGAATGGCTCGAGCATGAGGAACCCGTTCCGGGTGACCGATCGCGGGGATCACTTCGATTCTGACTTCTCTGCAATCCGAAGGGATGTGCTTGCGCACGAACTCATCCGGGAGGAAGTAATCCGACGAACCGCGCAGCCAGATGAGCAAGGCCTGAGGGAGCAACGGTGCGAACCGGGTGGCGTGCAGGAAGCCAAGCGCTGCGGTGATCCCTGTGTCCGTCGCAAGGATCAGCGTACGGCCCGAGGCACCCTCCCGCGGAAAAAATTTGCCCCAGGGTCCGCTGAACAAAATGTCCGTTCCCGCTTCAAGCTCATGCACGAAGGCTGAGCCCGGTCCATCGGGGACGCGCTTCACCGCGAGCTGGAAACGAATTTGCTCCGCGTCGCTGGTGAGGAACGAGTAGGCCCGCTTGACGGCTTTGCCGCTTGGCAAGACGATTCGACTGTCGAGGATGAGGTACTGTCCGCCGACGAACCCCAACGGCTCGGTCGCAAGCAGATCGAGGAGTAGGGTGTCGGGCCCCATCCTCTCGGTTCCCACCACTTGGGCAGTCCTCGCAATAGCCATCGCCTCTACTCCGCTGGATAGATCTCATGGACAAAATCATGCATCTCATCCAGATCGCGATAGAAATGCGTGAGGCCCTCGATCTGATGCGTCAGGTCGAGATCGACCTTCTTCGTGAGCACAACGAGCGTGCGCAGGTACGGGAGCTTCGGGTCGTCGGCGCGCGTCGCGGCCACGCGCGCCTCAAGCGCGGCCACGGCTCCTTGGTAAAACTGCTTGAGCGTAGCGAAATCCTTGGCCCCGCACATGGAGCGAATGGGCCCTGGTTGATCGGCCCCGGCACCAAGCTCAGCCAGCTCATGCTGCCGCTCGGCTTCGTTCTTCACACCCAACACTTCCATCAAACCCAGCCGAAGCCCTGCGATTTCGTGACAGGCCATCGTGAACCCTCCATTACTGCATGATGTTGTCGACCAGGCGACTGACGAGCCGATCGCCGAGCAGATGCTCCTCGACCAATTCCTTGGCATCCGTCTCTTTCACACCCCGGTACCAGACGCCGTCTGGATACACGGCGACCGTCGGCCCCTCTCCACAGCGGCCCATGCAGGAGGTCCTCGTCACTCGGATATCCAGCTCCCGGCCGGTTTCTTTGAGAAGCCGCCGCAATGTGGCAATCAACGTGATGCTTCCGGCGTCAGCGCAGTCGGCATTCCCACAGACTAGGACATGTTTGGCGAGCGGACGATGGGCATGTACGTGTGGCATGGCCTGCGCATGGGTGAACCCGTGCCGCAGACTCCAGAGAAGCGCTTTGAGACCGCCCACATTCTCGGTCACAGCAGAAACCGGCACACGATACTGGCAGGTGTCGCAGGGGAGCGGACGTTCCCCCTCCATCGCTTCGTAGAGGCGCTCGTCCATCAACTTGAGCAGGCGGTCGTCGCTTCCCAAATGCGGTGCGAGCTCAGTCTTGATCCACGGATAGCGGGCTTGGAACGATTCCACCTGCTCGCGAATCTTGGCGATCAACCGTCCAGCAAAGAGAAAGTACGGCACCACGACGATCCGTTCGGGGCGCGCACGCGCGACCAGTTCCACCGTCTCCTCAAACAACGGCCGTGTGACGCCGATGAAACAGGGCATTACCCACCCGATCTCGCGCCCTTCTGCGAGGAGGCGAACGACCTTACAGAAATCACCGTTCGCGTCCGGGTCGCTTGCGCCGCGGCCCACGACAACGACGGCGGTCTTCGAAGACTCGCGGGCGCCTTCCAGCGCCGTCCGTGCACGCTCGAAGGCCAGCTCCACGAGGTTCGGATGGACGCCCAACGCGTTGGCCACGGTAAAACGCACGGTGGGGAAATCCTGCCGTACCTGCGAGAGCGCGAGAGGAATATCGTTCTTCACATGCCCGGCGGCAAAGAGAAACAGCGGCAGCACGACAACGGAATTTGTCCGCTGGGCCAGATCGCGAAGGGCGGTGGGCAAAGACGGACGGGCGAGCTCCACATATCCGTGCGCAACCTCAATATCAGGGCGCGCCGCACGATAAGCAGCAACCAAGGCCTCGAACTCGACATTCGCGCTGGGATCGCGGCTGCCGTGCCCGACGATGAGCAGTCCCGTGCTCATGCGACACGGACCGGTCTGGGACATGCTGCCAAGTCCTGGGGTCTGCGATCAGTCTTGCACTGATCCAGAATGGCGGAGGGCATAAAAAACCTCCAGTCCCGCAACGGGAACGAGAGGTCACATGCCACAGAGGCAGGCGAGATCTCCGTTACCGCGCGGAGAAACAGTGCCATGTCACCTCGGATAGGTATCCTGGCTCGTAGGTTCAGAAGGTCGGACCTTCAACGCTTCCCCCCAGCCTTCCCCGACTAGTTCGTCGAGTGGCTTGAACGGGGGTCGCTTCCCACTTACAGTGGCGGGACCGCGCCGGTTTTTCACCGGACTTCCCTGTTACACCCTTGCGGGCATCCGAGAGGCTATTCAGTTATCGAGCGCGGTACATACCTCAGGCTAGCTGGCTCTGTCAAGCTGAAATATAGGCGGGCGAATCTGAAGCGGATACCGACTGAAGCCAAGTGATTCATTAAGTAACGGAGGTGCGAGAGGCCTTGCGGCAAGCGCCCGCCCCCCAGACAGGACTCTTCCTCTCAGTACACAACATCTTTGCACAAAACCCGAACACTGGCCCAGCAATAAGTTCAGGTAGTGGCCTGATTGAGACCTCTCAGGACAACTGTTGAAAGATCCCTCCCAGCCCCTTTTCTCAACCGGAATTGTGCTACCGCTCAGCTACCGGTTCACTCCGTATCAGGAACACCCAGGAACACAATTGCTCAGTCATTTTTCTTGGTGTTATGTGGGGATAGATCCTCCTGGGTCAACTGGGTTTGGTCATCGGCAGAACTCTTAATCAGCGGGCCGTCCGCCAATCATCTGATTGATGAACAGTGAGGAGACTGATTAAAAATCCCTTCCCTACGTCTGTTCTCTTTGAGACCTGATCTTTGTGACTCGCCAGGTGTT
>PLBR01000005.1 GCA_003135435.1 Nitrospira sp. | reverse complement strand
TGTCTTGGCGGCCAAAGCCGAACAGAAGTTTAAACCATTTCGCGCGGCAGCCTAACCGACACGAGTCCGGGCTCCTTGATGAAGAGGCGGGTGCGAGCGCGCTTCCAACACCTGCGCCTCTGCACATCGCGATCAGCTGGATCAGCCGGACTAGCGTGCGTAGCGCAGTGACTCAGTCCGGGAAATTTCTTGGACCCTCGTACCGAAGGCAGAAGAATGCGTGGTGAGGCAGAGCATAGCGAAAGCTTTTCTGTCATCTGCGTTGACAACTGAAGAGAAACAGGACCTGGCGGCATTTCTACGCGTGCTCTCATGTCATGGGGGAAAGCCGTTCGCCCATTTTGGTTACAGAGGGAAACACATAAAGAAATGGCGCTAGATCTGCTGAACAATCAAAGGAACACAGGAGGTGGCACATGAAACCGGGAGATTCCTACGACGCCAAACCGTTCAACTTACACGGGCTGGTCGGGATTTCGGATCGAACGCTTGAGATGCATGTCAAGCTGTATGAGGGATATGTGAAGGCCGCAAACCAGCTCACGACCCAGATTGGAGAGATGCTGAAAGATGGACGGATTGATCAGGAGGAAATGCCGGCCTATTCGGAGCTGACACGACGCTTAGGGTTTGAATACAATGGGATGGTCTTGCACGAATATTACTTTGAGAATTTGACCAAAGGAGGGGCCAAGAAGCCCGATCAAGGCTCTGCTTTTCTGAAAGCAGCACAAGACAGTTTCGGCACCTATGACATGTGGAAATTGGATTTTTCCAGCGTGGGGAAGATGCGAGGAGTGGGCTGGGCCATTTGTTATTTGAATCCACACAGTGGCCGACTCTCCAATCACTGGATCAGTCTGCATGAAAATGGAAATATAGCCGGCTTCATTCCCGCGCTCGTGATGGATGTGTGGGAGCATGCATACCTGCTGGATTACAAACCTTCAGAACGGGACGCCTACATTGAGTCGTTCTTTTCAAATATTAATTGGAAAACGGTTGAGGAGCGTCTCAAAACGAATGTCCCGGCTTATGCCGGGAGTGCCCCACGATAGGAGTCGGTGAGAGACGCCACATTGAGCGGAGTGAGAGGTGGTGCCGGACATTTGGACAGGTCGATAAGTGGTAGTCTTGCTCAACCCAAGCCGTGTAGAGCATGGCCAACAGAGGAGCAAGCGCATGAGAAGGACGCGAAGGAACCACGCACCTGGATTCAAGGCCCAAGTGGCCTTGGCCGCGATTCGGGGAGACAAGACACTGGCGGAGTGGGCTGAACACTTTGCGGTGCATCCGAACCAGATTTCAGAATGGAAGCAGCCATAGACGGCATCCGCCGCCGTATTTGGCGGAACGCCGCGGGCCAAGGCCGCAGAGCCTGATCTCAAGGTGCTCCACGCCAAGATTGGGCAGCTCACGCTGGAGCATGATTGTTGAGAAGGGGCGCTCACCAAGGCGGGAGTGTTGAGCGCAAAGCGATGATCGACCGAACCCACGCACTGCCGATTGTCCGGCAATGCCAGATCCTGGAGCTGGCGCGCTCGACCGCGTACTACCAGGCTACCCCGGTGTCGCCGGACCAGTTGGCATTGATGCGCCGGATCGACGAACTGCATCTGGAGCACCCGTTCGGAGAGGCCAGAATGCTGAGCAAGATGCTCAAGCGGGCGGGGCATCCAGTCGGGCGCCGCCGGGTATCCACCATGATGAAGCGGATGGGTATCCACGCCCTGTATCGCAAGCCCAAAACCAGCACACGGCATCCGGCGGATCCGGTGTATCCGCATCAGTTGCGCCATCTGACGATCACCCGTTCCAATCACGTGTGGGCGGCAGACATCACCTACATCCCAATGCAACGAGGGTTCGTCTATCTGTTCGCCGCGATAGACTGGGCGAGCCGCCGGGTGCTGTCGTGGCGTCTGTCCAATACCTTGACCACCGACTTTTGTATGGACGCCGTGCAGAAAGCCATCAACCGCTACGGCACGCCGGCCATCTTCAACACTAACCCAGGCTGCCAGTTCACCAGCCTGGACTTCACGGGCCTGCTGAAGGACCACGGTATCCAGATCAGCATGGATGGACAAGGCTGCTGGCGGGACAACGTGTTCGTGGAGCGGCTCTGGAAGAGCGTCAAATACGAGGAGGTGTACCTGCACGCCTACGGGTGCGTCAGCGATGCCAGGAAAGGATTAGACACATACTTTGCGTTCTACAACCAGAGAAGACCGCACACGGCATTGGACGACAAAACACCAGATGAGGTCTACTTCGACAACCTGCCTGCACTGTCCCAAACAGCGTAGGCACACAACCGCAGGGCTCCACTTATGAAGACGGAACTTTTGTCCAAACAACCGAGGCCACTTCTAACAGACATGATGGATTCATCAATGGGCCGGGAGGCCAGCCATCAGCGACCTCGTGTCTCGGTCGTCCTGATCTTCTTGGACGAAGAGCCGTTCCTTGAAGAAGCGGTCGACAGCGTCTTGTCCCAGACGTT
>PLBR01000137.1 GCA_003135435.1 Nitrospira sp. | reverse complement strand
CAGGTTGTGGGTGCCCTCCACCAGCTTTATTTTTGCCGATGGCCAGCCGCAGTAATCCCTCATAATCCCCGGTCACTTCCGCCGTCAGGTAGCGCCCCGCACCATCGGCACATGGATGGAGCGCGATTGTTTTTCCCAACAGACTCTTGAGGGCTTCGCGCGCCTTGGCGACATGGTCGTGCGGGGTTGCCGCCAGATTGCCTACGAGTGTTTTGAACCGCTCTTTCAAATTCGGCAGCATCGTGGTCACATTGTCAGCTTTGGCGGTGCTTGCCTGGAGCTGACTCAGAAGCCGCCCCCGTTCCGCCTCGGCTTTCTCCAGTTCTGCCTTGGTTGAGACGGTCAGGATGCCCGCCTTGATGGCTTTCATAATGTAGGCAATCTCGCGCTCGACCTCCGCGAGCTTCGCGTGCAGCCGTTCCCGATCCGGGATCTGTGTACGGCGACGTTCGGCGAGCAGTCGAGCAACCTCCTGCTTAAAGACCATGAACCCTTCCTCGGTGAACAGATCACGCTGAATGGCAGCCAACAGGACCGACTCCACAATTGCGCGCGATACTTTAATCGTGTTCGAGCAGACCGACTGGCCGCGATATTGCCAGCCGCTACATCCATAGTGCCGGGGGTCCACGATGATGAACTTGTGCCCGCATTGCGCGCAGATCAACAGACTGGAGAAGAGATATTTCGGGCCGCACCCTGTGCTCATTGTGGGCCGGAGCTTGAGCGCCGCACGCACTCCCGCACTCTCGTTGTGAATTACTGCCTGCCGCGCCTTCACCCGCGCCCACAAGGCGTCATCAATAATTTTGAGATGCGGAGCCGGGGTGATGATCCAGTCCTTCCTATCACGCAGGACTCGCGTCTTTTTCTTCGTATCGGGATGCTTCTCCCATCGGGCGCGACCCCAAATGTGTTGGCCATTATAAAGCGGGTTGTTGAGCAATCCCGTGCCCTGGTGTACATCGCCATGGAGCGCGGAGGCACACCACGTCGGCGTGTGTGTGGAGTGGCGGCGAAAGGCCGCGCCTGGGGGCGGCACACGTCGGCGATTCAAGTCCTCGACAATCTTGAGCGGCGACCAACAATCCGCAAAACGCTCAAAGATCCACCGCACAACAGATGCTTGTTCGAGGTGCTGTTCCAATCCTGTCCCGATCCTGGTCGGCTGGCCATACGGATCGCGCTTCGTCGGATGGAGGTCAGGCACGAGCACGTACCCATAGGCGCGGCCTCCACAATGATAGCCTTTCAGCGCTTGCCCCACCATCCCGCGGTGCGTCCGTTCACGCAAATCGTCCAGGAAAATGTCGTTCATCAAACCTTTCATTCCGGCTTGTAGCTTGTGCCCTTTGCTCGCCGTGTCGATGCCATCTGTGACGCCGATCAAGCGGCATCCCCAGTGCACCATCCGGCGGCGAACCAGAGCCGGGCCCGTTTGGGTTGTTTCTGCGGCCCCGTCAGCCCCTCCTGCCGCCAGAGCCGCTCCACCCGCTTGTGATTCGCGCGCCACCCTTCCTGCTGGAGCAAGGCGGTGATCCGCCGCTACCCCTAGCGGCCCTACGCGTGGGCCAGCACGATGATCCGTGCCCGCAGTCGGTCCTCGTCAGCCTTTTGGGTGGGCACCTACGGCTGGGTGGCCCGGCATGGCCCGACCACTCGCGACGCCCGGCGTTCGGAGACCGAGAGCGTGGCCTACGCATGGCACACCGCTTCTCGGCGCCGAGCCGGGCTGAGACGTTTCCCGCTGCCACCTCCTTCACGATCCTAGTGTCGAGCGAGAGATCGGCCACCAAGCGCTTCAGTCGCGCATGCTCCTGCTCCAGACCCTTCAGCCGTTTGGCTTGCTCGACGCGCAAGCCGCCGTCTTCGTTCTTCCACCGATAGTACGTCTGCTCGGTGATGCCAAGCTTCCGGCAGGCGTCTGCGATTCCGATACCCTTGCCTGCCTCAATCTCAACGGTCCGTAGATGGCAGATGATCTCTTCCGCCGTATACCGTGTTCGTGCCATGGCCCCTCCTTTCGTCGGCTGGAATCCTCACTCCAGACCCGACCTGGTTTATAGGGGCAGGTCACTTTCCTGCCGATCAGGAGGCGAAGCCTTACGGCGGGTTTCGGGATCCTGTATCGGTCGCGACAAGGCTCCTGAACTAGTCCAGTTCTGTGCCAGCGGCACAACAACACCCTCGCCTCGACACAGCGCGATCACCTCAGTGACTCAGTCCTGAAACGTTCTTGGACCCTCGTACCGAAGGCGGAAGAATGCGTGGTGAGGTAGCGCATAGTGAAGGCTTATCATTCGAAACCATGGTGCGGTTTTGGGTGTATAGCTCACGCGACCATACGCTGTCGGTCGATCGATCCCCGGCTTGGTGGACTCGCCTAATACCTGAAGCGACATCGTCCGAAAGTCCTCATCGATCAGCTGGTGCTTGAGGAGCTCTCCGTATAGAGTGGGGCCGCCTTCACAGAGCAGCGTCCGGATGCCATGTTCTTGCCGGAGCAGTTGTGCGGCGGCGGCAAGATCGACCCGCGTTCCTTCGCCCACGGAGAGGGTCTTAATCGTTTCCTCACAGCCTAACCTCTTGAGCTGCGACCGGAGATTCTCTTGCCCCTCCCGAGCGGTGATGATCCACGGTTCAACTCGCGGAGAACTGAAGATGCGAAGCCTGACATCGATGTTCCCGGAACCGCTGAGAACGAGGACTTTCTGCCGGCCGAGCCCGAGCGTATCCTGTCGGTATGTCCGCAATTCCTCGTCATCGATGCCGTAGTCCCAGCCCCACCCCTCAGGGTTTGGTTCCTCACGGAGCGTGCTCGCACCGACCAACTGCGCATCATGATGCGCGCGCAGAAAATCCATCAGCCAGCCATCTTCTTTGCTCCTGGAAACAGTCTTGCCATCGTTCCGGCCCTTCAACTCTCTAAACGAGGCCCTGCCGTCGAGCCCCATCACAAAGTTGGAGGTGATATACGGGCGACGGGCGTCGGCAGGGGCAGGAAATCCAAACGGGCCATAGCGCTCCTTGATGTGTCGCGGTAAGGGAAATGTATCCTCGCTGGCGTTATAACAAAGCTGCAGATCCATCGGGGCCTCCCAAACGGAACAGTATGATCTTCACCAAAAAAGCCAGCATCGTTTCCGATGGAAGTGGAGGTGTGCGGGCATCTGTGGACACCAATCCTATTGGTTTAATACGCCAGAAGAAAGCGCTTCCGCAGAAGGTAGATCCGTAATAGCTGGCCCATTGATCACTTTCCCGGACTTGTCGAATCGCGATCCGTGACAAGGGCAGTCCCAGGTTTTTTCTGAATGGTTCCACGCCACGATGCCTCCCAAATGAGGACACACTGCTGACCGTTCGTGCAACTGCCCTGCTTCATCGCAATACACGGCGATCTTCTGCAGGCCGCGGCGGACCACGGCACCGGAGCCGGGAGGAACTAATACGTCCTTCTTTACGTCCCCAGGGGTGACCCAGTCAGCATACTGAGCAGCCATGTTGAGAGTTTCCTTGGCAAAGGTGTTCAACGCACCGAGCGTCTTGCGAGATGGCTCATAGAGAGTAGACCAGGCATTGTCGCGACCGTGAATTAAGTCGGTGAGTAAGATCCCCGCAATGGTTCCGTGTGTCATGCCGTTGCCCGAATCCCCGGTCGCTATATAGACGTTTGCCTTGTCCATCGGATTTCGACCGATAAAGGCCAGGCCATCGACTGGTTGCATCACTTGGCCGGACCAGCGGAATACGATCTCTGTCATCATCGGAAAACGGGCTCGTGCCCATTTCTCCAATTTGACATAGCGAGCCTCTGCATCATCTGCCTGTCCGGTCTTATGATCCTCGCCGCCCACAATCAATACATCACTCGCGACCGATGCCGAACGGCTCAGACGTACATAGTGATAGGGATTCGGTGTGTCCCAATAGAGTCCTTTGCTGACTGAGCCCGCCGGCACGGTCGCTCCGATCACAAATGTCCGATACGCAGCTTGCTTGGTATGAATGGCCAAGATGTCATTGACCGGTGTATTGGTCGCCACTACCACCGCGCCTGCAGTCACCGTCTGACCATTCCGCGTGTCGATGCGGGCGGACTTGCCCCCTTCGATCTTTGTCGCATGCGTTTCTGTATAAATGCGTCCACCATTTCTCACGATGGCTTGCGCGACCGCCGTCAAATATTTCAAGGGGTGAAATTGTGCTTGCCGTGGAAAGCACAGTGTCCGTCCGGTATCGAATGAAGCGACGGGCGCGCGCGCAGCCATATGGAGATCAGTCAGGCCAGCACGCTGCCCGGCAGCCATTTCTCTATCGAGGAGGTCGGTGGATTCTCCTGGCGGCATGAAAAGGTATCCGTCCAGACGCTCAAAGTCACAATCGATATGTTCTTCACGAACGATTTGTTCAATTTGGCTGATGGCTGCCGAGTGACTTTCTGCTGCTAGCCGTGCCCCTTTTTCTCCATGTAACCGCTCCAGATCCACATAGCGGTCATCCAAAGCGGTCACGAGGTGGGCCGTTGTCCGTTCGGTCTCACCGGACACAATCGGGCCATCGTCCAACACAATGACAGATTTTCCAGCCCGTCCCAACAAATACGCGGTTGTTAATCCTGCGATGCCCGCTCCTACGACACAGACGTCTGCCTGTTCATTCATGAGTAACTTGGAAAAACTCGGCAACGTGGCAGTTGCCATCCAGACTGAAATGCTTTGTCCCGCGTGATCCTTCATGTGATTCCTCCCGTGAGCTAGGAACGGCCATTGGTACCCATCATGATATTCGACGTTCTCAACAACAGGGTTCATGCTCTGTGCAAATTCACACACTATGGTTCGTGTTAATTGGCCGGTGGCTGATCGCCGCTAACAGGTATTCGTCCCTCTGCTAACCGTTGCAAACACCAGGTTGGAGGTTCAAGGCCGAGCTGGCGCTGCACGTAAGCCGGAGACTCCCCGCACTTCTGAGTTTGAGATCACATATTCAATTGGTTTGCAAGAGCCACCATTGGTGGCCTGGTCCGCGCATGCGGTCAGTCCTACAATCAAATCTTCGCGCGCGCGAAAGACAACACAATCCCCCGGCTTATTGAGTGGACGACGCAGATGAATTTTCCCCTCCCGGTCAATTTCATAATTCATAAAGATATTAAACGTGGTCGAGATCAATTCGGGTGGCCGCTCAAACTGAGCGAAGGCACGGCGCAAGTTCTCGTGACAGCTGGGATGATAATCTGTAGTGTTTGAGAGCATGTGGAACATCTGCAGGCTGCACGGAGTCACTAAAAAATCGTGCCGACCGCACGAATCCTCGATGATCTCAAGTAACGGCACCCCTGCATTTGAAAATAAGGTGTGACCTGTGGTGAAAAGCACTGTCTCGTTATAATCAATGCTTCGACCCGATGAAAGCGCATCAAGCGGTCGCTCGCAGGAAAAACAAAACAGATCGGCGACTTGCGCTCCGGTGGGTGCAAGAACCGTGAGTTCCTCATAATTGCGAAGGCGAAAGCTGGTGCCAGATTGAGCGTTAATGCAAGTCGGCTTCAACGAGATTTGTCCTCTTGTTTCATAAAATGAAACGGGCACTTCCAGGAGTCTGGATGTTCACGTCCTGAGTATTGAATCGACTCCCAAACATCTCCATGCGCCAGCACCATGGGATTGATCGATCCTTGAAATTTCAACTCGTGTTGGCGAATGGTTTTGACCAGGGCAGCGTAGGTTCCCTCTTTCTCAAATGTTTCAAATTGCGAAAACGCGTTAAACACCATGGCGGGGCGTGAAAACCGTCGGGCGAAACGCGAGCTTTGTGGATGCAGCCCGACCACAAAGAGTTGTTCGCCCTTGAGGCTTACGCAAAATGAAGGATCGTTCGGATCGGATGAATGAATCGTACCCCAATCAACCGATCGTTCCTCTTCGGAAGACAAGAGCGAAAGTTCACGCCAGAATTTGTCTTCAAACTCGATTTCGTTATCAGCACTTTGCTGTTGGGCGGTAAACACAGCCCAAAAGCTCAGATAACGAGATTGGGTTGCACGCTGCAATGCTAAGAAGTGTAGCAAGTCGGCGCGCAATGTGTGCCAATGAGTCCCGGAACCAAATGGGCCATACGTTCCAATCACAAACTCATTTCGCACCACCGACTGAATAGCCGCGACGCACGGATAATTCTCCTGCAAGATCAATGCACGAATGTCATTATTGATGTCTGTTGTGTGAGGACCATCTGTCTCGAGTACAGACGCGGTGTCCGAATCGTGCATGCCAGCTTCTCTCATAGTAGATCGCGCCTTTCGTTGCTAACGGGAACTCAACGCCTGCTCGGGGACGGGACCGTCCACTTCCCCAGAGAGGCCGGCTCTGGTCTGGAAATCGAACGTGGCCGCCATGCTGGAGACCGCGGTGAAATGGGCCGGCCGATGGTACCGCGTGCGCCCCCGGAAAGGCCGAGCATGGCGTGAGAGCTTGACCAGTCTGGCGTTAGGATCGATTCTGGGCGCGGTCGGCTTTGTACGGATCGCTCTGTGGTCCCTGTTCGCTGACCTGTATAGACCGCTCTGGTTCTTAGTGGCGCTGACCGTTGGAGTGTCCTTGATTGGCGTGGTGATGTGGGGAGCGCTCACGGGTTCCCTGCTGCCGTTTCTCTTACGACGTGTGGGGTTTGATCCAGCCGATTCCTCGGCTCCGTTCGTGGCCACCCTCGTCGATGTAACCGGTCTCGTCATCTACTTCAGCATTGCATTGGTCTTTTTGGGCGGGACGCTTGTATAGACTGTCCCTTCTCCCCTCGTTCATCCAGAAAGACCGTCGCAACGGGCTTCGATATGTTCGGCAACCCGATCGAGATCCCTGAGCTAGACGAGCTGCATGCAATGCCGGTCGCGGGCTTTGAGCACTTCGATGAGTTCGAGGAGAGGGGCGAGGCGGGAGTGCAGACCAGCTGGACGCGAAGGGTGAAGCTGGTAGATCGGACTCCATACATTCTGATGCTTGGAAAATATCTGAATGCGTTTCCGATGACGAAGCACCCTACGGTCCTCCCGCCGACGCAGCCTCGGCATGATCTCTCGAAGCTCACGGCGGACGAATGGGAACAGTACCAGCGATGGAAGGAACCTTAGATAGGCCATGATGAGCGCTAGTGCTTAAATTTTCGAGTGCGAGGTTCCTTGTTGAGTGGCTTCTTGGGGGCTATTGGTGAAGAACCGATCGCCGCTTTTCCCTCGGAACGGGCTAGCAGGTTGGGCGTGGTGGGATTCCTTTTTGACTGCTTCGTGGCTTTGGGCTTTGGCATGCCCCCATGATGCCAGAACCTTGCGGCTTTCGCTAGCCCCTCACGATTCAAACTTTACCAGAACCCCGCTTGAACGCACGATGCCTGAATCTGAGTGGCTGCCCGTCCTCCTCGAAACCATCAGCGGAGTCGAGGATCGGGGGATAGCTCAGCTCCGTGAGTCGTTGCGCCACTGACACCTGCGCCCCTTGCACCACTGGGGCCTGCAATTCGGCAATCCGTGACATAACCTTGACGTTCCGGAGTAAGCGCGAGTAGAGCTTGAATGATCGACCCTAATATACCATACAGCTTCGGGCCAGACTTATTCGCAATGGGCCGCGCATAGCCCGCCCGAATCGCTGGTGCGCATATGCCAGCCGGTTCTGCATGAGCGACGAACGACGGACGAAGAGGACGATCGTTTTGAGCTTCCTGCGGGGTCGTATCAGGTGTCCAGCCATTCGGACCATTGGATGTCCGGCGGGCCAGCACCATGGTTCCGCAGCCTATTGGTCTGTGACGCTAGTATGTTATTCGAGTGGAGCAAGGGAGGTTCCTAGTGGCAGAATCGGCTGTGCGGAGGTAGGTTTCTCATCAGGATCAGCATGTGCCGCGGGCTGTTCTCTCGTGAATGAAGGATGAATGAAAGAGGTGGCGTATGTCTCTTGTAGAACTGCTCGCTCGGACAATTCGTCAGGCGCCGTCCGCTCCGATGAGAGAGACGTTCATCGCACCGAAAATGCTCCCCGTCTGTTGTGTCTGCGGACTCATTCGAGACGAGACCGGATCTTCCCCTGATCATGAGCGCTGGGTCACGCCGTGGACGTATCGAACGACACATGGCGTGAATCCGGCCGATGTCCCTCTCACTCATACCTACTGTCTGGCATGTTTCAGGAAGGCCCAGGAGACGACGAGGCAGTACTTCCGTGAGATCGGAACGCCATTATGATCCTGGTCGCCGGCTCTCTGGACATCGCCTCCTCTCCCGTCGAACACCGGACCGGGAGAGGGGGCCGCGCAATCAGGCGTGGACTTCGCCTGGTGCATCCTGCCTGCGCTGCGGCGGATTGCTGGTCCTCAGCTACATGGCATCCCTAGAAAGTGACCTTACCGGCAGACCGATAAAGCTGTGGCGTTGTATCAACTGCGGCGACTGCGTGGATCGCGACATCCTGGCCAACCGCTGGAAGAGCCTTCTGCCGAGGCGCAAGACCACTGACAGGGCCTCAAAACCCCAGACGACCGCGCGGAGTGCGGATGGACTGACTCGGTGAATTGTTGTTGAATGTGACAATCAAGGAAGGAGGGAATCGTGAGTCCACACAGCACATCGGGTGAGCGCTGGTCGATTATCCTGGCAGGCGGTGAAGGCACGCGGGTGAGCTCGCTGATGCATAGTTGGTTGGGTCGGCCCAGGGGATCCAACCGTCGATAACCGACGCGCTTTGCTTTGATATTCAAGGGGTTGCGTTGGTGGCGTGTGCTCCGGCATATCTGAACGACAACAGTCCCTGTCCAATGCTGACTGGCACCGATGATGGAGGAGGTTCGGGAGGTGGGTGTGAAGCCCTTCCAGTCCACTGAGAACTGCAGACGCATCTGCCCACTTGCCCCGAAACTTTCACCTCTAGGGTTTTTCCTAGTGGTGCAAACTGCTAATCGGGTGTACGTTTCTCCATCCAACCAAGCAAGTACGCAATCATGGCGACCATACATCCCGCCCTCCCCGATGTTCAGAGCCACATGTGGCCGAGGGAGGTGAAGTGCCCTGGATGTTCTTCAATAGGCTGCCATCGGTCGGCGCGGCATGGCTACAATGATTTCCTCCGCCGACTGGGAGGCAGGTTTCCTTGGCAATGCAGAGGGTGTAGGAATCGAGTTTATCTGCAGGCACGATCCACCGGTTGCTTCTAACACGCAACGGGAGGTTATCCACTCGTACAATCATACAAGGAGGAGGACTTATGTTGAAGAAAGTGCTCTTATTGTCCGTCGCGGTGCTGTTTGGCATGCAGGCAGGTCTGGCGATGGCGGCCAACCCAGACACCGGCCCTGGCTGCGGGCTGGGCAAGCTCGCCTGGAGTGATTATGCGCACCAGAAGGACATCGCACCCCAGGTGTTGATGGCGACTACGAACGGTACGTTCGGCAGCCAGACGTTCGGGATCAGCACGGGGACGTCCGGCTGCACGAACGATGGGCAGGTGATGTCCGAGCACAAGACGACGATGTTTGCTCAGCTCAACTTTGAAAACCTGTCTCAGGAAATGGCGCAGGGCCATGGTGAGCATCTCGCCTCGCTCGCCACCTTGATGGGTGTGCCGGCCGAGCACCAGGCGGCGTTCTTTGCCCTGACTCAGGAGCGTTACACCTCCTTGGTCAAGACTGGTGAAGCCTCACCGATCGCGATGGTCAAAGCGATCAACGACGCAATTGCCACGCATCCAGTCCTTGCCCAGGTTTCGACTCGCTAATCACCAGCACGGGGCTTCGACGTTGAAGTCGAAGCCCCATGTCTTTCTGACCTGCCGCTTGTACATCGCCGGACTGCTGTTCATGCTGCTTCTCGCTCCAGCTTCGCCGGTCAATGCTGGCGAGCTTCACGAGAATGCATACCTTGTCGAACTGATGTTTCTACCTACATAAGGGATCATTCAGATTGTGGGAGATAGCTTTGGCAGTGGTTGGCGAGTTATTCCGAGAGCCGGCAAAGATTTGTGGTACGTTGAACGTGCGAATCAGAAAGAGGTAAGCATGCCGATCACAAAGAATCCGTTCGTAAAAGACTTTCCTGTCGTGTGCGTGGGCGGCTCGGCCGGTGG
>PLBR01000113.1 GCA_003135435.1 Nitrospira sp. | reverse complement strand
GGACGTGCTGCTCCTCGACGTGACGCCGCTCTCGCTGGGCATCGAAACCCTCGGCGGTGTCTTTACGAAGTTGATCGAGAGGAACACGACCGTCCCGACGAAAAAGAGCCAGGTCTTCTCGACGGCTGCCGACAATCAAACGGCGGTGACCATTCGAGTATTCCAAGGCGAACGCGAAATGGCGAACGACAACAAGCTCCTCGGCCAGTTCGACTTGGTCGGCCTTCCTCCCGCCCCCCGCGGGATGCCGCAAGTAGAAGTGACGTTCGACATCGACGCGAACGGCATCGTCCATGTCTCGGCCAAGGACTTGGCGACACAAAAGGAACAGTCCATCAAGATCACGGCGTCCAGCGGCTTGAGCAAGGAAGAAGTCGAGAAACTGGTAAAAAATGCACAGGCCCATACGGAAGAGGATAAGAAACGGCGAAAGACCGCCGAAGCTAAAAACCAGGCCGACACCCTGATCTACCAGACGGAAAAGAACCTGAGTGAGCACGGCGACAAGATCGCCGCAGAAGACAAGACCAAAGTCGAGGAAGCTGTGGCCGCGCTGAAGAAAGCGATGGAGGGAACGGACCCCGAGGCGATCGAGTCCGCCACCCAAACATTGACGACCGCGTCCCACAAGCTGGCTGAGGAAATGTATAAGAAGGCCTCGGCATCGGCTGCAGGCGGAACCGGTACCGACGCCGCAGGCGGAACCGGAACCGGCGGCGAGACCAAGGCGGATGAAAAAGTCGTCGACGCAGAATTCGAAGAAGTAGACAAAGACAAAAAATAAGTTAGAATACCCTCAGCGAGACCGAGCTTCGTCGATGCACGGGGCTCGGTCTTGTTGCACTGTTACCCAGAGAGACGGCATCCGTGTCCAAGCGCGACTACTATCAAACCTTAGGCGTCGACCGAACCGCGTCCGACGACGAGCTCAAGAAGGCCTATCGAAAGATGGCCCGCCAACACCATCCCGATCTCCAGACCGGAGAGGCCCAGAAAAAATCGTCAGAAGAAAAGTTCAAAGAAGTCAACGAAGCCTACGAGACGCTGAGCGACCAGGATAAACGCAAGCGTTACGACACGTTCGGTCACGCCGGGGCTCAGCAGGGTGGCGGTCCGGAGGGCTTCGGATTTGGCGGAAGCGGCTTCGGCGAGGCCTTTAACGACATCTTCGAGGATTTTTTCGGGGGCCAGCGAGGCGGCAATCGGGCGGAGCGCGGCAACGACCTCCAGTACAATCTGGAACTAACCTTCGAAGAAGCCGTCTACGGGAAAGAGGCCAAACTCAAAATCCCACGATGGGAAGTGTGCAACGACTGCAAAGGGACCGGCGCCAAGAGCGCCGCATCGGTCAAGACGTGCCCCAGTTGCAAAGGGGCCGGACAGATGCGGTTCCAGCAAGGGTTCTTCAGCATCACCCGTCCCTGCGGCCAATGCGAGGGAGCGGGACGAATCGTCACAGAACCCTGTCCGGCCTGCCAAGGCCGTCAACGCATCTATCGAGAACGGACCATCGCCGTACACATTCCGGCCGGTATCGAGTCAGGCATGCGACTGCGCCTCTCGGACGAAGGGGAGCACGGAGTCAACGCAGGCCCGCCCGGCGATCTGTATGTGGCGATTACCGTCAAGCCGCACCCGATCTTCCAGCGCCAAGGGCACGATATCCTCTGTGACGTCCCGATTCAGTTTGTCACAGCCGTGCTCGGAGGAAAAATCGAGGTCCCCACGCTGAAAGGCAATACCGTCATCAAGATTCCTGCCGGCACGCAGCCAGATAAGATCCTACGCATCAAAGGCTTAGGCATTCCCAGCCTCAAGAACCAAAGCACCGGCGACCAATTATTTGTCATCAAGGTTCAGATTCCCACCAAACTGACCGCTCGTCAGAAAGAATTGCTCACAGAATTTGCCAAAGAAAGCGGCATGTCGATGGAAGAGGACAATGACGGCTTCTTCGACAAGATGAAGACCTTCTTCGAATAGCGCTGACAGTCATCGCCCAAACACCCGCAATATGTCCACGTTCTTCGTCACCCCTGACGCCATCACTCCCCCGACGATCCGCATGACCGGTGACCTTCTCCATCATCTCCGCGATAGTCTCCGCTTGCACCCGGGAGACTCCCTCACCCTGAACGACGGATGCGGAACCCGCTATCGTGTGGAAGTGACCCACATCACCTCACAGGCCATCGACAGCCGCATCATCGATCAACAGACCCAGCCGGCGCGCAGAACCTCACCTATCGTGCTCGGACAAGCGTTTATCAAAGGCGACAAGATGGACTGGGTTATTCAGAAGGCCACAGAACTCGGAGTCGCTATCATCGTGCCCATTCACAGCACACACAGTGTCATCAAGCCCAACCCGGAACGCCTGGAACATCAACGATCCAGATGGGAGCGCATTGCGCGGGATGCGGCACAACAGTCGGAACGATGGACCATTCCCACCATCGCAAAACCGGTAGACCTCTCACAGATCTGCCGACAATATGCCTCGGCACCTCTGAAGGGCATACTCGCGGAACGCTCCACTGGCTCTTCGCTCGCCACCATGCCGTTGCCGCCACAGGACCATCAGCATCCGATTGTCTTGTTGGTAGGACCGGAAGGGGGATGGGCACCAGACGAGCAGCGTCTTGCACAGGAGCAGCGCTTCCTCCCGCTCACCCTCGGACCACGAATCTTGCGGGCCGAGACCGCAGCGATCGCAGCGCTCAGCATTCTCCAATCACGACTCGATGTGACTCAAGAACCGTGAAAGGTTAGNNAGACGTGAAACGTAAAACGTCGAATTACCGAGCTGTCTTCCTCCGAAACCTTTCACCTTTTATGTTTTACGTTTTACGACTGCGGTCAGCGGCCTATGGTCAGATGAACAATCGTGCCATTTTCTCCGCTGGCCCAACCCTGTGTTCCATCAGGAAACGAGAGGCCGAACAGCGAGACCTTCGCGATAGCACCCTGCTCTGTCCAGGTAAAACCACTATCGGTGGTCCGGTAAACCATACCCCGTTCCCCCACAATCCATCCGGTTTGAAGGTCGGTAAAGCGCACTCGCAAGAGGTCGGTCAGCTTCGTACAGGTGCGGGAGCAGGGTAACGTGCGATCGATCCATTGATGACCGCCATTGGTCGTTTGGAAGATGGCGCCGGCGTTCCCGACGGCCCACCCGGTCGACATATCAGAAAAATACACATCGAATAGCGTGACAGCTCCCTGTGTCTCTTGCGGAGTCCAGGTGCTCCCCCCATCGTCCGTCATCAAGACGGTCCCCACCGCCCCAACCACCGTCCCATGCTGTGCGGTGAGAAATTGAATGCCATAGAGCCCTGCGCTCGTCTTGCTCGCTTGATCGACCCAATGGACCCCGCCGTCCTTCGTATGAAGAATGGTTCCGTTGCCACCGACCACCCACCCCTCGCTGGGCGACACAAACGAGAGGCCGTGGAGCGCCACCTGGGTATCGACGAGTCGCGCATGCCAGGTATGTCCCCCGTCTTGGCTCTGGCGAATCGTCCCATTGGCTCCGATGGCCCATCCCTGCTTCTCGTCGAGAAAGAAAACGCCCGAGAGGCTCGCCGAGGTGCCGCTGACGATTTTCTTCCACTTCTTCCCTCCATCGACCGTCTTCAGAATGGTGCCCCCAGACCCCACTGCCCAGCCCAGCTGAGGCGTATGAAAATAGAGCCCCATCAGGATGGCTTCCGTATGACTCACTTGCGGGGTGATCGTCAGAGGAGAGTCAGCAGTCCACGAGGGAGGCGCGCAGAACAGCGTCGCCAGCCCCATGAGCACGAGGCATCCACCACGTGACAGAGGGTAAACCCACCATGATCCGGACAATCCGTCTCTCACTGGTTGGTGTTGGCGTCAGGGCGGTTGTTATTGAAGTAGCCCGGATCAGGCATGCCCTTGGCTTCAATGGTGAAGAGGCCCGCTTCCACCGTCAGCCATTTCTTCGGAGTACAACAAGAATTGTCAGGCTGCACATCCCAGGAGCCGCGCCGCACGATCAGCGGGCCAGTGGCGAGCTCATTGAAGAACTCGTTGCGCTTCCCCACACCATAGAGATTCCGATGAGGCACTCGCACGACGATCTCCGTATCCGTCCAGGACATCACCTGCGCCGCAACGTTACTGAACAGCACTTCCGTACGCGAAACATTCTCGCCCAACTCAATATATTCTTGTCGCTTGTAGGCCCCCTGGTTGATGCCCAAGTAAGCATGCTCGGCTGTTTTCAAGAACGAGCCGAACCCCGACCCTTTGATGGTGATCAGCTCATCGAGTCCGCCTGATTGCGGGCTGTAGGAGTCGATCTTCGGCGTCACGAGCGTAAAGACCCCCGCCTCAGTCTTCAGAACTTCTTTCGTCGCACAACAGGAGCCATCGGAGTTAGGCTTCGTCGCGCCTCGATAGATCACAACCGGCCCGCTCTTCGCACTGAAAGGCACCCATACATCGATACGATCGTCTTGCCAGCGATAGATGACGGCGCGGACCCCGCCGATATCGACTCGATTCTCTCCCGTATTGAAATCGGTAAAGGCGTAGGGAGTCGCTCCACTTTCCGAATAGAATCCGAAATGTTCTCCGCTGATTCTGAGCAGGGTGCCGATTGGGGCGGCCGGAGGCGTCAATGCCGTCACTTTCGGCACGTGAACCGTAAAGATTCCGACGGTTCGCTCACGCCCCTGCATAGTCAGAACGATCGATCCGGTCTCCGCATCCATCGGGAGATGCACGACGATGGCGCTATCGGACCACTGGGCGATAGTAGCGTGGCGTCCGCCGAACGTCACCTTGTCACCGGCTCCCTTCGCAGCGCCAAAACCCTGGCCAAAGAAGACGACCTTCGTTCCGACCGGCCCGCTCATGGGATCGACGCGAATGCTCGGAATCAACTTCAGGGGAACCGCATTGCTGACTTTGTACTGGACCGTCGCACAACAAGACCCGTCCGGCAAGGGATCGGACGAGGCCAATCGAACCAGTACATCGCCCGACGCAGCATTCGTGGGAACTTCGACTTCGATGATGTCGTCTTTCCACCGGCGCGGCCTAACGACCACACCCCCGATCATCACATCGTTGACCCCGAACATCGTATTGGGGTCGCGCGGACCAGCTGTGACACCGAAATGCGCGCCGGTAATCTGCACGGTATGGCCTGGTTCGATCTCTGCCGGCGTCACCGCGGTAATCGCCGGCTGCATTATTATTAATTTCCCGGCAGACAGTTTCTTCTTCCCAGCCATGATTTCAACGGGACCGGATTGAGCTTGAAAGGGAACCTTTACCTCGATCAGGTCGGATTCCCATCGCTGAATCAACGCAGGGAAGCCGCCGACAGTCACGCGATTGACTTGCGCGGATCGAAATGCGCCGAACCCCTTTCCGCCGATCGACAAGGTAGCGCCCGGAACCGCCGTTGACGGATATAGCTCGAACGCAGAAGGAGTGGCCGCAAACACGCCAGCGCTCAGACTGGCCCACAACACCATCGTACTCACGCCCGTTACGAACGCATTCATGAATAGACTCTTGTCAGGCAAGAAAAACGTACGGTCACCCGCATCGTTCGTGAAACGTGAAAGGTAAAAAGTGATAGGTTTCAATGAAGAGTACACGGCAATCCTATGTTTTACCTTTCACGTCTCACGCGTAACGATCTTCGGATGCTGGCGGACTTTTTCAGCATCCTGCTAGATGCGTGGGGGTTCCATCCCTCTTGTAAGGTGGATATTCATTTGTTATTCTTCGCCGCGCCTTCCGACTCACGAAACATTCATCGATCGTCTTCCAAGGAGTGATCTATGGCCGGCATCAAGCGGGCACTCATCAGCGTGTCAGACAAAACCGGGGTGGTGGAAATGGCGAAAGGGCTCGAGGCGTTGGGTGCCGAGATCCTCTCGACCGGAGGAACGGCAAAAGCCCTACGTGAGGCCGGTGTGAAGGTGACCGATGTGGCGACCTACACTGGCTCACCGGAAATTCTCGACGGTCGTGTCAAAACACTGCACCCCAAGATTCATGGCGGCTTACTGGGACGGCGTTCGGTGCCTGCCCATGTCGAGCAGATGAAGCTGCATGGGATTGGGCCCATCGACGTGGTCGTGGTCAACCTCTATCCGTTCGAGGCGACGATTGCGAAGCCCCACTGTTCCTTTGAAGAGGCCATCGAAAATATCGATATCGGTGGGCCGTCGATGCTGCGCTCTGCCGCCAAAAACCACGAAGATGTCCTGGTGGTCGTGGACCCGACGGACTACCAGCGCGTACTCGATGCGGCGAAGGCAGGGACGGTATCGCGTGAGTTACGGCGTGAGTTGGCGTTGAAGGTGTTTCAACACACGGCGCGCTACGACAGTCTGATCGCCGGGTATCTCGAAAAGCAGGTGCCAGGCAACGAGGTTAAGTTCCCTAAAATATTGTCCTTGCAGTTCGAACGGGCGGAGATGCTCCGCTATGGGGAGAACCCGCATCAGCAAGGGGCCTTCTATCGAGAGCTGCATTCGACCGAGCCGTCGGTATCTCGCGGAAAGATCCTGCACGGCAAGGCGATGTCGTACAACAATTTCCTCGATGCCAATTCGGCGCTCGAGCTGGCGAAAGAGTATGACGAGATTGCCGTGGCCATTATCAAGCACAACAATCCCTGCGGCGTGGCACTGGGTGTGACGCCGGTCGAGGCCTATGTAAAAGCTCGGGAGACCGATCCTACCTCGGCGTTCGGCGGCGTGATTGCGTTCAATCGCCCCGTGGATCTGGCCGCGGCGAAGGAAATCACTTCTACGTTTGTGGAAGTGGTCATTGCCCCTGGATTTGCGGACGACGCACTCGCGGAATTGAAACGCAAAAAAGATCTTCGTTTGCTCGACGTCGGGCCGCTCACGAAGGTGAAGCAAGAGGGCTTCGATCTCAAGAAATTGGTGGGTGGTTTGATCGTACAGGATCGGGATCTCGGTGTCTTGACCGATCTGAGAACGCTCAACGTACCGACCCTGCGCAAACCGACGGACGAGGAGTATGCGGCCTGCGCGTTTGCCTGGAAGGTCTGCAAACACGTGAAGTCGAACGCGATCGTCTATGCGAAGCCTGGGCAGACGGTGGGAATCGGCGCCGGCCAGATGAGTCGGGTCGATTCGGTGAAGCTTGCGGTGATGAAAGCCCAGATGCCGATCAATGGGTGTGTGATGGCGTCGGATGCGTTCTTTCCGTTTCGGGATGGATTAGATGCCGCCGCGCAAGCGGGGATCACGGCGGTCATTCAGCCGGGCGGCTCGATTCGCGATGCCGAAATTGTCAAAGCCGCAGATGAGCAGGGAGTGGCAATGATTATGACGGGCATGCGCCACTTCCGCCACTAGTCGGATGCTGAAACAGGTCCCCAACATCGTTCTCAGTCGTTCGAGACCCTCAACGTACTTCCGTTCAGTACGCTTCGGGCCTCTCACTCCTTGCGGCCTTGTTGGATGACTTGTTTGAGCATCCGCAAGAGGGTCGTGCTGGAATTCAGAGAGGTTGTTCCGTGAAAATTCTTGTCGTTGGTAGTGGGGGACGCGAGCACGCTATGGTGTGGAAGCTCGCGCAAAGTCCCCGCAAGCCTATGCTCTACTGTGCGCCCGGCAATGCAGGGATCGAATCGCTTGCGACCTGTGTGCCGGTCAAAGCCGACGACATTACCGGGCTGAAAACATTCGTGGAGTCGGAGAAGATTGATCTGACGGTCGTAGGGCCGGAAGCCCCGCTTGCGTTGGGCATTGTCGACGAATTTCGCAAATCCAAGCTCAAAATATTTGGACCGACGAAGGTCGCCACGCGCATCGAAGCCAGCAAAACGTTTTCCAAAGAGATCATGGCCAGCGCGAAGATTCTCACGGCAAAGGCGCAAAGTTTCGATCGGGTTGCTCCGGCCTTAGCCTATCTCGATCAGCATGAGCTTCCCGTGGTGGTGAAGGCGGATGGACTGGCGCAGGGAAAGGGTGTGGTGGTTGCGATGACCCGTGAGGAGGCGACACAGGCCGTCCGCGATTCGATGGAGCATGCAGTATTCGGTCAGGCCGGTCAGCGCGTGTTGATCGAACAGTTTCTTGACGGCGAGGAACTGACCATCATGGCCTTCACGGATGGCCGGACGGTGGTACCGATGCCGCCGGCGCAAGATCATAAGCGAGTCGGAGATGGCGATACGGGGCCTAATACCGGGGGCATGGGCGCCTATTGTCCCGCGCCGCTCGGCACGATGGCGCTGCGCGAGCAGGTCACCCGGCAGGTCCTATACCCCGCCGTTGAAGCCTTGTCTCGCATGGGCTGTCCGTTTCAGGGCGTTTTGTACACCGGGCTCATGATTGTGAAAGGCACGCCGTACGTCTTGGAGTTCAATGCCCGGATGGGGGATCCGGAAACGCAAGTCGTGCTACCGTTGCTCAAGACCGATTTGCTGGAGGTGATGGAAGCCGTGGTCGAACATCGGCTCGATCAGCTCACTGTGAACTGGCATGATGAGACCGCGGTGTGTGTCGTCATGACGTCGGGAGGCTATCCCGCTGCCTATCAGACCGGTCGTGCGATTCACGGATTGCCGACCACAACTGATGCGACGGCCGTGGTATTTCATGCAGGTACGGCACGGGCAGGTACTGAGGTGGTGACGGCCGGGGGCCGGGTGCTGGGAATTACGGGACGCGGAAAGACCCTGGCAGACGCGCAAACGGAAGCCTATCGAGTGACCCGGTCGATTTCATTTGAAGGTTCTCACTATCGAACGGATATTGCGCATCGTGCTTTCGCACGTCACGTATAACGCAGCATGAGGTTGCCCCGCATTATTCATGAACGCTTCTGCTGCAATTGCCGATCCGCTGCTGCGACAAACCTTCGGCCGGCGGGCTCGCCCCNNCTGCACGAGTACGCATCGGGGCCTCACGGCTCCGCGCGCCGGTCTCGCGACGCGGCTCAGCAATTTCGCGACGAACCGTCATGAATAAGGCGGGGTAATGGTTCCTGCCATGGCTACGATCGAGCGCTATGATGCTTCCACCGTTCCGGTGCTTGCTGAGCGGGTGCGTCGCGTGCTCGGAGAGAGCGGTCTTATCGCTCTGCCGACGGAAAGTTTCTACGGGCTTGCGGTGGTCCCGTTCGACGAACAGGCCCTCGCCAGATTGTGGCAAGTCAAAGGCCGGTCGGAGGGAAAGCCGATTCTCGTGCTAATCGGAGAGAGGCCTCAGCTGGAGCCGTTCGTTCGAAGCATCCCACCAGCAGCTACCGTATTAATGAACGTCTTCTGGCCCGGGCCTCTCACGATCGTTTTTCCCGCAGCGGTAGGACTCTCGGATACGGTGACTGCGGGGACTGGCTCTGTCGGTATCCGTCTCAGTGCCTGGCAGCCGCTGGTTGATCTCTTGCGTCTAGTCGGGCCGGTGACCGGCACCAGTGCGAATCGTGAAGGCATGCCGCCGCCCCACAGGGCCGAAGAGGTGCAGCGCATCCTTGGAGATGCGGTCGATCTGATCATTGATGCTGGACCGACCCCCGGGGGGCGACCGTCCACCGTCGTCGACGTACGGGGCCCGATCCGAATCATTCGCGATGGAGCGATCGAACGAGGCGCCATTGCGGCACAGTTGGCCGCTCACGGCCTGCATCTCGACGCAGATAGTCGGTGAAGTCGATTGTATCGTTCACGCTGAAAGGAGAATGCCGATGACTCAAGCAGTGATGATGCGGAACCTTGTTGCGGTGGCCGCCATAACGCTCTTCTCGATGGGTCTGTCCGGGTGCGATTACTGGCCTCCGGCACTCCAAACCCAAATAGAACAACTCCGCTCCGAGCTGCAGAGTGCGACTATGGAAAAGACCCAGCTACAGAATCAACTCGCCTCCATTTCGAAGGTGAAAGACGATTTGCAGGCGCAAGTGGATGATCTCTCTCGGGCGAATCGCGATAAGTCGTCCATGATGAACAGCTTGCAAAATAGCCTGGCGGCCTCACAGCAACGGCTGGCGAAGTCGGCGAAGGTCGCAACGCCGAAGGCAGGCACTGTCAAGTCCTCCGCAAAGGTCACGAAGAAGGCTTCGGCCAAGAAGAAAGCACCGGCCAAGAAGGCCACCGGCACGCGCTAGCGCGCCTCGTCACTGCTATCTATTTGGTGGTGGAAGACGACGGCGCAGTCGTCGGGGTGCTTGAGGTCGTGCTCGACGGGGTGCTTGCCGGCGCGGACGCGGGGGGAGAAGCTGGAGTAGAGGGAGCCGTAGACGTCGTCTGGTCGGACGTGCTTGGCGCCGCCTCTTTCTTCTCTCCAGTCGTAGCGATTGGTACGTCACTGCCTGAGGAAGGTTTCATTTTGTCGGAGTAGTCCGTCACGTACCACCCGCTGCCTTTGAACATGATGGCGGGCGATGAGATAAGTCGCTGTACGCGCTTCCCGCATCGCGGGCAGATGGTGAGGGGGTCGTCCTTCATACTTTGTTTAATCTCAAACCTATCCGCGCAGCCTTCGCACTGGTACTCGTAGATTGGCACGATTGATTTCCTCCTGCAGGCTATTCTTACATTATTATGGACAATTGACCTGTGGGCAAGCAGAGGTCGACAATTGTTTTTTCGAAGCCTGCTCCTTCAACTAAACACACCAGACAGACCGAATAGACCAAATGAACAAGACAGACTGGCGGACTTTTTAGCATCCTGTTAGGTGAGCTGCTTGAATGCCGCGTCGAGGCGATCCATTCCCCGGACAATCGTCTCCATGCTGGTTGCATACGACAGTCGAATATGCTGCGTGCTCCCAAACGGCTCACCGGGAACTACGGCGATCTTGAATTCTTGCAACAGGTAGTTCGCGAGATCGGTCGGAGTTGCGATTGTTCCGCTTGGGCTTTGCCTCCCGAGCAGCCCACTCACATTGGGAAATGCATAAAATGCTCCGGTGGGCATTCGGCAGCGAACGCTTGGCATCGCATTCAGGCGCTCGACTATGACGCGCCGTCGCCGATCGAACTCTGTTACCATCTTTTCAATGAACGCACCGCCTTCACGCAGGGCCACCACGGCAGCCTTTTGCGAAATGGAACAGGGGTTGGACGTACTCTGACTTTGAATGTTCGCCATGGCGGTCAACAGATCTTTTGGGCCAGCCGCATAGCCGATCCGCCAGCCGGTCATCGCATAGGCTTTCGAGACACCATTGATTACGACGGTACGGGCTGCGACCTCCGGTCCTAACGAGGCAATGCTCGTGTGTGTCACTCCGTCGTAGAGGACTTTTTCATAAATCTCGTCTGAAATGAGAAGAAGATCTCGACGGAGAGCCAGCTCAGCAAGGCGTTCGAGCGTCGCCCGATCATAGGTCGCTCCCGTTGGATTGCCGGGGCTATTGACGATAATCGCCTTGGTGCGTGTGGTGATGAGCCGTTCCAATTCATGGGCATCAATGGCATACCCATCCTCTTCACGGGTCGGCAAGAACACCGGCGTGGCGTCGTTCAGCAGGATTTGGTCGGCATAGGAGACCCAATAGGGAACGGGAATGATGACTTCGTCACCCGCTTCAAGGAGCGCTTCGGCAAGGTTGTAGAGCGAATGTTTGGCGCCACACGAGACCAGCACTTGAGACTTCTCGTACCGAAGCCCTTGCTCCGCCTGAAGCTTGTCGATAATCGTTTGGCGCAGTTCATCGATGCCGGATGAAGGCGTGTATTTCGTAAACCCCGCACGAATTGCGGCTTCTGCGGCTGCTTTTACCGGTTCGGGTGTATCAAAGTCCGGTTCTCCCGACGAGAAATCGACGACGTCGATTCCACGTGCTGCCATCGCCTTTGCAGTTGCGGCCATGGCCAATGTGGGGGAAGGGACAATTCGCCCCGCTCGTGCAGCAAGCTTCATGTTTTTAAACTCCTGATCCGTTCCTGCAGTTGGCGCGCAACCTCGGGGTGCAGAAATTCCGTGAGTGCTCCGCCGTGGGTGGCCACGTCTTTGATGATGGTTGACGATAAATAGGAATATTCTTCGCTGGTCATCAGGAACACGGTTTCAACCTGTTTGGCGATTTTGCGATTGATGAGGGCCATCTGGAATTCATGTTCAAAGTCCGAGATCGCCCGCAAGCCACGGATGATCGCATGTGCACCGTATCGCTGAACATAGTCCACGAGCAGGCCGTCGAAGTGGGTCACTTCGACCTGTTTCATCTCCTTCATCACGATCCGGATCATCTCCAACCGTTCGGTCAGGCTGAAGAGCGGATGCTTGGCTGGATTCGGCGCGAGGGCGACGACCACTTTATCAAACACCCGCAAGCTTCGGGTGATGATGTCGGTGTGCCCGTGGGTAATGGGATCGAAGGTACCTGGATAGATGCCAATTTTCATGATGCGGTCGACTCTGAGGTGGACAAACCGTACAGATACAATGCCGTATCGCCATACACGTATCGGCGCACAAGCGCGGCATGGTCGATGGATGCAGGCAATTCGGTGCGAGAGTCTTGTTCAATGATCACGGCGGCATGCTCCGTCAACAACCCGGGCCTCCAGGCATGGATCAGGATGTCTAACTCATCCAGCGCGGCATACGGCGGATCCGCAAAGAGTACGTCGTACGGGCCGCCCCACCAGTCTTTCCGCGCGAGGAAGGCGGATGTTTGTCCCACGTGAACCTGCGCTCGGTCGAGCAACTGACAGGTCCGTAGATTTTTCTGTAACAGCTGCACGGCCTTGGGGTCTGACTCGACAAAGGTGACGGCTGAGGCCCCACGGCTCAGCGCTTCAATCCCGACGGCTCCCGTGCCTGCATACAAATCAAGAAAGCGACCTCCTGACACCTGGGTCCCGAGAATCGAAAAAAGAGCCTCCCGAACCTTGTCTGATGTGGGACGGAGTGCAGTCCCTTCTGGCCCACTCAAGCGTCGACCTCGGTGAGATCCGGCAATGACACGCATAATTGAAGGTGAGCGACATTTCGGAAGCGACTGACTCTAACATAGCGTTTTTGAAGGGGTCAAGATAAGTGCGGTTGAAGCGAGGTCTGAAGTTCTGGTGTGGAGCCGGCGTGGGAGCTAGAAAGAATGGAGCGAATGAAATGGAAGTGTTTTGACGACCTTCGAGCTTGTGGCTATAATGCCGTCCGGTGATCTAGCGGCGTGAGGCGCGAGCGACGGGGCGTCAGTGCGCCAATGTCGACCGTCTGTGGCGATCAGAGGGTCGGCCAGTATATAGACCAATCGCAATTGTTCTAGGGGGTCGCCACTGTCTGGGGATTGCGAGCGGCTAAGCTCTTCCGCCGATTATTTGAAATGGTGCGATCGATGATCGCGCCGCAGTTGATGCATTTCCAGGCGTAGAAAATTAAGAAGAAATCGGAGAACCGCTCAAGCATCATGAGGCCTTTACACTTCGGACATTCCATTGAATCCTCCCAGGGTGTGCTGTGTATTGCTGCAGGCGTTGCAAAGCAATTACTGCACCAATTTGTCGCTGTACGTAATTTCAACAGTTTAGGGGATACGTATTTGTTACCAAGTGGTCACCGAGGGGTCTATCGCTAGTACAAAAACGTTCAGAATGTCATTTTTTGTGCAGGGAGGGTGAATGGCCAGCAAGAAAGGAGGACAAGGCATCACTCAATGGCCTGAAACGGAACGACCGCGCGAACGACTGCTGACTCAGGGCCCACAGACGCTCACCAATGCCCAACTCCTGGCCATTCTCCTTCGAGTTGGTCGTCACGGAGCTTCAGCCGTGCAAGTCGGGATGGATATCCTAGATCGACTCGGGGGGGTGACTGGACTTGCGCAATGCGGAATCGAAGAGCTTTGCGCTATTCCAGGTGTGGGGGAGGCAAAAGCGGCCCAACTGAAGGCGGCCCTTGAATTGGGGAAACGTGCCCTTGCTGGTCCGCTGACCAAAGGAACCAAGATCACGTCCAGCCGTGATCTCTTTTCCCACTACCATCCGACCTTGCGCGACCTGCGTCACGAAATCTTCAAAGTCATTTTACTGGATGCCAAGCATGCCATCATGCGTGACACGACGGTATCGGAAGGCAGCTTGACGCTCAGCATTGTCCATCCACGAGAAGTCTTCACACTTGCGGTAAAAGAATCCGCGGCGGCAGTGATTTTCCTGCACAATCATCCCAGTGGTGATCCTACGCCGAGCCAGGAAGATCGTGTCCTGACGGCACGATTGGTGTCGGCAGGGGAGGTACTGGGCATTCGGGTCCTTGACCATCTCGTCATCGGCGATGGACGCTATGTCAGCTTTGCCGATCAGGGTTGGCTGACAAGTGATGGTGTCGGCGCATGAGCGAAGGGAGAGTCGCAGCGATGTAAGTAGGCCATTTCATCACTGAAAGACAAGACCGTCTTCCGGTGATCTAGCAGGGTTCGGAAAAACTCTGTGGGTACGCCTGAATTTTACCGGTTTGCACGTCTTGGACAACAGGAGAACACCGCGCAGGATGCTCAAAAAGTCCGTTCAGCGATCCGTTAAACGTTAAACGTCAAACGTGGAAGGTTTCGGAGGAAGAGGATTCGGCAGTCCTACGTTTCACGTTTCACGCCTCACGTTTCACGGTTCCTGGGAGCGATGCGAGAACGCCGCTGGCGGACTTTTCCAGCATCCTGCTAGAGGAGGGCCCCATGAGCGAGCTAGGCAGGGAGTCACTCAGAAATGTGGTCCTGATCTCCAGTGCCGGTGCCGGGAAGACCTCGCTGGTTGAGGCCATGCTCTTTGCCGCCGGCGCTGTTCCCCACCTCGGATCGATCGCACAAGGCACGACCGTCTCGGACTTCGAGCCGGAAGAATTGCACAGGCGCAGTTCCGTCAGTACCAGTCTCCTCCGTTGTTCCTGGAATCACACCACCATCAATCTCGTCGATCCCCCCGGCGCGCTGCACCTGCTGGGGGAGACGGTCATGGCATTGCGAGCGGTGGACGCCATGATCCTGGTGGTGGGTGTCTCGTCGAGGATCCGGAGCGAACTCATCAGAGTCTGGTCTCGCGTCAGAGCACTCGGCTTGCCCTGCCTTCTATTCCTCAACGAATTAGATAAAGACAGTGCCTCCCTCGACGGGGTTGTCGCGATGTGTCAACGCGATCTTGGAATCATGCCATTGCCGATGTCGTTGCCCTTTGGCAGTGGCGTCCAGCTTGAGGGGGTGCTGGATCTCCTTCAACAGAGTGTTATCACTTCGCGCACGGAAAGCCCCACGTTTCAACAGATGCCGATACCTGAAAACGAGCGGGCGGTGGTGGGGGACGCGCGGAAGCGCATTCAGGAGGCGGTGGCCGAGCGTGATGATCGATTATTGGAACAGTATCTTGCCGCGGGGGAACTGACGCAGGAGGAACTGATCAATGGACTTCGCCTTGGCGTTCAGGCCGGCACGATTGTCCCGCTCTACAGCGGTTCCGCTATCAAGAACATCGGGCTCGTTCCGCTCCTCAATGCGATCGTCGATTTTCTGCCATCGCCAATGGACCGGGCATCGAGAGTTGCGTTGGAAGGCCTGCATCCAGATACAGGCGAGGCGGTGAGTCGCCGTGCCGTTCAAGAGGACCCGTTTTCAGGGATCGTCTTCAAGACATTGATAGACCCGTTTGTCGGACGACTGTCCTATCTGCGAGTCTTGTCGGGGGTCCTTCACGCAGATTCGACGGTCTTCAACAGTTCTCGGGGCAGTAAAGAGAAAAACGGACATCTGTACAGGGTGTTGGGGAAGAAGCATATGGTCGTGCCTTTGGCCGGGGCAGGAGAGATCGTGGCAATTGGGAAACTCAAAGATACGCAAACCGGCGACACGCTTTGTGACGAACATGCTCTCATCTGTTATCCGAAGACGGTGCTTGCGCGACCCGTGCTGTCATTTGCGATTGAGCCGAAGTCCAACGCCGATATCGAGAAAGTCAGTCTCGGGCTGCATAAGCTGATCGAAGAAGATCCGACGCTCGAATTTTCGCGACATGCCGACACGAAGGAAATGGTCTTAAGCGGAATGGGCCAGTTGCACATCGATCTCGCACTCGAAAAACTGCGCCGCAAATACGGTGCGGAAGTGATACTCCATATGCCGAAAATTCCCTACAGGGAGACCATTCGCATCACGGCACAGGCGCAGGGGAAATATAAGAAACAGACCGGAGGGCATGGTCAGTACGGTGATTGTTGGCTGGAGCTCGCGCCTCTGCCGCGCGGGGAGGGGTTCAAGTTTGAGAGCAAGGTGGTAGGCGGGGCCATTCCACGCAACTTTATTCCGGCGGTGGAGAAAGGCGTGGTCGAAGCCCTGCACCACGGGAGCCTTGCGGGGTTCCCTGTCGTCGATTGCCGGGTGGCCGTCTACGATGGGTCGTAACATGCGGTCGATTCATCTGAGATGGCGTTCAAGATCGCCGCGTCGATGGGGTTCAAGAAGGCGTTGGAGGCAGCCCATCCCGTCTTGTTAGAGCCGCTGATGACAGTGGAGGTCGAGGCGCCGGCGGATCACATCGGAAGCGTGATTGGGGACTTGAATGCGCGCCGAGGGCGAATTCTCCATGTGGAGGCGAAAGACCAGACGGAGCAGATCACGGCCCTTGTCCCAATGGCGGAGTTGCTCACGTACGCCACGACACTGAACTCGCTCACGGCAGGACGAGGCAGTTATGCGATGGAATTCGCGCGGTACGACGAAGTGCCGCGCGAGCTGGCGGTTCGAATCATTGAGGTGCACAAGGTGGAGACTCATGCGGCGGCGCATTGATCGATCATCTGGTCTGTTCAGTCTGTCTAGTTGGTCTGGTCTATCTGGTTAGTTTCGCTGAACCAAACACACGAGAAAGACCAGATAGACCGGACAGACCGGGCTAGTCGGTCGATTTGAGCACCACATAGAAGGCGCGGCTTTCTCTCAACACGCGGAGCAGGACGGTTTCGCCACGTCGAACCTTGGAGACCGCGCTGCTGAATTCTCCGACCGATCCCACATCGACACGGTTCACTTCCTTGATGAGATCGCCCTCGTGAAGCCCTTCAGATTGGGCGAGGCTACCGGGCTCCACTTTGGTGATGAGCACGCCCCGGCTTTCCCGCAGCTTAAATTTATCAGCGAGGCCCGACGTCAGATCTTGCACATCGAGACCTAGCTTGACTTCAGTGCGTGTCTGGGGAAGGGAGGTGGTCACGGTGTGGTCGCGGCGTTCGATGAGGGCGACGTCCAGCACTAGGCGCTGCTGATCGCGGACGATCTCAACCTTCGTCGTCGCGCCCGGGAGCAATCCCGCCACGACGCGAGAGAGCCGGTTTGGCGTGTCGATCACAGTGCCGTCGATACGGGTCAGGATGTCGCCAGGTTTAATGCCGGCTGCCGCAGCCGGGTCCTTCTCGAAGACTTCGTTGACCAACACCCCTTCGCCTTCGTTAACACCGAACTTGCGTGCCAACTCCACCGTGAGCGGTTGGATGCCGACGCCAAGCCAGCCTCGTGTCACCCGTCCCTGAGTCAGCAATTGCTCAATCACTTGCTTGGCCATGTTGGAAGGAATCGCAAAACCGATCCCTTGGGCGAAGTTAATGATGGCGGTATTGATGCCGATGATTTCGCCACGCAGATTGAAAAGCGGGCCGCCCGAGTTACCGGGGTTGATCGACGCGTCTGTCTGAATGAAATTTTCGTATCGCGAAAGATTGATGTTCTCCCGGCCGACCCCGCTGACTACGCCGAGCGTGACCGTCCGATCGAGTCCGAAAGGATTCCCCACGGCCAGCACCCACTGGCCGACGCGCACGGCCGACGAATCCCCGAATCTCGCGCTCGGGAGAGGATGGTCGGCAGTCACCTTGAGGACAGCTAAGTCTGTATCCAGATCCTTGCCGACGACCTGCGCAATCAGCTTGGATTTATCGGAAAAGCGGACCTCAATTTCCGTCGCGTCGCCGATGACATGGCTGTTCGTGATGATGTGTCCGTCAGGATCGATGATGACACCGGACCCTGATCCTGAGGCATTGGGAACTCGCTCTTGAGGCAGTTCACGTCCCCGTCCTGGCCCGGACAGGGGGATGAGATTCACCACAGAGGGTTTTGCCGACTCAGCCAGATCGGTGATGACGGTTTGAATCTCTTCCAGCAGGCGGAGGCCTGGCGAGTCGCTGGATTTTGATACGACAGACTCAGCGGCGGCGGCCGAGTGGATATCGAGCCAGGCGAATAACACAAGGCTGATGAGGATTTGTAGCATGCGCATCATCCTGTACCCCCTTACGGGATTGTACAACATGGTAAGCGGAGAAGCCTACTCGTGAAGCGTGAAACGTCAAAGGTGAAACGCAAAGCGTATCTCGGTTTCGAACGGGACTGGCGCGACGGACGACGGTTCGAGATCCGAAGTTCGAGGATTTCGGAACTTCGAACCCTGAACTTCGAACTTCGAGTCGCGCCTGTCGCGCACGTCTTGCTTGTCTCGCTCAAGACTCACGCCGGCTTGGCGTTCCGAGCTTGGGTGAACTCTGAGGCAACCTGCGCGAGATCTTCCTGCAGCCCAATCATGACCAGGACATCATCTATACGGAGCATGAGGGCATCGTCGGGCGGCACGAGAAATGGTCCACGAAGGACCGTGACGAGACGAACTGACGCAGGCAGCGCCACTTCAGCGAGTGTCCTCCCAATGACCGGTGATCCCTGGACGACAGAGAACCGTTCGATGGCCGCCGCGCGAAGACTCAGGTCCTGTTGCAGGGTCAGGAGCTCGTGGTGGATCGTTTCTAGCTTGAGCTCACGGATATGGCTGTCGACGCTGAGCAGCATGAGTTTGAGCTGTTGAATGCGGTCGCCGGCCTGACCGAGGACATGTTCCAATTGATCGGATGGCAGGGTTGACTCATGGCTGAATGGTGGGCGTCTGGAACAGAGCGCGGTAATCTGACGTCCGAGTTCGCCGTGAACCTGTTCGATCTGGCTCAACAAGCTTGACGCCTGGCTGTGCAAACGGAGGACTTGGACCTTGCGGTTGGCCCGTTCGGCAAGCCCAAGGACGGTTTCATAGATCGCGCTGCCGCTGATCGACAGTTCTTGTTGGATACGGCCAAGCAGTTCGAGGGACATAAATGAAAAATCCGTTATGTCTGATAAGAACGATTATGTAAACTCATTGGTCAATCGCATGCTGCATCATCTTCACCCCTACCTTCTCCCTTTACTCTTCTCGTTCGAGGAAGTAAATCCCTTTACCACTTGCGAGTAAAACTCTCGGCCTACTCAATCATTCATGATTGTCTGTGTATCGAACGGGTTTCTCTTTTGTGAATCCATCGTCAACGCTTGACAGAGGTACTATCGCAGGGATACACAGCGCAAAGGTATATCCTTCCACGCATGGACCAAAGGATCATATTATGGCCAATCATCCTCTCGCAGGTCAGCCGGTACCGGCGTCGATGTTGGTCAATATTCCTCGTTTGATCACGGCCTACTATACGGAAAAACCAGATGCGAATCTGCGTGAGCAGCGCGTCAGCTTTGGGACATCAGGACATCGAGGTACATCCTTCAAGCGAAGCTTTAACGAAGTCCATGTCATCGCTGTCGCACAAGCGATTTACGAGTACCGCAAGATGGAGAGCATTACCGGCCCGCTCTACCTGGGCATGGATACGCACGCTTTGTCGGAGCCGGCCTTTGCCAGCGTCTTAGAGGTGCTGGCGGCCAATGGAGTCGAGGTCATGGTGGACCAGGATGGCGGCTATACGCCGACCCCCGTCATTTCCCACGCCATCCTTACCTACAACCGAGGCCGGAGCGCAGGCTTGGCCGACGGCATCGTGATCACCCCCTCGCACAATCCGCCGGAGGACGGCGGCATCAAGTACAACCCACCGCATGGTGGGCCGGCTGACACACTGGTCACGAAGTGGATAGAGGACCGGGCCAACGCTTTGATGAAAGTCGATCTGCATGGCGTCGCGCGCATCCCCTATGCTCGTGCCAGACGGGCCGCGACGACTAAGCCTCATGATTACCTCGGCAATTACATCGGTGCTCTCTCGCAGATCATCGACATGGAGGTGCTTCGATCAGCCGGCTTGAAGCTCGGTATTGATCCGCTCGGCGGGTCCGGTGTGGCCTATTGGCAGCCGATAGCAGAGCGGTATGGCTTGAATATTGAGATCGTGAATTCAGCCGTTGATCCAACGTTCCGTTTCATGCCGCTCGATTGGGACGGCAAGATTCGCATGGACTGTTCCTCGCCCTATGCCATGGCGAATCTCATTGCGCTGAAAGATCGCTTCGATGTCGCCTTCGGCAACGATGCGGATAACGACCGGCACGGCATTGTCACCCGCTCGGCCGGTCTGATGAACCCGAACCACTATCTGGCAGTCTCGATCTCATATCTCTTCTCTAACCGTCCAGATTGGAAGCCCGACGCCGGTATCGGTAAAACGCTGGTGAGTAGCAGCCTGATTGACCGCGTGGCAGCCAAGCAACAACGGAAGCTTGTCGAAGTGCCGGTCGGGTTTAAGTGGTTCGTGAGCGGCTTGCTCGACGGCTCGCTCGGTTTCGGCGGAGAAGAGAGCGCAGGGGCCTCGTTCCTACGTCGTGATGGATCGGTCTGGACGACTGACAAAGATGGCATCATCATGGATCTTCTGGCCGCGGAGATGATGGCCAAGACCGGCTGCAACCCTGGTGAACTCTACCAAGAGCTGACCAAAGAATTAGGAGAGCCGGTGTACGAGCGGATCGATGCGGTCGCGACGCCGGCGCAGAAGACCATCCTATCGAAACTCTCACCAGACCAGGTACAGGCCGCAGAATTGGCCGGTGACAAAATCATAGCCAAACTGACGACAGCCCCTGGTAATGGCGCGTCAATCGGCGGGCTCAAAGTTGTCACCGAGCAAGGCTGGTTCGCCGCCCGCCCCTCCGGCACCGAAGACGTGTATAAACTCTATGCGGAAAGCTTTCGCGGGAAAGATCATCTCAAGCGGATTCAGGAGGAAGCCAAAGCTTTGATCGGCAAAGCGTTAACAGTAAGCAAGTAAGAGGAACTGGCCCCTTCCATGATTGCCCTGGGAGACATGAATGTTTGAGATGGACAGCACAGCGGTCTTGCTATGGGGGCTGCTCTTTGGGTCAATCGGGTTTGGATTCTTTATTTATGGGAAAAAGCAAAAATCAGTCATGCCCCTCATCACGGGGATCGCGCTCTGTGTCGTTCCCTATTTTATTGCGAACGTCTACGCGCTTGTCATAGTGGGAGTGATCTTAATGGCCATCCCGTTTATTGTACGAATATGAGGCAGAACAAAGGTACACCAGCGAAGAAAGCCTAGGAGCACAGGTCAAGGTCAGCGTCAGACTACCTGTCGTTCTGCGTGGTAGGAGCTACGGACGAGCAGGCCAGATTCCACGGAACCGAAGCCGAGGGTGAGGCCTTGACTTTGAAATAGGTAATGAAAGAAACGAGCGACATCTGCCAAAGGAACCACTGATTGTGGAAATCTATGAAAGGGGCAACGTAATCAGCTTCGGTTGCCCACTCTTCAGTAAGGAAGCCCGATGAGCACACCGCACCGTTCCGCTCCGAGTCCACGTCTGTTACTTCGGCGCCTGCTTCTTCATCTGGCGTTCTCAGTCGCTCTTCTGACCGGGTCTCTGGCGGTTGGCATGTGGGGCTACAGTCATTACGAGCACCTCCCTTGGCGGGATGCCTTTTTGAATGCGGCCATGCTCCTAGGCGGGATGGGGCCGGTGAAGGTAGATTTGTCAGAGCCCGGGAAAGTCTTCGCAGGGCTCTTCGCGCTCTACTCGGGCTTGGTCGTGATCGCCGTCACTGCCCTCCTGCTCGCGCCGGGTATTCATCACATCATGAAACGAGTGCACTGGGAGGATCGAGCAGATACCGAGTGACCGGGACAAGGTCGTCCTTCGCCGCGTGTCTCATTCTCCCCTGCCCATCCGCTGGGGATCACATTCTACTCGTGCGGGCTCTGGAAGGTGTGCGACACGACAGCGGCACTTTTGCCCACCCCGTATGTCTGTAACAAGTGATCATCGTCATCGTGCTCGCGGAGTTGTACCGCATGAAGACCCCGCATTTCCCTACCTGGGATTGTCACCTCCTGATGAGACTCTCCGCTCGCCGATTCCTAGTCGAAGCGCCTCCACATCCAACTCGTGCTCTAGACGATGTAGCACGTCATCACTAATGGCACCGTCGTTTCGCAGGCCGATCACCGCGAGGCGTTCTGCCGTCAACGTCTCATGCCGCAAACGCCGGAACACCTCGGTGGCTTCTGGCGTACACTCAGCAGCCGTTCCATCCTTGGCGTAACGCTGTACGCGGCCACCATAGTGAACGCGCATCTGATCGAGGTGTTCGGGAATAGGCCACCCTTCGTTCGCGACCTCATCCAGGCGTACGAGAGCGGCCGTAGCCGCATATTCCCGCGCTTGCATCTCCTCACGTTCCTGAGTCCCGTCTTCCTTTAAATTTAAGATGCGGATCAGAGGAGGAAGCGACAAGCCCTGTAAAACCAACGTGGCAAAAATCACCGAGAAGGTAATCAGTATGATCTCCGCCCGAAATGGAAACGACGCTCCGGCGGCAGTTGTCAGCGGCAGTGCTAATGCCGCCGCGAGAGACACGATCCCGCGCATGCCGGTCCAGCCGATAATAAACAGACTCGACCAAGCCGGCATCGGATCGCGCGCCCGTAGCGAGGGACTGAACAGTCTCGGGATCCACGCGGCCAGCGGTACCCATATCATGCGCACCGCGATTGCGGTGACGCTCACGAGTGCCCCGCTGAGAATGAGCGGTACAAACATTCCAGATGGGACGGCCTCACGGAGCGCACCGAGTTGCAGGCCGATCAGGATAAAGATGACTGCATTGAGCACGAACACGAGAAAGTCCCACACGGCCCTCGCTTGAATCCTTGTGGTAGGCGCAACGGCCTCGCTGAAATGTCGGCGAAGATAGAGACCTCCGGCCACGCACGCCAGCACGCCTGAAGAGTGGGCCTGATCGGCCAAGACCCAGGCGATGTACGGGGCTAGGAGCGTGATCGCAATCTCGCTGAAACTGTCTTCCACCAATCTCAGCGCCCAGCGGGCCACCACGCCGACCGAGAGCCCGACAACGACACCCACTGCCGCTGCCATGAAGAAATCCCACACTGTGTCGCTGAACGTATAGGTGCCACTGATCGCCGCCATGACCGCGGCGCGATACAGAATGAGCGCCGTCGCATCGTTCACCAGACTCTCTCCTTCCAGGATCGTGACAGCGCGACGTGGAAGGCCTAATCGCTTCGCAACCGCAGTGGCCGAAACGGCGTCGGGCGGTGAAACAATTGCGCCCAGCGCAATGGCTCCAGCCCAACCCAATCCCGGCAGCCAGATGTGTGCGACCATCGCCACGGTGGCGGTTGTCGCACACACGAGTCCAACAGCCAGCAGGGTAATCGGACGAAGGTTTGAACGAAAATCACGCCAAGAGGTGAAGTAGGCCGCTGACCAGAGAATAGGGGGAAGGAAGACCAGGAACACGATGTCAGGATCGAGTCGCAGCGTCGGCACGCCGGGAATGAGGCCTAAGACCAACCCACCGATCACCAGCAAGATGGGGTAAGGGATCACGAGTTTGCGCGCGATCGCCGCAAGAGCGAGCACGGCTATCAACAGCAGAATAACCGTTTCGAGTTGATGAAGGCTTCCCATATCGTGTCAATGGTACGCGAATCGTACGTGCAAAGAACAGGGACATGCTGAATCCTTGATCTCGACCATCTCAGCAGTACAGGCATATCTGACGATTTAGGGCTCACACTCAGACGCAAGAGAGGAAAGAATGGGTGAAGAAACGGAGCTTATGTGGAAAGAGGAGAGATCGTGATCCTTCGAAAGACTTCCGCATACACACCGGCCGGAGCGCTGGCCTTGGGATCGGCGAACACGGCTCGCCAGCGGTTCAATCCCAGCACTCCTTCCCCATAGGGTATCGTGGCCACCTGACTGTGATGTTCCGCGATGGCGGCCATCTTCTTGGCCACATAGCGGTCAATGTACTCAAGGCGGTCCCAGGTAGCGAAGGGGCCCCAGATTTCGTAAGCCCAGATGCCACCGCTTGGGACGATGCCGGATTCAAGGACGCTTTCCCTCGCCAGCTTGCCGGCAAGGCGATGGGCCGGATGTCGGTCAAGCTCCTCATCCAGCGTATAGACTTCGGTTGGTCGCAGGTGAGCGAGTATCTCGACGAGTCTCTGTTTGACAGCCGTGGTATTGATCTCGTCCGCCGCGTCCGGTTCGTCACAAAAGATCACGTCTTGTACGCCCAAGACACCGGCGGCACGGAGGGCCTCCTCTCTTCTCACTTCGGCCATTCGCTGCTCCGTCAACGCGAATGGATTCGATGACCGGCCACCGTTCGTCACGACGACAGAAGTAATCATAGCCATGCACTCCACCAGTTTGGCAACCGTTCCGCCCATACCGATTTCCATGTCATCCTGATGAGCGCTGATGATGACGACGTTGTGGTGGCTCATGGCCGAGGCATATCCCCTTCCGCTTGGCAGGATGCTGAAACAGTCCGCCAGCGCCACAGACCATGGCGCGTGAAGCGCGAGACATGCGAGAAAGGCGCGACGTGGACAGATTGGATTCTCACTTCGTCTCGCCCGTCTCGCCAGCCGGTCTTGTTCATTTGGTCTGTTCGGTCTGTCTCGTCTGTTTAGTCTGTCTCGATTATTTGGTTGAACCAGACCAACCAGATGAACCAGAGAGACCAGACAGACCAGGCTTGTCCCAGACGCGCGGAACAGTGACGTTTTGGCGTGCCCACATAGTTGTTCCGCAGCCTGTTAGAGGGCTACCTGCTGTTCGGCGTGGTAGGAACTGCGGACGAGCGGGCCGGATTCGACGTGGGTGAAGCCAAGGGCCATCCCCTCCTCCTTTAACATGGCAAACTCGCTGGGATCGTAGAAGCGGGCGACAGGAAGATGCTGTCTTGTCGGTTGGAGATATTGGCCGATGGTCATGATATCGCAGCCAACGGAGCGGAGGTCGCGCATGACTGCGCGGGCCTCGTCCATGGTTTCTCCCATTCCGAGGATCAACCCGGACTTGGTGCGCATGCCCCATTGCTTCGCCTTGCCGAGTAACTCGATCGATCGCTGATACTTCCCCTGTGGTCTGATTGCCGGAAACAGCCGCCGGACGGTTTCGATGTTGTGATTCAGAATCTCCGGCATTTCGGCACAGACCATCGCGAGGGCTGTCTCATTCCCTTCGAAATCTGGAATCAAGACTTCAATCGTGCAGGCTGGGCTAAGCTGTCTGGTCTGCCGGATCGTTTCGGCAAAGATTGCGGCGCCGCCATCTTCCAGTTCATCCCGGTTTACCGATGTGATCACGGCATGTCTAAGGCCCAACACCTGGACCGCTTCTGCGACGCGACGCGGTTCTGCATGGTCGATGGCCGGCGGTCGGCCTGTCACGACTGAACAGTAGTGGCAACGTCTGGTGCAGATGTCGCCCAGGATGAGGAATGTCGCGGTGCGTGCGTTCCAACATTCCCATCGGTTCGGGCAACGAGCTTCTTCGCAGATAGTATGGAGCTTGAGCCGGTCCATCGTCTGTTTGATGTCGAGATAGTCTGGACCGGTTTTCGCTTCGACTTTGAACCAGGATGGGAGGCGTTGCGAAGAGCGTATGGCTGATGGCGGAGATGAATCAGCGGAAGAAGTTCTCAGTTCGCTAAGGGGTACAAAGCTCATGGAGTCTCCTTGGGCGGGAGTAACTCCGAGGGATGTTCAAGGATACGTTTGAGCTCTTTCAGGAAACCGGCTCCCTGCACACCATCCAAGGCCCGGTGGTCGCAGGACAACGTCACCTTCATGCGCCGGCCCGCCTTGACCGTGCCGTCTTTGATGACCGGCGCATCGCGGATGGCGCCCACAGCGATGGACGCTGCCTGAGGGGGGATAAGGACTGCAATGAAATTTTCTACGTCGAACATTCCCAGATTTGAGATCGAAAAGGTGGCGTCGGTGTACTCCTGCGGCTGTAAGCGTTTATTCCTGGCCCGGTCGATCAGGGGCCGCGATTCGGTCGAGATATCGTCCAGTGACTTCGCGCCGCAATTGCGGATAACCGGCGTGATCAAGCCGTCCTCGATGCCGACGGCGATGCCGATATCAATGCGCGCATGCCGCCTGATGGCATGGCCGGTGAATGACACATTGATTTCCGGATGGCGGGTGAGCGCAATCGCTGCGGCTTTGATCAGTAAATCGGTGACGGAGGGATGGGTTGTTCGGTTCTGTTTCAATTGATCACGCAAACGCTCCGCCTGCTCCATATCGATCTCGCTCGTCAAATAAAAGTGCGGCACCGGCGCTTTGCTTTGGGTCGTCGCTCGCGCGATGGCTTTCCGCATTTGGCTCAGCGGTTCGTCTGTTCCGGCCGACAGCATCTGTATTGGCGGGGCCTGGGCGTTCACGACATCTTCTTCCACGATTCGCCCGCCAGGACCGGTTCCCGTGATGGTGGAGAGATCGATTCCCCGGTCGGCAGCAAGCGCTTTCGCGCGGGGCGAGGCGATGATACGAGTTTCCTCTGAACTCGCCGGTGAGGCGTGTGCCGGACCGGCAGCAGGCAGAGCTCTTGTCCTGGTTCCGACGCCGACCGATGGCGCGGCAGTGATCCGGTCGGTCAATGCCGAGGTGATGTCCTCATCCGCTCCGCCGATGACGCCGATCAACGTTCCGGACAACACGGTTGCGCCGTCCTGTACCAGGATCTTGCGTAGGGTACCGGAGGCGAAGGCCTCAAGATCCATGATGGCCTTGTCGGTTTCGATTTCAGCGAGCGCCTCCCCTGCCTGCACCGGATCCCCTTCGCGTTTCTTCCACGCAACGAGGACGCCCTCTTCCATTGTGTCGGTTAATTTTGGCATTACGACGCGACTAGCCATAAAAGTCCCTCACGGATGCTGAAAAAGTCCCCCAACTTCGTTCTCGGTCTCTCGTCCCCCTCAACGTACCACAGCGGTACGCCTCGGGGTTTTCGCTCCCTGCGGCCTCGCTCGGGAAAGAGGTGCGTCTTGGCGCGCCTGGGGCTGGGCGGGTGTGACCGCTGGCCTTTTTGAGCATCCTTAAGATTTGGAGTTGTCTTTCAATCATCATTACCATTTAACTAATACTGGGGCGGCGAAACCATGCGAAGAACTTGCTGATCAATCCATCTGGTGTTTCAGGCTGCCTCGCGGGGTCCGGATACTCAATCCAAGGCTCCTGAGAACCCAAGTAGGCGCCATCCCGGACGCTCAGTTGGCTGCGGAGTTGCGAGTAGCCCTGTCCTTGGAGCGTGCAAATTAATTCCTCTAGCGCAGCCCTCGGTGTGTCGTGCGCTGTGGTCACTATGCGCGTCGACTCATATCGCAGCATGGCTTGATATCTTCCGTCGGCTTGCTCAAACACGACCGGCCTACTGAAGCCGCGTTCGCGTGTATCCAAGCCAGCCAATTGATGTTTCTCCTGTGCCTGGTCTGACATGACCATTCTGCGAGAGTGTTCTCCTACTTTGAGCACTCTGTCAGAGCGCCCGGAATACTGCCAAGAGATCGCTCAATGCGATGGTCTTGTTCCGCAGGATCGCACGCTGCGCCTGCATCGGCTCCATCGCCGAGGCTCGCTCATGGCCGCCTTTCAAGATCGCGGCTCCGAGGGCGAGCACGTCCTTGCATTCCTTCTCGACTTTGCTCTTGACCACGGGATTCACCGCGAGGATGTCCGCCATCGTCGCGCGCGTCTTGGCGAGATGCGCGTGCAGTTCCTCGTCCGGGTATGTCTTCCTGGCTGCCTCATCGAGGCAGCGATCGAGGTATTGCGTCAGGAACACATAGAGCCGAACGAGCGTCTCTGTGATCTCGATATGACTGGGAGCTTGGGCTTGTGACGACATGGTAATCGTGCCTCCTTCGTTTACTGTGTGCCGCACAGTGTTTTGACGGCTTCGATGACGCGCGCCTTGTCTGGGATGGCGGCATTTTCCAACGGGCGACTATAGGGCATCGGCACATCCTCCCCGGTGACGCGCTGGATGGGGGCGTCCAGGTAGTCGAACGCCGCCGCGTATATGCTCTCGGCAATCTGCGCACCCAGCCCGCAAAAATGCCAGCCCTCTTCGACGATCACGAGGCGCCCTGTCTTTTTGACCGAGGCCACGATCGTTGGAATGTCCAACGGTTTGAGGGTGCGGGGATCGATGACCTCGACCTCGATGCCCTCTCGACTTAGTTGATCGGCTGCCTCCAGCGCCAAGAGGAGCATCTTCGAGTAGGCGACGATCGTCGCATCGCGTCCGGCACGCTTCACCTCGGCGACACCGAGGGGGATCGTATACTCACCGTCTCCGACATCCCCCTTCGTTCCGTACAGCAATTGCGCTTCGATGAAGATGACAGGATTGTTGTCCCGGATCGCGCTCTTCAGCAGGCCCTTCGCATCGTGCGGTGTGGCCGGGGCGATCACTTTCAATCCCGGCACGTGACAGAACCAGGCCTCCAGACTTTGCGAATGCTGCGCCCCTAACTGGTGAGCTGCGCTGCCCGGTCCGCGAATCACGAGCGGCACCGACAGCTGGCCCCCCGACATGTAATGAATTTTTGCAGCATTGTTGACGATCTGATCCAGCGCCAGAATGCCGAAATTCATGGTCATGAGCTCGACGATGGGATGCAACCCCGCCATGGCGGCGCCGATTGCCAGGCCCGTGAAGCCGGCTTCCGTGATCGGAGTATCCACCACCCGTTGCGGGCCGAATTCCTCAACAAAACCCTTACTGACCTTGAAAGCGCCCTGGTAGTAGCCCACTTCCTCGCCGATCAGAAAAATGCGCGAGTCTCGACGCATCTCCTCCCGCATGGCCTGGTTGAGAGCTTCCCGATAGGACATCAGCATGTGACAACCTGCCGGCTGCTGAAACAGCCTTCCAGCCGCGTTCTTAGGTCGAAGCAATCCTCAGTGTACCCCATCGGGAGGGAGCTGCTCTGGCAATTCGCGGTGGGCTGGTGAGACGGGTACGCCTCCGGTTGTTTCTCCCCTGCGGCCTTGCCTGCAAGTTGTTTGAACAGCCGATTACTCAGCCAGAACGTCATCATAAAGATCCGATAGGGGAGGAAAAGGGCTCTCATCCGCGAACCTGACGGCGGCCGTCACGACCTCGCCGACTTCCAGCTCAAGCTGTATGAAATCGGCCTCGGCGCCTAGGTTGTTGCTCAGGATCGTCTGCTTCAGCAATAGAAGGGGGTCACGTTTGCGGTGCTCCTCCACTTCTTCTTTGGTTCGGTAATGCCCGTGTGCCGGGTCGGACATGGAATGGCCCATGAACCGGTAGGTCATTGCCTCGATGAAAAATGGGCCCTTCCCCCCGCGCGCCTGCTCGACGACCTTACGCATCAAATCGCGAACGGCCAGTACATCCATGCCATCCACGCGCTCAGCCATAATGCCATAGGAGCGGGCCGTCCCTGCCACATCCGCATAGAGTGCGATGGCCCGTTCAGCCGGCGTCCCCATACCGTAGCGGTTGTTCTCGCAGACGAAGATCACAGGGAGTTTCCACAAGGCCGCCAAATTGAGCGCTTCATGTGCTTGGCCGCTCGGAATCGCCCCTTCACCGAAGAAGCAGACGGTCACGAGGTCGAGTGTTTGATACTTGGTCGCGAAAGCGAGCCCTGTGGCAAGGGGAATGTGGCCTCCGACGATGGCGTAGCCGCCCATGAACCGGCGCGGGGCATCCACCAGGTGCATCGAGCCGCCTTTACCCTGGCATAGGCCCGTCGCTTTGCCGAACAGCTCGGCCATCACCTGGCCTGGGTCGGAGCCTCGGGCGAGACAGTGTCCGTGGTCGCGGTACGCGCTGATCGCGTAGTCATCCGGTCGAAGCGCGGCGATGGCCCCGACCGCAATGGCCTCTTCGCCGATATAGAGATGCAGGAATCCGGCAATTTTAGCGAGGGCATACATCTCAGCCGATTTTTCTTCGAACCGGCGGATCAGTAGCATTTGACGATAGAGGAACAGTAAGTCGACCCGGTCCATGCTTGGCATGATCATGATGAAGAGCCTAGCAAGCTTCGGAAAAACGATTGTGGCACGCTAGAATCTCGATGGTCCGTATGTCTGGAACAAGCCCGGCTGTCCGGTTATCTGGTCTGTCTGGCCCATCTGGTGAGTCTCATGCAACCAAACAAACCAAATAATGGTCTTCTTACGCTCGCGGACTGTTTCAGCATCCTGCTAGACAAGCACCTTCACGTCGGTGCCTTGGACTGCACCTCATACCGCTCCACTTTCGTTGTGGGATTCGCCACGCAAGCGCTCGTGGTGACATCATATTGCCAGCCATGCCAGGGACAGGTCACGATGGACCCTTCGACATTCCCCTCGCCGAGCGGGCCACTCCGATGGATACAGGTGCTGTCGATTGCGTGGAAAGTCCCATCCACATTAAAAACCGCGAGGGTCTTGCCGTTCACTTCTGCGACGATGCCGTGGCCCGGTTTCACATCGGTTGTGCCTGTCACCCGTACGAACTCTCCCATCGCCTGTCCCGTCCTTCGTCTGTCGGTTATGTTTTCGCAAACGGGTTTTTGATTTTGCTCAGCAGGCTGTCAATCGGCGGAACTCCCTTTGCGGCGCCGGTGACTTCCGCGATAATTTTCTGCGCGATCTCCCGGAACGCCGCCGATTGCGGAGACGCCGGATTGGCCACGACGATCGGATTGCCCGAGTCGCCGCCATCGCGAATCGCCGGATCGATCGGTATTCGACCGAGGAACGGGATCCCGAGTGTGGCGGCAGCCCGCTCCCCTCCCCCGTGCGAAAATATTTCGGTCCGCTCGCCGCAGTGGCCGCAGAGGAAGTAACTCATATTCTCCACAATGCCGAGTAGCGGCACGTTCACCTTTTGGAACATCATCATGCCTTTTCGAACATCGTGCAGGGCGACTTCTTGTGGTGTCGTGACGGTGACGGCACCGGTCAGCGGGACCAATTGGGTAAGGGTGAGCTGCGCGTCTCCGGTGCCGGGCGGCAGATCGATAAGCAAGTAATCCAGTTCGCCCCACAGCACATCGCGGAAGAGTTGTTGAATGGCAGTGTGGACCATCGGACCTCGCCAGACCACGGCAGTGTCTTCCGGAACGAAAAATCCCATGGAGATGAGTGAGACGCCGTGACTTTCGGCCGGAACGATCTTGCCGTCTTTCTGTTCCGGGGGCTTGGTCACGCCCATCATCATGGGAATGTTCGGACCATAGATATCCGCATCGAGCAGGCCGACCTTGGCGCCGGTTAAGGCGAGGGCCACTGCGAGATTGACGGAGACCGTGGATTTGCCGACCCCGCCTTTGCCGCTGCTGACGGCGATGACATATTTCACGCCGGGAATGAGGTTGTCTTTCCCGTGACCAGTCTGGGGTCCAGCGGGATGTTCTTCAGCCATGAATCGCTCCTCCTCAAGCAGGATGCTGAAAAACTCCACCAGCTACGTTCGCGCTTCGCTCAGAAGCTCAACGTACCGAAGCATACGCCGTCGCTTCTTCGCTCGCTGCGGCCTTGCCCGCGGAACGGCGCGGCGCGTCGCGCCGTGGTTGGGCGGGTGAGACCAGTGGCCTTTTTGAGCATCCTGCTCCGTGCACCATCGAATAAGACTGGCTCTCAGGCCAGACACTCCATCATAAGCGAAAGACGGGGTGAAAGAAAATGGGTCTATTGCGCTATCGGCGATAGCGCAATGGGGGAATGCCTAGAGGAAAGATCAAATAGTCAGTCGGGAGAGTTTTTTTGCGAACCGATTACCCGATGGTGGGGTCATTGCGGCGAAGATTGCTAGCGAGCCCGATCAGCGAGAGAGTGAAAATGATCCATTTCGAGGGGTCGAAATTGTACCACTCCGGTCCGTTGCGAAAATCGCGTGCGTAGGCGTGATGAAAATTGTGATATCCCTCGCCAAAACTGACGAAGGAAACCAGCCAACTGTCACGGCTGCTGTCCTTCTTGCTGTAGGGCTGTGCCCCCACCATGTGACAGAGTGAATTGATCGTGAAGGTGGAGTTCAGCACCATAAACATCCGGAAGAGACCGCCCAAGAGGAAGGCGCTGATGCCGCCCTGCCAGCCGCCGTGCCAGACGCCAAGGACAAAAGGGAGTAGAAGCCCCGTGACTACGATCGGCCAATAGTAGCGATCTTGCCACATTACGACAGGGTCGCGGCGCAGACGGATCTCATATTTATCCTTGCGATGGACGCTATCGTAAAAGAGCCAGCCACAGTGGCTGTGCCAGAATCCCTTGGTCGCGTTGTACGGATCTTCTTCTTCATCCGTCTTGGCATGATGGCGGATATGGTCGCCGCCCCACTTGAGAGCAGAATTTTGCAGTGCCCAACCGCCGGCGACGAGGATACAGGCCTTGACCCAGTTTGGGCATTCGAAGCTCTGATGCGACACCAACCGATGATAGCCGACGGTGATACCCATGCCCGTGACGATGTACATCACCAAGAACAGGACCCAGTCGAAGAGGCTGAACCCATAGTAATAGCCATAGAGTGGGAGACCGATCGTCGTGGCAGCCACGATGGCGCAGAATAGCGCAAAGTTCAGAGGAGAAAACTCGGCCCTGATCTCTGCAGTTTCAGTTGTTGTCGCAAGCATGACTTCTCCTTCGAACACTCACCCATCGCTTGATTGGGAAACATCACGGGGAAGATGAAGCACTCTCAGTAGCATACCGAATTCACGCGAATGTTTCAAGTGATTGCTCACAGTGTATACTGACGGTGTCCCTCCGTCTCACTGAGAATGGGATTCGATGTCGACAATGTCTTCCCCCCTTGAATCTGTCGTACGCCGTATTGGTGAACAGCTTGCTCGTCTTTCTGCCGGTCGAACTCCGACTCTCTTTGAGCGGCGCTGGTGGTCGCAAACGGCCCTCAACCTGGCCATGCAGGACAGCGTCTTCAAGACACAGCTGTTTCGATTCATCGATGTCCTGCCCTCGGTCACAGACGACGAACAGGTGGTCACGCTGGCTCGCGAGTACTTGGGCGATGGAGACACCGCACTCTTCGGCGGCCAATGGGGGCTCAAAGTCCTTTCCGCCACCAGCTTGGGGGCTCGGCTCAGCGGCAAGGCGATCAGAAGCCAGGTCGAGCAGATGGCGCGCACCTTTATTGCCGGAGCAACTGTCGAAGAAGCGGCGCCACGATTGACCGATCTGTGGCAGCATGGGCGAGCCTGGTCGGTTGACTTGTTGGGCGAGGCTACTATCAGTGATCGTGAAGCTGACCGGTACCGCGATCGTTGTGTGGAAGCCCTGGCCCTGCTCGCACGAGTGGCGGCCTTGTGGCCATCCCTTCCCTTACTGGAGCGGGATCATCTCGGACCGATACCGCGGGTCCAACTCTCCATCAAAATCTCCGCCCTCTCTCCGCATCTCGACCCGATCGATCCGGAAGGGAGCTACCGTTCCGTGGCTGCGCGGCTTCGACCCATCCTCGATCTGGCGATGCACCTCCCCGCTTCGTTGATCTTCGATATGGAACAGGCCGAGACGAAAGCGTTGCTGGTGGAGATCTTCACCAGGCTCTTCGCGGAGCCTTCTTACAAGGCCTATCCGTACGCAGGTCTCGCATTGCAGGCCTACCATCGGGAAACGGCACGAGATATCGAAGGGCTCTTAGCCTGGGTTCACCGGCGTGGGGCGCCCATCACCGTTCGACTGGTGAAAGGGGCCTACTGGGACTCGGACACGATCCGCTATCGTCAACGAGGCTGGGCTGTTCCTCTCTTTGAACACAAGATGGAAACGGATACCAACTATGAAGCGCTTACGCGTCTCCTTCTGTCTCAGACATCCCTCATTCGACCGGCCTTCGGGACACACAATCTCCGTACCTTGGCCTACATCGAGGCGGTTGCGGAGTCGATCGGGCTCCCTCCAGAGACATGGGAATATCAGATGATCTTCGGCATGGCCGAGCCCTTTCAGCATGCAGTCACGCAGCACGGGCGTCGATTGCGGCTCTACACCCCAGTGGGCGATCTGCTTCCAGGCATGGCCTATCTCGTACGGCGATTGCTGGAAAATACCTCGAACGAATCATTTCTACGCAAGGAGTATGTGGAATCCCAGTCTCTCAGCACGTTGTTGGCTCCGCCAATTCTTGAGGTAATGAGTCAGAAGCAGCCTCTCGTGTCTCAGCCAGCCGGTGTGCAGGGGTTTCGAAATGAACCGCAGCGGGATTTTGCGCAGGCCGACAGCCGAGTGGCGATGCAGCAAGCCCTGGCGACCGTGCGGTCGCAACTGGGCCGACAGTGGACGTCGTCGTCCGGGGGGCTGCGCCTGACAGGGCCTCTCATCGAGTCTCGCAACCCCGGATGTCCGGATGAAGTCGTGGGCCGGTTGTCCAGTGCGAGTTCGACGGATGTCGAACAGGCGGTGCGCCGGGCGGTTCACGCATGGGACGCCTGGCGCGACACCACAATGGAACGACGCGTGGACATCTTGCGCGCGGCCGCCGCGCTCATGCGGACGCGGCGCGATGAGTTGGCGGCATGGGAGATATTGGAATGTGGAAAGCCGTGGCGGGAGGCGGATGCGGACCTCGCGGAAGCGATCGACTTTCTTGAATTTTATGCGGCAGACTGGTGCAGGCTCGCTCCCCCAAGACGGTTGGGACAGGAACCGGGTGAACTGAACCAGCGTCTCTATAGCCCTCGCGGGGTGACGGCCGTCATCGCCCCGTGGAATTTTCCGTTGGCAATTCCCACCGGCATGGTGTCGGCGGCACTCGTGACTGGGAATCCCGTGATCTTCAAACCCTCCGAGCGCTCGCCAATGATGGGGCACTGGCTCACGGAGATCTTGCGGGAGGCCGGCGTGCCTGAAGGGTTACTCTGCTGTCTGCCGGGTGGGCCCGACATCGGACGGGCGTTAGTGCGCCATCCCCAGATCGCGACCATCGCGTTTACCGGCTCGAAGGACGTGGGGCTCGGCATCCTGAAAGATGCCGCTACTCTTATGCCGGGGCAACAGATGGTCAAGCGGGTACTGGCTGAGATGGGAGGGAAAAACGCGATCATCGTGGATGAGACGGCGGATCTCGATGACGCGATCACCGGAGTGGTCTCATCGTTCACCGGCTATGCGGGGCAGAAATGTTCGGCCTGTTCGCGGGCGATCGTGCATACTGCGATCTACGATAGTTTTCTAGAGCGCCTCAAAGAGGCGGTGCTGAGCCTGAGGGTCGGAAATCCGGAAGAGTCTGGCACGCAGGTCGGGCCGGTGATTGATCGTCGAGCGCAGGCGAAGATTCAGGAATATATCGAGATTGGGAAGAAGGAAGCCCGCCTATTGGTAGAAGGGACTGTGGCGGGACCAGGATGGTATGTCGGGCCGACGGTCTTTGCGGACGTGCCGCCGGCACATCGAGTGGCCCAAGAAGAAATCTTTGGGCCGATCCTCGCGGTGATGAAGGCCGCATCCTTTCAAGAGGCCCTGACCCTGGCGAATTCGACGGCCTATGCACTCACCGGCGGAGTCTATTCACGAAGTCCGGTCAATCTGGAACTGGCACGGCACGGGTTCGATGTCGGGAATCTCTATCTGAATCGTCCAATCACCGGCGCGTTAGTCGGCCGTCAGCCCTTTGGAGGCCATCGACTCTCCGGAGTCGGAACGAAGGCCGGAGGTGAAGAGTACCTGACGCAATTCGTGGTCACTCATGTCGTCAGCGAGCAGACCCTCCGTCGAGGATTCGCGCCGCCCGAGTGAGGCCTTCAGCGGCTTGATCTCGTAAGACTCCAGTTCTTCCATGATATCCGTGACCACGCCCCGCTCCTCCAACGGCGAGAGTTCCTGCCGCTCGACATACTTGACCAAGCCCACGCCTTTCGCGAACCAGGCGGTCATCACATCGGTCCCGAGGGCAGTCCGCTTCGCGCCCGAGAGATGAATCTGCATGTACATGCGTGCTTCCACCTTCACGGCGTTCTTGAACGTGCCGGCCGGCACGGTGACCGATTCCTGTCCCACCACCGTGGCATCGCCCTGCGCATCGGCCTTTTCGTTGATGCCGTCCTGATCCAGATCGCTGTCAAAGTCCAGCCCCTTGCGGTTGAATTGCGGGAAAGACGACGAGGCCTTCAGCGGGAAGCGCACGATCTGATAAGGCACGAGCTGTTTTTCCAAGGGCGTGCCTGGTTCCGAGCCATAATAGACGATGCCGACGCTATCGCGACGGTAGAAACTATCCATGGGGCCATGGTTGCCTGGATTGGTATCGTGGAACACGGTGACGGTCATGCCTTTGATGGCTTTCGTGTCGGTAACCGAGGACACATTGGTGAAAAATTTATGCTCAACCGTTTGCAGAGGCCCTTCAGTAATCTGACCACGATAGTGCCATTCGTTTCCGATCTGATCGGGGAAATAGTCGGTGGACTCGGCAATGATTCCGGTGTCTTCCGCTGCAAGAGGCGCTGGCCAGGTGCTACAGACGAACAACAGAGCAGTGCCCATGATGAGGGCCATTCGATATCCCGGCTTATTCAGCGGCATGCGCGAGGTCCTCCACTGGTTGAACGATGCGATGACCGTACCATAGGAATCCTGGAGGCGGCAAGGAAAAGAGATCAGCTATGTCGCGCCTGCAGGCTTGCCTTCGCGCGATATCCCACCCATAATCCACTGGCAGGATGTTGAAAAAGTCCGCCAGCTTCGTTCTCACCTCGAAAGCATCCTCAACGTAGCCCAGAGGCTACGCCTCCGGTGCTTTCATCGGCTGCGGCCTTGCTGGACGAACTTTTCGAACATCCTGCAGAACGCTTTCTCTTCGTCGGAGCCGTTTTGTTCGGCGACATCCAGAGGTATCGACAGGGGTTTCCCCAGTGTCAACCAAACGACGAGCCACCGAAATGACGAGACCAGCTAGCGAATCCAAACATACGGTGCTTGTGACCGGTGCGTCCGGAGGGATTGGCCGTGCGATCAGCCTGGCCTTTGCGGCGGCTGGCTGGTCGGTCGGGGTACATTTCCATCGAAACAAGGCCGCGGCCGAGGACACGCTCACGCAAGTGGTGGCAGCCGGTGGAGCCGGGGCGCTCTACGAAGCCGATATTCGCGAGTCGCATGCCGTGCAACAGATGGTGGGAGCCTCCTGCCGCCAGGTACCTGTGCCGTCGGTGTTCATCTGCAATGCCGGAATCGGAGGGAGCCATCTCCTTCTTAGACAGCATGAAGAAGATTGGGCTGCGGTGTTGGCCACGAATCTAACGGGAACATTTCATTGCCTCCGCGCCATGGCCCCTCCCCTCCTCGCTCGCGGCGGCGGGTCGATCGTCGTGATTGGATCGCATGCGGGGTTCCATGGCTCAACGGGGCAAGCGGCCTACGCGGCGTCAAAAGCCGGTCTCATCGGTTTGGTGTACACCGCAGCCCAAGAGTGGGGAGCAGGCAACGTCCGTGTGAATCTCCTCTTGCCTGGCTGGCAGAAGACGGGACTGACGACAGGAATCATGCCGGAAGACGATAATTGGAATGGCCATGCGTTGGGCCGGCCACCGTCACGAGAGGAAGTTGCCAAGACTGTCGTGCATCTGGCGCAGCTCAACGATGTGTCGGGACAGGTGTGGAACTGTGATAGCCGAACCCTTTAGCAGGATGCTGAAAAAGTCCGCCAGCTCCGTTCTCACCTCGAAAGCATCCTCAACGTAGCCCAGAGGCTACGCCTCCGGTGCTTTCTTCGGCTCCGGCCTTGCTGAACGGCCTTTTTGAGCATCCTGCAGGAATATCATTTTGTTATACCTCACGTGCGGACTATTGAAACTTTAGTGTGCCACAATAGTTTTCCCGCAGCCTGCCAGATTCCAAACTATGCGACGAGCCAAACAAAAAACTAACGATCTTGGCTCTCGTGGGATCTTTATCACTGCGACCGACACAGGCGTCGGCAAAACGGTGGTGACGGCTGCGCTGGCTGTAGCCTTGCGCAAGCGCGGGTATTCGGTTGGGGTGATGAAGCCGATCGAAACAGGCGTGCCGTCATCCGTGGACGAAGGGTCTGACGCTGCACGACTTCGCGCCGCGGCAAGAAGCAGCGATGTGCTCACCGAGATCAGGCCCTATGCCTTTCGCCGGCCTCTGGCTCCGCTGGATGCAGCCCGTCTTGAGAAAAGAACGGTCACGCTGCCGACCATCATGCGAGCCTTCCATATGCTCCAATCGCGGCATGAGGTGTTGTTAGTGGAAGGAGTCGGCGGCGTGTATGTGCCAATCACGTCATCACTTGATGTGTCAGACCTCATCTATCGAATGAAGTTGTCCACCATCGTGATCGGACGGGTCGGCCTCGGCGGAATCAATCACGCGTTGCTCACGCTCGGAGCTCTTCGCCAGCGAAACATTTCCGTTCTCGCATTGGTCCTCAACCGGACTCTTCCTGCACAGACGGAGACAGCACGAGAACAGGAACGTTCCACCGTGCGTCTGCTTCGGCAGCTCGCGGGTGTGCCGGTAATCGGTCCACTCCCCTATCATTCAATGCGCGAGGGGAAATTTCACGATGAAGTTGCGAGACTGGCGAGCACGCCCGCAATCACGAAGTTGATGCGGTTGGCCCTGACATCTTGGCGAGGAACGCGTTCACGGAGTGGCTGATATCCGGGGCCTTGAGGATCGCTGAAATGACCGCGATGCCATTTGCGCCTGCGCGCATCACCTCCCCCGCCTGATCGATCTGAATCCCACCGATGGCGAAAACGGGCAACGACGTGAGCGCGCGCATCGCACGTAACCCCTCAAGCCCAACCATCGGGTCGTGGTCCTGTTTGGACCCGGGTTTGAAGATGGGACCAAAGCCAAGATAGTCAGGTTTCCCGGCGGTGGCCTCCCGCACCTGGTCGGGATTATGCGTGGAGATCCCGATCAGCTTGTCCGGTCCCATCACCTTCCTCGCCAAGTCGAGAGGCAAGTCTCCCTGTCCCAGATGCACGCCATCGGCATCCACGGCCAAGGCCAAGTCGCAGCGATCGTTGACGATAAAAAGTACGCCTGCCTTCGAAGCGGCATGTCGGAGTGCCAAGGCCTCAACGTAGGCGTCCTTCATCGACGCGGTCTTATCGCGATATTGGAAGAGCGAGGCACCGGCCTCAGCCGCAGCCGTCAGCACCTCGACCAAGGGACGCCCAGGGCAGACCGACGGATCGAGAATGATGTAGAGGCCTGAGAGGGAATATGGACGCGCGGCAGTCATGAGAAAGACATTCTAACAGGATGCTGAAAAAGTCCGCTAGCGTCCACAGACCGCGCTGCGTGAAGCGCGAGACGCGAGCGATGCGCGACGAGCAGGAAAGGCGGGACGGGCGAGTCCATCGTGTCATGGATGAGCTGAAGTTCGAAGTTCCGAAAACCTCGAACTTCGGACTTCGAACCCTCGCTCGTCCCACCTGTCCCGCAATGACCAGGCGGCGCATCGTGCGCAATGCGTGCCAGGTTGAGCCGCTGTCACCAGGCGTAGGCTTCTGGTGCAGGCCCGCCGGGGCCAGGGAAGATGTCGTCGAGCCGTTTCAGAATGTCCTGGCTCAACGTGAGACTCAGGACGCGCATCGTGTCGTTCAATTGCTCCATCGTGCGTGGCCCGATAATCGGTGCCGTGACGGCCTTTTGGTGCAGCAGCCAGGCGAGCGCCATATCGGCCGGGCGCTCGCCGAGTTGTCTACACAGCCCCTCGTAAGCTTCAAGCCGAGAACGATACTTCTCTACAGATTTCTTCAGATCTTCATCCGCACGTCGCCCGACTTTCGCCGGTTCTAATGCCCCGGCCAACAGCCCACGCGCGAGCGGACTCCAGGGGATCAGGCCGATGCCATAAGCTTCGCAGGCCGGAATCACTTCTAACTCGATCGTCCGCTCGTTCAAATTATAGAGACTCTGCTCCGACACGAGGCCGAGGAAGTGGCGGCTGCGCGACAATTCTTGCGCCTGGGCCAGGTGCCAGCCGGCGAAATTGCTGCTGCCGACGTAGAGTACCTTGCCTTCCCGGACCAGCTGCTCCATCGCCTGCCAGATTTCCTCCCACGGCGTCTCCCGATCGACGTGATGCATCTGATACAGGTCGATGCAATCCGTCTGAAGGCGCCGCAGACTGTCCTCGCAGGCCCGTCTGATGTGCAGGGCCGACAAGCGAGACTGATTCGGCCACTCGCCCATCCTGCCGAACACTTTCGTCGCCAGGACGACTTTCCCTCGCCGTCCCCCGCCTTGGGCGAACCAACGGCCCACGATCTGCTCCGTGTAACCCTCGCCGGGACGGCCGCCGTAGACATCCGCTGTGTCGAAGAAGTTGATCCCGTGCTCGAGGGCCCGGTCCATGATC
>PLBR01000056.1 GCA_003135435.1 Nitrospira sp. | reverse complement strand
CGGGTCGGGCGGAGTGACGCGGTCGTGCCATCGCGCAGGATGACCGGTCCCGATTCCAGACTTCCGGATGCCGGAACTGGTTGGAACAATGGGCGGATCTGCTTCATGCTCTCGACCGGTCGCGCTGAAGGTCCTCGAGAAACCGTTTGGCCTCTGTGCAATACGGGCAGCTTTGACGGACAAAGACCTCGATATCCGGCTGCTCACTGGTAGGCTCGACTGCCGCGCTCCCGAGCGTGCAGGCTAGAGCGGTCAGGACAAGCGCCAGGACCAAGAGTCTGTGCGCGGTGATGACTCCGCCGCCACGGAGGACGTCAACTGAGCGGGTCGAACGGTGCCATCATCCGCAGATAGGCCAGCACATCCATCAGTTGCTGGTCGGTGAGCTTCCCCCGGAACCCGTGCATGGGGGTGAAGGCCGCCCCGTGCGAGATCGTGATCAAGAGCTCCCAATCGGTTTTGGCGCGCGAAGTGATGGACTGGAGGTTTGTAGGACGTACGATCAGATCCTGCCCCTCCGGCCCGGCCCCATCTAACTTCTCGCCGTGACAACGCAGGCAATTCTTCTCATACACCACCTGGCCGGCTTGAGGGTTGCCGCGCACCGCTTGTGCGGCGACCCATGAGCTGCATCCCATCACCAGTAACAGCACGCTCAGTATCACTCGAACGTTCATAGCCCTGAATCCTTTCATGAACGAATCGTTGAGGACGGTCGATTGGCGGTCAGCGCACCACGAGCACGGAGCAGCCAGCCCGATGCACGATCCCGTGCGACACGCTGCCCAGCAAAAAACGATCGAGCCCCTTGCGTCCATGGGAGCTGACCACGATGAGGTCGTGGCTATTTCCCACTTCGCACACGGTGGCGACGGGATCACCCATGCGGACATCGGTGGTGACGTTGAACTGTGGGCCGGCTAACGCCTGAGCCGTGTCGTGCGCAACCTGCTGAGCCTGCCGGTTGTGTTCTTCGGACCAGCTTTTAAAGCCCACCATCAAATTGGGTTCGACCATTGCGAGCGAGGGGACGACCGAGAGGATGGTGACCGCGACGGGGTTCTTGAAGGGGTGCGACGTCAGCCACGTGTGCAGCCGGATCGCATCTTCGCGGCCTTCCACCGCCATGAGGACGCGGGTGACGGGGCGAGCTTTCCCTTTCACGATCAAGGTCGGCACTGTGGCATGGAGCAGGATACGGTGCGAAACGCTGCCGGCAAACACTTCTGTTAGCCGGCTGTGATCGTGTGTGCCCATTGCGATGAGGTCGGCCTTTACCGCAGCGGCGCTATCGAGAATGAAGGCGGCTGGGTGCTGGACTTCGCACAACGTCCGGATGGAGGGGGTCTCAGCCGGCAGCAGGGTGCGGCAGCGCTCAACGGCCTGGCGACCAGCATCCATCGAGGCCTGGCGGAATTCGTCGTACCCTTGCAGATTGGTTGCTGCGGCTACGAGGGGAGACTGGAGTATCCCCAGATCGACGCCGTGCACCAACACCACTTCGTCCGGTTTGTACAGCAGGCCTATCTGCTCTACGGCGGCAAAGGCTTCGTCAGACCAATCCACGCCAACTAGGATTCTCATTGTCGTCTCTCCATGATTCAGAATAACGGGTGCGGTGCCGTGCCGAACGGCAAGACCCGTGGCCGGTCGCCGGCATTTCCCCGAATGTGCCAGACGCCGCCCTCAAGCGTCAGATCATGCACTTCTTCGTACCAGCTGTCGATCGGCACGCGGAGGCCGCTGGTTTTCGAGAAGCCCAATAAGTTCCCCGTGCAGGTGATTTCGATGATGGCATTGGAGCCTGATCCCACTTTGGCGATCTTCGAAAAGAAATGGACATCACTAAGGTCACGGTATTCCTCGAACAGGTCGAACCAGATCTTACGAACATCCGCCTGTTTCAACCCATGATAGTTATACTGGGTTGCATAGAGCGCCATGATGCCATCCAGGTCCCCCCTGGCGATGGCTGATTCAGCCTTGTGAAACACATCCAGGATCTGATTGACGGTGGCCTGATCCACCTCCACGACCGCGCTCTTTTGAATGGACGTCGTCGCCTGTCCCGTCGTTCCGGTCGCAAGGCTGAGCGCCGCCACAACGACAAGTATCCATCGACTGGGATAGGACCACATCGGCCGTGCCATGGCCACAGCCGGCGTGAGGCCGGTCATCGGCCCACCGTCGTCGACAGGCAGTGATCACGACGTGCGATCATACGGAACTGCCCATGGCGCGTCCTCCTAAGGTTGGTGGTCATACTCTTCTCCTCAACAGTTGGGACCAGGCCTCAGCGAGTCCATGTGACCCGCACGAATTGTTCATCCTGGTCGTAATGCAACTCCAGCTCCCCGTGGTAGGCATGTTTCAGCGCCTCGCCGATCCGCTGGGGCAGATGGGTATCGGTCGTGGAAATGATCAGGCCCTCAGGTTGTGATTCAATCGCCATGATCCGAGAGAGCGGGTGTTCCTTCTTCTCCTTTTCCTCCATGTTTTTGACGACGCCGACCAGCTGTTCGTGCTGGGTATCTTTGAAAGGCCCTTTGATCGTGACGAGGCCCTTGGGGTATTTATCGTGGATCCGGTGACAAGCCGGACAGAGAGTCTCGTGCGCGCCTGCCGGTTTCGCGTCCCAGGTCCACCGCCCTTTGTGAAAGACTGCCCCGCATGTTGGACAGACAGTGGGCTCCTTGAGCTTCCCCTGCAGTTTATAGGTGTCGTGTTCGTCCTCTTGATAAGTTTTGTCTCTGCGAGCTCCCAATCCTGACGGGATTTTAGAATGTGTGGACATGTTACGGCGTACCCTCCTTGGCTGACAAGACGTTTTACGAGGCTGGTGACGGGGGCGTGCGTTCGAGCATCGCCTCCTCGGCCAGATTGAGATACTGTATCACGTCGCGATCCTCGACTTGCGTGAAGTCGGTGAAGAAATTTCCCACGGCGTAGAACGGGTCCGGCGTCATGAGAATCACCAGCTCGTCCACATGTGATCGAACTTCACGGATCGTCGACGGGGGTCCGACTGGAATCACTCCCACCAGGCGGCGGGGCTGCAAACTGCGAATGGCGAGTGCCGAGGCCAGGAACGTCGAGCCTGTGGCGATGCCGTCGTCAACCAAGAGCACGGTGCGTCCCGTGAGTTGCGGGAGCGGCCGTCCCTGCCGGTACAGATCCTTACGCCTGGCGATCTCTTTCTCCTGGACATGAATCAACCGGTCCAGCTCATGCCGGGATAAGCCAAAGGAGCTGACCGCCTCTTGATTCAGATAGCGGGATCCCGTCTCGGCCACCGCTCCAATTGCATACTCGAGATTGCCAGGCGCACCGATTTTGCGGGTAATGAACACGTCCAGCGGAAGGTGGAGTGCCAGGCTGAGCTGATAGCCGACCGCCACTCCGCCGCGGGGAAGGGCCAAAATGAGACCATGAGGGTCGTCACGATACTGCACCAACTCAGCGACGAGTTGACGGCCCGCCTCTTCACGGTTCTTGAAAGTCACTGACACTCCTTCCTCCTGCCAAGGATCTCACTGCTGGTGCTGCTGGAAGGCTCTTGAAAAAGCAGCTCCTCTCACCCGCCCGACCTGAGGCTGCCAAGACAGCCTCTTTGCCCAGGGACGCGTCTTTTCCCATGTGGCGTTCTCGCTTCGCTCTCAAGAACCGTAAAAGGTAAGAGGTGAAAGGTGAAACGGAGGACTGCCGAATGCTCTTCCTCAGATACCTTTCACGTTTAACGATTCACGTCTCACGGATCGCTGGATGGCATTGTGACTTTCCTTCGTCGAATACTCCATAGCTTGCTGCGGGGAGCTTCATTTTGCTTTCCTGCCTGCTTTTTTCTTCTCGTCCTTCTTCGCTTCCGTGTCGATCACGGCGCCAGTGGCTGCGTCGATGTGGACTTCCGTGACATTCCCGTCGGCGCCGAGGACCTCGACTTCCCAGACTGTCTTGCCATGTTTCTTTTCGAGTTCCGCTTCGACCACCGTCCCAGGCACTTTCTCGGACGCGGTCTTGATGGCCTGATCGATCGTGACCTTGGCGTCTTTGACGAGGTCCGTGATCTTACCTTCCGTATCGTCGGCCCAGGCGCTGGAACCTAGTGCGAACAGTAACCCGACGACGCCCGCTGTGATGATTCCCCATGTTCTCATGACGCACCTCCTTGCTGATTTGCCCGGTTGTATTCTAGTAGCCTGCTGAAAAAGTCACTCTTCTCGCCCGCCCGACCCCGACGGCTACTTCACCCGCCCGTCCTGAGACTTCCAAGACAGCCCCTTTGCCTAGGTCCACGCCTTTTTCCATGCGGCGTTCTCGACACCCGTGAAGCGTATCTCGCGGAAGGATTGACCCAATGCACCATTGAATCAAATGGTCCGATGAAACAATGAGTCAATCGAGGGCCTTGATCGACGTTTCACATACGAAGAGAGCCGCCTTATTGAACGGCCTGCGGGTGCTGCTGGAGCCGTCCATGATTTCCCTGACCCCTGTGTTTCTTTATGGCCAAAATACTGTTGCAACACTCGCTAGATGAGTCCACTTGTGACGCCGACGCCGATCAGAAACATGGCGAGCAGCACTAGCCCGGACTATTCATGAATACCTGCTACGTCGTCCGATCCTCTCGTCCGGCGGGGCTTTTCTCGTTCGGCCTCCTCGACGGACTGCACGTACGCCTCCGTCGGCATTACTTGCGAGAGGCCCCGGCGGACTTCGGTCTCGAACGCCTCGCGACGGCATTCATGAATAATTCTGGCTAGCAGCGCGATCGGCCACCACGATGACGATGCGGTCCCATGGTCACGCGATGCCCATGCACGGCCCCACGGAATCTCAAGATGGTAAGGATGTCGTAACATCGCACACCTCCTTTAGCAGAATGCTGAAACAGTCCGCCAGCGGCGTTCTCGCATCGTTCAGATCCTCAACGTACCCCAGAGGGTACGCCTCGGCCCTTTACTCGCTGCAGCCTTGCTGGACGGTCTGTTTGAGTATCCTGCGTGGGTGTTCCTCTGTTGTGCCACACGTGCCGACCATCGAAGTTTTCTCGTGCTACAAGAGTTTTTCCGCAACCTCTTCGCTCGTCCTCAGGAGACCTTCACCTCGATGGATTTCGGTTTTGCCTTCTCCGACTTGGGCAGGTGCACGTTCAAGACCCCGTCTTTGTACTCCGCGCTGACCTTGCTGCCGTCGGCATCTTCCGGCAAGGTGAAGCTCCGCATAAAGCTTCCGTAGGCCCGCTCGACACGGTGGTACTTCTTCCCTTTTTCCTCTTTCTCATACTTCCGCTCGCCGGAGATGCTCATCACGTCGTCCTGGACCGTCAGTTTGACGTCTTCTTTTTTCACGTCTGGCAGATCCGCCTTGATAAGGTATTCCTTGTCGTCCTCTGTAATGTCGACGAGCGGCGACCATTCGGCGACGGTCATGGCTTCCTTCCCGGTCTCGGTCCGAGCAGCGGGGCGACCCATATAGGTCGAGAGGCGCTGCTCCATATCCTCCAGCTCCTTCCACCGATCCAAGCGCCCTTGAATGGCTCCCAACGCGTTAATATCGGCATGAAAAACCTCCTTGTGATTAGGACGGGAGTGAATGTTGATCTGGCCGACTTCCCTGCTGATGCAGGAAGGTCACAGTATAAGTGCCCGGGCCCCTGGGCAAGAGCATGATCTCGCCGCTTCGGCTCAAGCGGTCGACGGCGAGAAACACTTGGTTCCACGTAAGATTGGTGCATTGACGCATGACCTCTTCGAGGTCGCAGGCATGGGCCCTGTGCACGATATCGATCACTTGATCTTCCACGGTCGTATGTTGTGCCATGCGCCACCTTTTGTGGAACAGAATGAACTGCTGCAGGAACAGTAGTGCATTGTCGGTGCCACAGGATGGTGTCGTCGGATGGCAAATGGAGAAGTTCGGTAGCACAGGGAGTTACAGGCTTAAAGCATGAAGAAGAGGGCCGCACTGTCCGATAGGTTGAGGAGTTTCGGGCCAGTGACGAGCAAGGGGCTGTTGCCAAATACCTCAGCCAAGGGAGCGGTCTCGTGGCGCGCGAGCGAGGCCTGAAGATCGCAACACATGTCGGGAGAAGGGGCTATGTTCCCTTAGCGTTCCGTTGGAGGTGTGGATCAGGAATGACGCTCTCACATTCAACACAGCGCACCATGCCGGCCCCGTGTTCCTCCTCCGTGACACGAATGGAGATCATGCGACTGTGCGTACAAGAGAGAGGCGGTCTCGCTGGGGGGGATTGTAGTGCTCGTCCTGATTGTTCAAGATTCATGGTGCACCTCCAGGGAGGTAGAGTCGAATGGTTACCATTGTCTCTACGTGCCTACAATCAACAATGTGTCGCACAACTTCAAGCATGAGGTCTGAAACAGCCAGATGCCGAGCCATAACAGGCAATCTTCATTGCCACGCAGGGGCTGAGAGATATGATGTGGGATATTCTGCCACTTGCCCGAGGAAGACTGGTCAAAACAGCTCACATGTGAATAATTGTTTTCGGGCCTTCCTTATCCCGCATGATTCATGACGGTTCATCGCGAAATCGTGCAGTCGTCACGTTTGTCGTAGCGGTAAATCCGCGATTGCGGTGGGAGACGTTCATGAGTAGGGCGGGTTAGGTGCTGCGAAGGAACCGGGGTTTGTCTCTCACGGACACCATCTTGACCAGGTCACGCACAGACAAGAGGCCCACCACCTTGTTGTCTTCCGTCACTGCGAGGTGGCGAATCCGTTTCTCGGCCATGAGCCTGCTGGCGTCTCGAACGGTACGGTTGATGTCAATTTGAATCAGAGGATAATTCATCACGGCCCCGACGAGGGTGCTGTTCGCAGGGAGATGGGACGCGATCACTTTCCTCACCACGTCGGTCTCGGTCACGATCCCGACCATTTCGCCGGCTTCAATCACGAGGAGCGAGCCGATCCTCTTCTCCGCCATCGTCTGCGCTGCCTCCAGCACCGTCCGTTCACTCGCAATGGTTTCCATCGTCGTGTGCATGAGCACGCTGAGGGGCCGGTATACGTTGTCGAGGTCACGGATGGGGCCCCCTTCAGAATCGACAAAATAGCGCACGAGATCTCGGACTGAAATCACCCCAACGATTTCTTCCTTATCCGAGACACAGAGATAGCGGACATGATTCGCTTCCATGAGATGACTCGCGTCTAGCATAGGGCGATCCGCCGTGATCGTCAGCAGCGGACTGGTCATGATCTGATTTACCATGGTAAGGGAAGGATCGATTCCTTTGGCGAGCACCTTCCGAATCAGATCCGTCTCAGTCACGATCCCCGACTTGCGGGACATGCGACCCTCTGCATCGGTCGACTCTACCAACAGGGAACCAAGGCTTTTCTCCCGCATACGCTCGGCGGCCCCCACGATCGTGGTCTCGGGTGGGATGACTTCCAAGTATCGGTGCATGAAATCCCCGACCGTGCCTCCTGACCGAACAGCCATAGACGTTCCCTTTCTTCGTGAGACAGCATGACACCCTACTGCTGCGCTTCGATCGCCCTCTGTGAGCCCAGATCATTCACGAATGATGCAAGCTTATCATTTAGTAATTGCATATGGCGAGCCAGGATAGCGCCGTTGAAGAGCAGAGAATTTTCTGTATATCGCTGAAGGAATCAAGAGGATAGATCAGCCTGCACGGCCGGTGCGCACGAAGAAAATTCAGAAGGGGCAACGCACCACATCTCCGAGGATGCAGGCTGCGGTAAATGGCTACAGTGATGGGAGTGCAACATCGCCCGGAAAGGAAGGGGGCTATCCAGCAGGATGCTGAAAAAGTCCGCCAGCCTGTCTTGTTCATTGGGTCTGTTCGGTCTGTCTGGTTTGTTTGGTAGAATGAAACAAACCAGACAGACCGGGCTTGCCCCAGACGTGCAGGCCATCGAAGTTCTGCTGTGCCGAAATGGCTTTCCCGCAGCCTGTTAGCCCGCATTATTCATGACGGTTCGTCGCAAAATCGCTAAGCCGCGTCGCGAGACCGGCGCACGGAGCCTTGAGGACCCGATGCATACTCGTGCAGTACGGTGAGGGTCCGAGGGGCGAGTCCGCCGGCCGAAGGCCCGTCGTAGCAGCGGATCGGCGATTGCAGCAGAAGCGTTCATGAATAATGCGGGCTAGAACCCTGCTCCCTCCATGACTAGTCAATCAAGCACGAATGTTACTTTCAAATCCACACGATACAAGGCGATCTTGCCGTTGTCGATCACCACGTGTTGCTCCTTCACCCAAGCCGATTTGATGTTGTGCACGGTCTTGGATGCCTTGGTGATTCCGTTCTGAATGGCATCTTCGAAACTCTTTGGAGATTCGACACTCAATTCGATGATCTTCGCTACCGACATGGGACTCCTCCTTTGTTGAGCGCGTGAGCGCGGTTGCTGACAGAGTGATCACTGGACTGTGTGCAGGCTTCGATGATTTTCTGACCCCTCCAGTGGCGGGGCCTCACAGTTTTGGCGTCGCGGTTCCTTCCTTGCTTTTTCAGCGGGGGCGCTTTTCCGTAGGCTCTCAATGATCTGCCCCTTTTGTTCTCTGAAGAATTCTCTCATTCTGATCTGGGCCTGGAGGAGACAATCGGGACAATAGGTATGGGTGAGGAGAAGATTGGTTGAACGCTCATCGTGTGTTCTTCGATACGATTCCGGCGTGACCCAGGACATACGGATGGGTAGTGATCCCGTTTCGTCCCGAATAAGCCCGCAGACACAGCAAACAGGAAGAAGGAACGGCGCCGCGTAGGCCTCTGGGTGCGAAGAGAGACTCGCTTGGAGGACTGGCTGTGTAACGATTTCTTTATAAAACATTGGGCGTCTCGTTGCGTCGTCACTCGAATGGATAGTTAGTGAACAGCAAGCGCCGTGCCGGGAGGCCATGGCCAAGCTGATTCAAGTGAGCCTTGATTGCATAGGGGGTTGACGTTGGTAAGACAGAACGGAGGAGGCTGCCCGTCTGTCTAATTGACCAAGGTGCCTCAACTTGGGAAATACGACTGTTGCAATAGGCGACAGTTTCCCGCTCGGGTCACTGCCAAGGGCCAATTTCTAAACTGGCCGCTATTTGGACAACGACGCCATGTTTCGAATCCCAGCCGCTCCACCGGGCTCTATTTTAGTTGTCGGAGCTCTTCATAGTGCGTTGACACAACCTGATTGAGCGTCTCCCGGAGTTCATCTCCCTGATAGTGGCGATTCGCCACTTTTCGGAGACGCGCGGCGAGCCCTCCATCGCCGAGCGTCCAGTCGGCCCATTTCACAAAATCCTCTCGACGATCATGGTATTCGAGGCTCTCCAGTGGGAGGGTCGGAATCAGGCGAGACAGTTCGTACAAACTGGCTGCTTCTATCCCCAGGTGGCCTTTCTCGGTTCGGAAGGAGAACCGTTTCCCCGGCGGCAGAGGCACGTCGAGATATTTGTAGAGGTGGCGGACGTGGGGCACGCGTCTGATGGCCGGGCGCATGCGGACGATTTCGCCTCCGCAGAGAAGGGCACTGCCCATTGGGATCTGATCGAGGCTCGCACCTATTAAACTGCAGACGGCACAGTGTGTTCGCAGGCAGTCCCCGATCTGACTGTCCGTGAGGCGGGTCAAAAGCAGGTGGTGGAGTGAGGTGAGCACCGACTCGCTGAGGCGGTCCGGTCGATAGGAGACGAAAGCCCAACCGCCGGTCTCCAGCAAGGGACGGAGCAGCGCCGTGACCTCGCTTCCTTCAAACAAGAATTCCTGCGCTTCATCCAGCACGATCCAATGGGGGCGGAACTTGCGTTCGCGCACGGGGCGTAAGGCACGAATCAGTTCGGCAAGATAGTGACTCCGCAAGCTGATGGGATACTGACTCAGATCGAGGACCAACGACACGCCTCCCTCGTCGAGGAGCGACACCACGGCGGACGGAGGGGGGAGGGTTGCCCGGTCACCGCTGACCGATACAAACCGCGGCAAGACGCGCAGCCCGCGAAAGTCCCCTTCTGGATCGATGAGGAGGACCTGATACTCTTCGTGATGGAGCCCTTCCGCGATCAAGCCGACCATCCAGGACTTGCCGGTGGCGGAATTGCCGAAAACCCCCAGATTACGCCCGGCTAACCAGGAAGCTGGTATGCTGGCAACCATGCCTGAATCAGTCTGTCCGAGCAGGATCGGTCGTTCGCGCTTGAGCGGGATATCGAGAAATTTTCCGCAGAGCGGATACTGCCTGAGAATTTCAAGGACCCCTTGAGGGCCAGGGGCTGTGGCGAGGACATCGGATATTTCGATGACGGCGGGGATGGCGTCAGCCACCGCGACCGAGACCTCGGCCAAGGTCAGCATCGAGAGATCGTTTTCGGCATCACCGAACGCCGCGAGGTTTCTGGGCGACAGACCACACAAGGCAAGAAGCCGTTCCAGGCCGGTCCCTTTCGTCGCGCCGGGCGGCAGTACCATGACCGCGCTTTTGTTGTATTCGATCGAGGCACTGCCCCCGTGTGAGCTGAGGATTCCCCAAAGGGCTTGGTCATGGGGTGTCCAGGTGGCGGCGATGGCGAGCCCCCGCTCAAACGGAATGCCGGCCTCTTCGATGGCCTTGAGCAATCGCGCATCGAGTTGGCCGAACGGGAGATAGGTCTCTCCACTCGCGGTATGGGTCAGGACCGCGCCGTTTTCCCACACGATGCCGGCAAAGAGATCTCCGAGGCTGCCCAAGGTCACGGTCTCGTAGCGACGCCCCGTGACCAGGAACAGCACATGGCCGCTGTCGCGGCATTGCTCCAAGGCTGTTTCAACCTCGGCAGGCACGTTCCCGTTGACGGCGAGCGTACCGTCGAAGTCGAAAGCTATGACGCGACGATACATAAGTTCCCATCACCATGGTCGTTCGCGTGAACAAGCCGGCATCGTTCTCATGGGTGCCGCTTGTGAATCGTAATGTGATTCCCATCCGGATCTTCGATCACCGCCATCCGGCAGACGGGCGTGTCGAAGGCTTCCGTGACGAACGACACGGCCCGTTCCTTCATCTTCTGCACGAAGGCATCGAAGTCTGACACTTCAAAGGCCACGATGGCTCCTTTCGCTCCCGGACTATGGCCCATCTCCGTCGTTGTGATGGCGAAGGTCGAGCTGCCGAGATCATATTCTACCCAGACGTCTCGATAGTTGTAGCTCACATGCAAGCCAAGCACGTGCTCATAGAAGGATCGAGCCCGCTCCATATGTGAGACCGGATAGACGGTGAAGGCGATCGAGGTGATCATTGAGAGCGTCTCCTTATAGCCTAGTCACTATGAGGTTTCTATGTGGTTCGAACTCACCGAAGTATCCCGCTCACGATCATCTCGACCGCTTGCTCAGGGCTAAGCCCTCTCGCCATCAAGGTTTCGAGTTATTTCTTTTCCACACTCCCGATGGCCGCTTCGTGTGTGACCTTCGCCTCCGGATGAAAGACCCTTACAATGGGAATCGCACTGGCCTTTGCCTGACCCTGTACAATCTCCATGCAATCCACATGACCGCGCGCGCCTTTGGCGTAGGCTTCGGTGATGCCGATGATTTCGGCCTGTGCCTGGTCCTCTAGTACCACACGCGTCTTGATGAGGCCGCGTGAGCGCTCCCCCCGGAGCATCACCGCTTCTTTGAGCATGATGTGGTCGGTCTTGTGCGCGAAGATCTTCGCGCTGAGTTCGGCAATGCCCTCTTCCTCCACTTCGACGAGATAGTCGATGTCGAGGTTCCCCACTGAGCCGGAGAGTAACGAGAAGTCTGAAAAATAGCGGGCGCCTTTGCCGATCTTGATCGTCGCGTGGGGCAGGACCTGCATGCCGCCATGGGGGCCGTGGTAGTGGCCTTCGGTGTAGGTCAGCGACGCGCCTGGTCCAATCTCCATGACGGCCTGCATGCGATGTTCTGCCGCTTGCGCGAAGGGAAAGAGACAGTGGGACAGCACCCGCGCCTGTGCCCCTTCGCATATTTGAAGGTCAATCTTGATCTGTTGCACCCCGGTGGGGTGGGCCAGGCCGAAACACATGTGGATAGGCTGGGCGATCTGCGCGCCCGCTTCAATGGTAATTCTACCAACGAGGGCGTCCGGCGTTTCTTCAAAGTCCACGCGGAGGCCGGGAACTGTCCGATGGCTGAGGATGCGATGCCCGTGCGCCACGACATGCGCGATACGCGTATCGTCGAGGATCGATGGCTCAGCACCGACCATCGGGAGGGTCCGTCTCAGCTCGTCAAGCTCGGACATAGTTACACACTTCCCCGTCACAACGAACGCAGGTCCGCCCGCGGAAATGATCGACGGCTTCCCGTGGACCGCCGGAGAAAATAATGCGCCCGGCGCAAAGTTGTGAAGCCCGGTCGGCGATGAGCGCGACCTCTTCCTGGTGCGTGATCAATAGGACTGATCCACCGGCTTCTTTCAGGGCGCGAATGATGTCGATAATGTGATTGATCGAGAGCATGTCGATCCCCGCCGACGGCTCATCGAGGATGGCGAGTTTGGGTTCCATGGACAAGACTGAGGCCAATTCAATTCGATGGCGTTCTCCTCCGCTCAAGGCCTTATCCAGGCGACGATTCAGATAGCGTTCCGGAGCGAGACCGACTTGTCTCAGCGCCGGTCCTGGATCGCAGTCCGATTTGCCCAGGGTCAGGTACTCGCGAACCGTGAGGCCTTCGAACCGGGCCGGCTCCTGCCACGCGAGGGTCAGTCCCAACCTGGCCCGTTCATGCATCTTGAGGGGAAGAAGGTCTGTGCCATTGAACAGAACGGTTCCCGCACTCGGCACATAGCCCTCGCAGCCCATCAACAAGTAAGCCAGCGTGGTCTTGCCGGATCCATTGGCACCGAGGAGGGCGTGGATCTCCTGCGATTCGATCGTCAGATCGAGCCGGTCGAGAATTGCATGGCGATCCACCTCGAAGGTGAGATTGTGAATGTCTAACAGGGAGAGGCCATCGTCGCGCGCCAAGTCACCCGCCTCCATCACGCTAGGACGAAATCTTTGACGGATCGTGATGAAACGCCGCGACCTTCGGACGCACCAACGAGGCAAAGTCCTTGTACCGGAGCTTGATCGCGCCAACATAGGTGCCGGCCTCAAAGACGATGGACTCGTCTTCCGTCAGCAGTTGATCGACGTACATCTCCACGCCATAGAGATTGCCGAACGGAGGCATCGCGCCGACCTGACAATCGGGGAACAGATTCGCGATTTCCGCTTCCGTCGCCAATCGCACATCGCGGGCTTCAAGTACATCCCGCAATCGTTTCAGGTCCACCCGCCAGGTTGGCGGGAGTACGCTCATCACAAAGTACGAATCAGCCTTCACCATCACGACTTTGGCGACGAGTTTGCCTGGCACATCAAGCGTCTGCGCCACGTCGTGGGCGGTATAGGCCTTTGGGTGGTTTACCACTTCATAGGGAATCTTGTTTGTGTCGAGATAACTCCGGAGTCGTTTCAGGATCGGCATGGCAACCTCCTTAGCTGAGAGATAAGAGACACATGTATGCAGGGTTCGTCTGAGCAACAAAATGAGCAAAGGAAATGCCATGGATGCTTCGCGGGGACGATCGTGGAAACGTGTGAAGAATAGAGGAGTTAACGCGCAGTGCAGTAGAGGATCGAGAAGCTCCGGATCAGAGCTTGTGGCATTATGGGGCAATGTCACCTCACCCGCTGCCCTGATATGCAACGAAACAGGCGGAAACGCCTCTGTTGACCCCTTGGTTGAGAACTTGCAGCGTTTGGAGGGACCATTTAGAAGGATGAGGGTCGCTCGATGCGCGCAGTGAGGGACAGTCCGGCGACTCCATTAGCAGGTTGCGGGAAAACTATATTGGCACGCGAAAATTTCGATGGTCCGCACATGTGGGATAACGGGAGAACACCCCTCCCCAGGACCCTCAAAAAGGCCATCCTCTTCGTTTGTCGTTCGTGAAGCAATTGCGGAATCTGTTGACCCGATGATCTGCTGAATGTCCGGAATTAATCAGATCGACAGATCGTCAGATATCTTCCACTTCACGCGCCACGGTCTGTGGCGCTGGCGGTTTTTTTCAGCATCCTGTTAGGAGAGAAAGTGTAAGGAGACGAGTGGGATGCGCAGAAGGACATGGCTGCGGCATTGACCGGCGCGCTGCTCACGATGTGTGCCTCCTTCGCGATGTCCCGGCTAGGAGCCTGTCCGACATT
>PLBR01000184.1 GCA_003135435.1 Nitrospira sp. | reverse complement strand
ACTCAACTGGACCACTGGGATGTTCCCGCTTCACCCAACACAAGAATGCGCTTGAGGAGACCTCTATTCAAGTCGGTTTCTCCGCGGTGCGTTCCGCCCACGACGCCGTCCGGCTGGAGGACCCTGCACACCACCGACCTGGATCAGGAGCAGCTCATGATGCGTGCGGCCCGACGTCATGGCTGCAGCCGCTCCGTTGAAGATCCGGCCCACTTCATGAAATCCCAGCAGGTCACGATAGAACGCCAGCGACCGCTCGAGGTCTTTCACATAGAAGACGACGTGACCGAGATAGTGGGTTTTCATGTCGTGGCTCCTCGTTACCCGATCGGAATCAGCGCGCCGTTGATTTGGCTTGCTTCTTCAGATGCGAGGAAGATCAAGGTCTGCGCGATGGATTCGGGCCTTACCCATTTCGACGGATCGGCATCTGGCATGCTGCTCCGATTCGCCGGCGTATCAATGGTCGTGGGCAACACTCCGTTGACCGTCACGCCCGACCCGGCCAGTTCTAGCGAGAGGGTGCGGATCAGAGCGACAAGGCCCGACTTCGACACGATGTAGGCCGCCGCCCCAGGGAACGGCTCCAGCGCCGCTCGGGCTGCGACATGCACGATGCGTCCCATCCGCCGTTCCAGCATGTGAGGCAACACCGCCTTTGAGAGTAGAAAGGCCACCGTGAGATTCATCGTCAACATCCGATGCCAGAGCGAAGTATCAGTTTCTACGACACGACCTATGGCAAACCCGCCAACCAAATTGATGAGCGCGTCAATGTGGCCTGCCGTTCGGATCACCTCATCCATGAGGCGTCGGATGTCGGCTTCATCGGTGACATCGGCTTTCATGTCCGTGCGACCTTCCGCTTGAACGGAAGGTTGATGCTGGTCGACCGTGATGACCCGGGCGCCTGCTGCAACGAAGGAAGGAACAACCGTCTGCCCCAGCACTCCTGACCCTCCGGCAATCAGCACGACGTTGCTGCCCGTTCTCATCTTGCCCTCCATCGCGCGCTGCTCACGCATTTCCCCTGGTACCGTAGTAAAACCGTCGTGGATGATCTTGCCGTTCTTCTACTTGGGGATCGTAGTGGTTCGAAAAGCTGAAGCTGTGGTGAGGATCAAGCCAGCTAATTTCGGTGTGAAACCGCTGATGACTCCGGCGAATATCAGTATGAGAGTGAGCCGCTTGTCTAGAGGTCATAGGATGTCCCTCCTTGCAGGTCGATTGATTTTTACCCGCCCTCCAGCATCACCCGTAGCATCCAGGCCATCTTTTCATGTCGCTCCATCAATCCGGTCGAGAAGTCACTTGTGCCTATGTCGTGGTACTTGTCTGCCGTATATCCACCTCGGATTGCAGATGACGAATCACCATCTCGTGGTCCGCCAACAAGTTGCCGATCAAGCGCACCACCCGGAGGTGGTTATGATGCTCGCTGGCACAATCCTTCGCCGGGAATTCGGTCAGCTGGTCTAAGACTCCTGTCCAACCCTGCTGCATGCCCTGCATCCCCCTCCTCGAGGGTTCTTCGCTCAGCTTTCGTCGCGCCGTACGGTGTCCATTGGAATATGACTTTCGTCTTGCCATTGTGTTCGGTGAAAGTAATCGTGCTGAGCATTTCCAGCGGCCAGCTTGGCGAGAGGGGGTGCCGCATTATATTACCCTGTTAATCCGAAAACGAGCGGGCGATCCCGTTCAGGAATTCCGATACCGGTATCGGTGAATTGATGAAAACGAGGCGCTCAGGCTTGGCGACCTCAAGAAAAGTAAACTTGCCCCACATCGTGCTATCGTCAGGCGCCTCCATGCCGTAATGATAGATGCCGCCCGGACGGAGATCCGTCTTGCTGAAGAGCACCCTGAAGCCCTTGGATCCCCACCAAAGCTTCATCTGATCGGGGTCAGTCCAGTCCCGCCACAACCTTTTCGCGTGGCGCATCGAAGACTCCTTCAATAATAAAAACGTCTTTGGAATTTTTCTTGGTCATGGCTTGGGTCATTTTGATCTCCTTTTTTTATCCATTCATCCTCGCACAAATTTTATTGATATTAATGGCTATCATGGGGATATCTTTTCAATCCGGCGGTCGGGAATAAACCACATCACTGCCACAAAAACATACATTGCAAGGGCAATCCATGGACTCACGAATGACAGCGGGATCGCAGCAGCGTATATAGATATCGAGATCACACCCTTGAAGTCTTTGCCCAATGCTGTACCCAACTGGGACTCTCCGCCATGAAGCATTACCAAGAAGCGGGCGAGGACGAAGTAAGCCAGGCCCGCCATAAAAAGCACACCGTCGTAAATCGCCACTGGTATGGTGGAAAATTGATTTTCTCCCATCCAACGCGTCGTAAATGGTATCAGCGATAACCAGAATAACAAATGCAGGTTGGCCTAAAGTATGCGGCCGTTGACCTTGTGCACAGCGTGCAGCATGTGGTGATGATTGTTCCAGAAAATGCCTATATATACAAAACTGAGTACATAACACAGGAATACGGGGATTAGCGGACTCAAGTCAGGCAATCCAACTCCGTGGGGAGCCTTCATTTCCAGTACCATGATGGTGATAATAATGGCAATCACGCCATCACTGAATGCTTCTAATCGTCCTTTACCCATCTGCCACGCTCCTTGATGCAGTGTCATGTTTTAAGGTATACCAAGAAAATGGTAAAAGAAACCGCAGCTTATAAGATCTTTTGTATTGAATTGCATCGAATCAGGGCCGTGCTTTAAAGCTGGAAGCCGAGACCAACACTCCTGGAAGAGAGCAAAAGCTGAAACTTGCTTGATTTGTCCTTCAAATAGGGGGCGGATTCAAGTAGCAGGTGCACTACCCGAGGGTAGTTATCAAGCCGTCCGGAACACCTGATTGGGTGTTTTAATATCGAGGCATTTGCGTGGTCTGCTGTTGAGGGTTCTTTAATGCGCCACACATCTCCCTGCGTGATGGTAGCGAAGCCCGTTTTCTTTGGGAAGTACTGACGGACGAGGCCGTTGGTGTGTTCGTTCGTGCCGCGCGCCCATGAATGATAGGGCTTGGCGAAGAAAGCGGCAGCCTGCAGGGACTTCGCAATTTTTCCGTGCAGGGTGAACTCCCTACGTCTAGTCTTTTCCATCATTGATGTACTCATAATGAACCAGGTAGAGTTCGCTCCCCTTAACGGTTGGGCCTTATGCGCGAGAACCGGGGCAATTTAGTCCTCTTGTCGACAAAGTTGGTGGTCCTAGTTACACAAAACTAGAGGGCACTGGTGTAATCCCCAAGTGGGAAACTGAGTGCGCCCGGCCTGCCACCTAACAACGGCTTGCAGAACGACGCTCCGTGAACGGCGCGCGCCTGAATCCGGACGTTGGGCGGCTCAGTCCTGATTGGTCTTACGAAAGGGAGGCCTATGCCATTTACCCGATTTTCGAACAGAGCTGTACTTTTTCTGGTCGCATTCGTGACAGCGGTATTCGCCGCCTGTACAACCGGACAGCAATCCAAGCCGGCCGAACCGGCCAGACTAGGCAAACTGGGCACGGTCACTTTCCCGGCTTCCTGCTCGAACCGCGTGCAGGCGAACTTCCTGCGTGGCGTGGCCGCGCTGCATTCCTTCTGGTATGAAGTAGCGCTCGACGAGTTTCGCGAGTCCACCACAATTGACCCGGACTGCATGCTGGGCTATTGGGGCGAGGCGATGGCGCACAATCACCCGATCTGGGGCGACCCGCAGGAGACTGAAGCCGCGCGCCAGGTGCTCGAAAAGATCAACGACACCCCGAAGCTGACATCACGCGAGCGCGCCTATTTACAGGCGGTCAAGGTTTTGTACGGCGAGGGCGAGAAGCCTGCCCGTGATCGGGCGTACTCTGCCGCGATGGAGAAAATCTCCCGGGACTACCCGGATGACGTGGAGGCGGCGCTCTTTTACGCGCTCTCGTTGATGGGGACTGTCCGCGCGGAAGATCCCGCCGGTTTGCAAATCCAGCTGCGCGCGGGAGCCATCGCTGCGGATGTTTACCAGAAGAATGCCAATCATCCCGGCGCGGCGCACTACATCCTCCACGCGTATGACGACCCCGAACACGCCGCCCAAGCACTCCCCGCCGCGCGGCACTATGCCGGAATCGCCCCCGAAGCGCCGCACGCTCTACACATGCCTTCGCACATCTTCCTGCAGCTCGGAATGTGGCCTGAAGCTGCCGCCTCGAACGAAGCGTCGTGGACGGCTTCGGATCAATGGGTGAAGCGGAAGAATCTGCCCATCAGCAAGCGCGATTACCACGGCCTGCATTGGTTGCTGTACATCTATTTACAACAAGGACGCCACGGCAAGGCGGAAGAATTACTCACCGTCATGCGACAGAGCCTCGCCGAATTCCCGAAAGATGACCCGTTCAACCTGATGTTCGGAACATTCACCTACGCCAGCATGACCGCCGCGTTTGTGGCGGAAACAGAGCAGTGGGATGCGGCGGAGCAATTGTTGGGTTCACCTCACGCGAAGGCGGAGGATTCCCAATCTCAGGCGGGTAGCAGCCCCAATCTGATGCAGGCTTACATCGTGGTTCCCCAGATTCCAGCCATCTTCACGCGCGGTCTGGCAGCAGCCGCGCAAGGTTCGCCCGATGCTCAAAAGTATATGGCCGAACTTACAACCATTCGTGAGCAGCAATCCGGCGCGAAAGAACTATTCATCGCGCAAGTGGTCAAGATGGCGGAGATTCAAGAGTTGGAAATCGCCGCCATGTTCAACGTCGCAAAGGGTCACTTTGACGAAGCGATTAAAACGATGAAGCAAGCCACCGCACTGGAGGACGCGATGCCACCGTCGTCGGGCCCGCCCACAGNNTGGATCAAGCCCCCGCACGAATTGTTCGGCGAGATTCTTTTGCGGGCGGGCCGCCCGCAAGAAGCCGCACAACAGTTTGCGATTTCGCTCCGCAGACACCCGAATCGTGCACGTTCGTTACTGGGCGCTGCACGCGCCGCCGCCAAAAACGGAGATCCTCAAGGCGCGGCCCACGCCTATACTCAATTCTCGCGTCAGTGGCAGCAGGGCGATGCGAAGGTCCCGGAGCTATACGAGGCGCAGGATTACTTGAAACGGGCCGGTGCGCGTTAGGCATAGGCAGAAGCAGAGCTGCCCAACAATTCACTCAAGCGGACGCTGTAACCCGCGCCGCTTTCTCTCTCTGTTTGTCTCGCTTAGCCCGCTCGCGCACATTGTTTGCCGTAGTGGAAATCGGAACCTCCCTGTCTCATGCCAATTGCAAGAAACACTGCAGTGACCTTGCCTCTGACATCCCTGCAGTTCTGGTCGAGGTGGCCGACCCTTTCCCAAGACGTCGTTAGAACCGTCCGCGAAAGCCCTCCTCCTTGGGCCTCGCCTCGTTGACTATGAGGCGCCGGCCTACCAAACGGGCGCCGCGATGGCTTACTTGAACTCCCTTCTCCAGGTGAACGTATTCATAATCACAGTTGCGGGTTTCACCGTGCCGTGTGGAATTCTAAGGCCTCGTCGAGTTTTTCAGCTAAGAACAGGATGTCCTGAACTTCGGTCGATAAGGACCAGGAGGCACGGAGCATTTGCGGTGACTCAGGATACCTCAATGGCTTGATTGCGATATCGTATTTGACATTCAGGTATTCCGCAATGCGAGTAGCATCGAAACCTGCCTTGTGAACCTGAAACGACAAAATCCCCGGTGCATGAGGCCCATCCCACTCGACGATTTCCACGTCACTCATCCGGCTCAAACATCGCCTGAACAATGTTCGGAGACCTGCAAGATCGCCCATCGCCGGTAATTCTTGTTGCTTCATTTCACAGGCCCGGGCGAGTCCCGCAATTAGGCCTATATTTTGCGTGCCAAGATCGAAGCATTCTTGTGCGCTTCCTGCCACTGAAAGACCGGACTCACGACTCGCAAGTCTTTCCTTGTATTGTTTCGTGATCAGTAGTGCACCGGTCCCCATAGGACCTGCGCACCACTTATGACCTGAGAAAAAATAAAAATCGACATCATGTGTGCCAAGATCCACGGGAACGTGCCCAACAGCCTGCGCGCCATCTATCGCCAGAATCACATGCCGCCTTTCGGCTATTTCGCATACCTGCTGTAAGGGGAACATTCTCCCGTCACTGTGAGCCACGTGGCTCAGTGTAATCAACCGAGTCCTTTTTTCCTGACAGACCTCGTCGAGTTGGGTGAGAAATCTTCCTTCAGAACTAGCGGGGATGATCATCAGCTCGATGCCTCGCTGCTTCAGGCTGTACAGAGCCTGCAATGTTGACGGATGCTCCTGGTCTGACGTGATGACCACATCTCCTCGATGGAGCTCAAGCGCAGACAAGGTGAGTCTATAGGCGGTTGTGGCATTGGGGACGAAGACGAGAGTATCGCCTCCTTCGCCAAGATTAGCGTGCAGTAACTGAGCAACCTTCTGTCTGCAATTTTCCACTTGTTTGCGGTACCAGACGATGCCAGACTCCGAGAATAAGAGGGTCCGAAATTCGTCGGATACAGCCTGTATCTCTTCGACGACCTCGGCGCGTGTAGGACTTAAACCGGCGTAATTGAAATAGTGCATAGGCAGCAGACTCCTCAGGGGCATTCTGACAGCTCGCATGACTGGGAAGGAAGCGGAAAGCTCTGGTACAGAAAGGAGACTCTCATGCCAAAAGCCATCTGGAATGGGCTGACGTTAGCCGAAAGCAACGAGGGGCAAGTGGTCGAAGGGAATTACTATTTCCCGCCCCAGTCAATCAAACGAACCCACTTCCAACCAAGCACGACCCAAACGACCTGTCCCTGGAAAGGGGTGGCAAGCTACTACGACATTGTCGTGGATGGAAAGATAAATAAGGACGCGGCTTGGTATTATCCTTCACCCAAAGAGGCGGCCAAACACATTACAGGATACGTGGCCTTTTGGAAGGGAGTCCAAGTCGATGATCACTAAGACGCCCCCGGCAACTCATCTCGCACACGCACTGGCTCACGCTCGCGCAACCACCGATGCCTTATTCGGCCTGGTTCGGCCTGAAGCCTTCCATGACCGACCGGTCCCTGAGCGCCACCGGACGATTTTCTACTTCGGTCATCTCGAGGCGTTTGACTGGAATCTCGTGAGCCAAGCAGCAGGGGTTCCGTCATTCCATCCGGAATTCGACCAACTCTTCGCGTTCGGGATTGATCCGGAACCAGGGCAGTTACCCCAGGACAAGCGCTTGGATTGGCCGGAAAGAGCAGAGGTCCAACGGTATCACCTACGCGTTCGGCAGGCCCTGGATGATCTCTCGTACCAGGTATCGGAGCAAATGCTCTCTGTTGTGCTCGAGCACCGGTTGATGCACGCCGAGACCTTTGCCTATCTCCTCCATCACCTGTCGGCCGCGCAAAAGGATATTCCGCTAGTCGCGCCGCTTCCACCTAGCCCAACTCCCGTTCGTACGGTCATTGAAATTCCTGGCGGCACGGTGACCTTAGGCCAACGCCGCGCGCACCTCGATGGCCACTATCAATTTGGATGGGACAACGAATTTGATGGCCATGAGGTCTCTGTCTCTGCGTTGGCCATGAGCAAATACAAGGTTACGAATGGAGAGTATCTTGAATTTGTTCGCGCCGGTGCTCAGCCGCCGCACTTCTGGACGTGGAACGAGGGCCAGTGGTGGTGGCGAGCCATGTCAGGAGACGTGCCGTTACCGATGGATTGGCCGGTCTATGTCACCCATGAGGAAGCGAGCGCTTTTGCCGCCCGGTCCGGAAAGAGACTGCCCACCGAAGCGGAGTTTCATCGGGCCGCATATGGGACGCCGGACGGTGAAGAAGAACGAGCCTATCCATGGGGCGATGACGTGCCGGATACCCGACGGGGAAACTTCAACGGGACCCGATGGGATCCTATTCCCGTGACCGCGACCCCGCTCGGAGACAGCGCATTCGGAATTTCCCAACTAGTCGGCAACGGATGGGAGTGGACTTCGACGGTCTTTCAACCGTTTCCCGGATTCCAGCCCCTCTCGTTTTATCCCGGATACTCAACGCGCTTCTTCGATGGCGACCATTATGTGCTCAAGGGGGCGTCCTCGCGGACAGACGCCGGCTTGCTGCGCCGATCGTTTCGCAACTGGTTCCGGCCCAACTACCCGTATGTTTATGCCGGATTTCGCTGTGTGGAGGACTAACATGATGCTCTCACAGACTGGACAGACTGACGCCGTCCGGGAGTTCGCCGTCGCAGTGGGCGCCAGCCTCAGGAAGATGGGCCAACGCGAGCTACCTTCGATGTACCTGTACGATGATCTGGGAACGGCGCTGTTTGACGCGATCACCCTGCTACCCGAGTATGGGCTGACCCGTGCCGAGGAACGCCTCCTCCGCCGCCATGCCGGGGACATGCTCGAACATCTTCCCCCTCCCGTGGCAGTGGTCGAGCTAGGAAGTGGCAGCGGCCGAAAGACCCGCTGGATATTGGAAGCGCTCGCCAATCGAGAGCCGGTGACCTATTTCCCCATCGACATATCCGCTGCGGCCCTCATCAAATGCCACCAAGAACTGGGACACATCGGCGCAATCAGCATCGTCGGACTGGAGAAATCGTATCTGGAAGGGCTTCAGGAAGCAGCGGCCCGGCGTCGGCCGGACCAGACACTCCTGGTATTGTTCCTGGGAAGCACCATCGGCAATTTTGATCCACCGGCAGCGGAGAAGTTTCTGCACGACATCCGTCTGCATTTGAAGCCCGGCGACGCCCTTTTCCTGGGGACTGACGTGGAAAAATCGGTCCATGACATGCAGCTAGCCTACGATGACCCGACGGGAGTGACCGCCGCCTTCAATCTGAATCTGCTCGCCCGGATCAACCGGGAACTCGGGGGAGACTTTGTCCTACCTCACTTCGAACACCACGTCCAGTATCAGGAAATGGACTGTCGCATCGAAATGCACCTACGCTCGACACGGAGGCAGACCGTGTCAATTCGGGCCGCGGACTTCACCTGTACCTTCAGAGAAGGGGAAACGATCTGGACGGAAGCCTGCCACAAATTCCGCGTCGAGGAGATTCCTGGCATCGCTCGACGCACGGGATTCCTGTGCGAAGCCCAATGGATCGATACGGAATGGGCATTTGCAGAAAACCTTCTGATCGCCGATTAGCGACGCAGCCCGGCGTCTCGAAGGAACTGCTCGGCGACCTCCCGGACAGGGCGATGGGCACCGTCCACCTGATAGTTCAACTTGCGCATGGTGAGGTCGGTGAATAATCCGGCCAGTTCGGTGAGGGCTTGCCGCAAGGGAGGGTTGGCCTCAAGACTTTTGCGCCGGACGGCCAAGGCACAATCGTACGGAGGGAAATAACGCTTGTCATCCTGGAGAATCAGCACATCCAGAACCGACAATTGGCCATCGGTGGCATTCCCGGCCACCATGCTAACGTGTCGTTGTTCGAGTGCCTTGTACAGCAAACCGAGGTCCATGGTCGTAGGAGATCCTAGGATGGGAAGATTATAGGTCTTCAGCAACCCGGCCAGTCCATCCGACCGCTGCTGAAATTCGTATCCCACACCGAGGTTCCAACCCGGAGAATACCGCGCCGCCTCGCTCAAGGTCGCAGTCTTGCTTGTCCGAGCGTCTTCTCCGCGGATCACCATTGCGAACGTGTTATTGAAGCCTAACGGGTCCATCCATTCCACGCCGAACTGCGCCCGATATTCGGCTCGGACGAGGGCCATCGCGGCAACCGGATCGTGAGCAGGCGGTAACTTCAAGACGGTCGCCAGCGCGGTCCCCGTATACTCAGGATAGAGGTCGATGTCCCCGTTCACGAGCGCCTGGTGCACCAACAGGGTCCCGCCCAGATTCAGTTGCCGATCAACGTGGCGGCCAAGCCGATGTTCCAGATGCTGAGCCACGATCTCTCCGAGGATCACTTGCTCAGTGAAATTCTTCGAGCCGACCGTGATCGGGCGTTCCTTGGTACAGCCGACAATCCCGCTCGTCCACAATCCGACGATCAGACAGGCGACAATTTGTGTTCGACCCATTCGAGTCCTCGATCGGCCGCTAATGCGATTAAGGCAGCCGGAACCGCGCCGGCAAGAAGCAGCGTCGTATCGACGGAAGCCAGACCGCGAAAGATAAATACACCGAGTCCACCGCCGCCAATGGCCGCGGCAATCGTCGCCGTCCCGATCGTCGTCACGGTCGCGATCCGCAGGCCGGCCAGAATCGTTCTGGTCGCCAACGGGAGTTCGACTTCCCAGAGCAGCTGCCGTCCCGTCATGCCCATGGCGATCGCCGACTCACGCACAGCGGGGTCCACATTCAGAATGCCGGTGAGAGTATTCCGCAGAATCGGCAAGAGCGCGTACAGCACGAGCGCGACAATCGCCGTGTGCTTGCCGATCCCGCCAAGAAAGGGAAGAGGAATCAGAAACCCGAAGAGCGCCAGACTCGGCACGGTTTGCATGATATTCGCAAAACCCAACACCCACCGTTGAAGAAAGATGCGCCGGGTAAGCAGAATGCCCGCCGGAATGGCCAGCGCTGCGGCAATCGCCATGGTGAGACTCACCAGGAAGAGGTGTTCGAGCGTCAAATCGAGGATGTCACGCGCCAAACCGGGAAACATCACGTCCTCCCCTTCCACTTCTCCTCAAGACACACGTGAAAGGCCTGCACTTCCTGGTCGTGGGCCTCGAGAAACTCGGAACGTCCACCCAGAAAGACCAACCGCCCGTTGTGAAGAACCCCGATGCGGGTGCCAAGCAACAAGGCTTCCCGGACATCATGGGTGACGAGTATAGCCGTCTTGTTGAGCCCATGGCGCAGGTCGAGAAACTGTTGCTGCAGTTCCACGCGGGTCACCGGATCAAGCGCGCCAAAGGGTTCGTCCAACAGCAACAACGGCGGATCTGCAGCGAGCGCGCGGGCGACCCCCACCCGCTGACGTTGACCGCCAGACAGCTCGCGGGGATAGCGCGTGGCGAACTGCGCCGGAGGAAGTCCGACCTGAGTCAGGAGATGCTGCGAGCGCACGTCGATGTCGTGGGGCTGCCAACCCTCCAGACGGGGAACCAGTCCGACATTGGCGGCCACAGTGAAATGCGGAAAGAGGCCCGCATCCTGGATCACGTACCCAATCCGACGCCTCAGCCGGATCAGGTCCCAGGCGGTCGTGGGTATCCCCTCGATCAAGACATCACCGGTACTTGGCAGGAGCAAGCCATTCACCATTTTCAAGGCGGTAGTCTTGCCCGACCCACTACGGCCCAGGAGCACCAGAGTTTCTCCGGCTTCGACATCGAAACTGAGATCGTACAGAATATCTTTCTGACCGATGCGAGCTGAAACCTGTCGGAAGGAGACAAGAGGACTCATGCGCTCAACCGGAGGCCAGGTATTCGTGAACGAACTGCACCGCCATCGCCCCCTCCCCCACCGCAGAGGCCACGCGCTTGGTGGAGCCGAGCCGCACGTCCCCCGCGGCAAAGACGCCGGGACGGCTGGTCTCGAGCAGGAACGGTTCCCGCCTAGCGGTCCAGTACGGCGAGGCTGACACCAGTCGGCCAGTCTTCACAAAGCCCTTGGAATCGGTCTCTATCTCAACGGGCAGCCACTCGGTGCAGGGGATCGCGCCGATAAAGGTAAAGACGGCCGAGGTTCGGACCGTTCGCATCTCACCGGTGCGGTGGTTCTTGATTTCGACGACCTCCAATCGCTGGTCTCCTAGCATGTGGGAAATCTCCGCATCGGGCAGCACCTCGATGTTGCCAGCGCCCTCGATGCGGTCCGCCAGATAGCTGGACATACTCTTACGCAGGACGCCGTTTCGGAGGAGCAAGAGCACGCGCGGTGTATGCTCTGAAAGAAACATGACGGCTTGCCCGGCGGAGTTGCCCCCGCCGACCACAATGACCTCCGAGCCGCGGCACAATTGCGCTTCCGTCGGGGTGGCGGCGTAGTAGATGCCCAAGCCCTCGAACTGTTCGCGCCTTGGGACGTCCAGTTTTCGATAGTTCGCGCCCGTCGCGATCAGCACGCATCGAGTCGAGACCTGCTCGCCATCGTCGAACCAGACGACGGACTTATCGTTCTCGAACTCCAGGCGCGCAACCTGGGAGGGGGTCGAGAACTGGGCGCCAAACTTCTGCGCCTGCAAGATGGCGCGGCTCGCGAGATCGGCACCGGAAATGCCGGTCGGGAAGCCGAGGTAATTCTCGATTTTGGAGGACGTCCCGGCCTGCCCGCCCGGGGCGGTCGAGTCGATCACGGCGGTAGCCAGTCCCTCCGACGATCCGTACACCGCCGCAGCCAGTCCCGCCGGGCCGCCGCCGACCACCACCAAGTCGAACACCCTTTGTCCCAGCAGCCGTCTGACCCCGATGGCGTCGGCCAACACCCTCGTCGATGGGTTCCGCAGCAACGGCTCGGAACCGTTGATGACCACCGGCGTGTCGGCCTCGCTGAGCCCGAAGCGCCGCAGCAGTTCGCCCACCTGGGGGTCATGGTCCACATCGATCCACGTGAACGGGACCTGGTTCCTGGCGAGAAAGTTTCGAATGCGGAAGGTGTCACGAGAGGAGCCGGCCCCGAGCACTCGAAGCCCTTGAAAGTCTGACGCCACGAGCAGCTCGCGCCTGGCAATAAACGCCCGGAGGAGGAGCTCGCCGAGCGCGGGCCGCTCGCCCATGATGCGCCTGATGTCGCCGGACGCGATCTCGAAGACCTCGGTGTCGCCACGAGCCACCGCACTGATCAGCGCCGGCCGGCCGGTCAGCAGATCGACGTCGCCACCGAACTCGTGTCGTTCATGCACGGTGACCGTCTTGGGCTCGCCACTCGAGTGCTCCACGATCGCCACTGCGCCGCGCTCGACGATGAAGAATTTGTAGTCACGTGCCCCTGCCTGGAACAGCAGCTCGCCGTCGCGCAACACCCGGCGCGTGCCGAACTTGGCCAGCGGGGCAACTTGGACGTCGTCGAGTTTGGGGAAAGCAACCCGGTGCAAGTCGTGCTCGGCCATGTCTCAACCTCCTTTCAGGGGCTACGAGCCTGCCTCACTACTGCAAGTATGGCGTAACAAGCTTCGGCACTTCCATGTCCATCTGATCGATGTAACACCAGGCCCACCGCTCGCCGGGCTCGAAGGAGGTCATCACCGGATGGGTCGTGTGCGCGTAATGTTTCGTGGCATGGCGGTTGGGCGAGCTGTCACAGCAGCCGACATGACCGCAGGTCAAACAGAGACGGAGATGCACCCAGGATGACCCAATTTTTAGGCATTCTTCACACCCTAGAGTGCGAGCGGGAACGGGCTTAAGAGCGGTCACGTGTGGACAGGTCATACCTCACCTCCCTGACTGAAGAGCAACCGTACAGCCGTGGGACACCGATATACAGCTGTTGCTCACAATAAAAAGGCCAAACGCTATTACTATCAAACGGTCAGCCAAACTTTCCGAGTGTCTTTAGGAGCCACTGGTCATACACAACCAGGAGGGATAGTATGGCAACGACGCTGACAATAAACAATCCAGCGGGACCAGGTACTTGTCGATGGGGGATTGGCCTGGCATTATGACGAGCCATCCGGCGCGTAAGGTCATATCAATGCTGTATCAGTTCATATATTCATGGGACCAGAGACGTGGCTACTCATGGCTGAGCTGCACATGGAGGTGCGCATGATGACTCCCGACGCGCAATCATCTCCCGCTTCCAATGTTACAGAGGTGTGGCCGCGTCTCCCGTTAGGCGCGTGGCAGGATACCTACACTACATTGCACATGTGGACACAGATCGTCGGCAAGATCAGGCTTGCGCTGACTCCGATGGTGTGCCACTGGTGGCAGGTGACGCTGTACGCGACGCCCCGCGGGCTCACCACTTCCCCGATCCCATATGGAACGCGCGTCTTTCAGATTGATTTCGACTTTCTCGATCACGAGCTGCGGATTGAAACCGCAGACGGCGATCGCCGTTCGTTTGCCCTCGCTTCGCGCTCCGTCGCTGAGTTTTATCGGGAAATAATGGCGGCCCTGCGAGCACTCGGTATCGATGTGCGAATCTGGACGACCCCGGTTGAAGTGGAAGACCGAACTCCTTTTGAGCAGGACCACAAACACGCATCCTATGATTCTGACTATGCCCAACGCTGTTGGCGCATTCTATTGCAAGCCACACGCGTGCTGACGATTTTTCGCTCACGGTTCATCGGAAAGGTCAGTCCGGTGCACTTCTTCTGGGGAGCCTTTGATCTCGCCGTGACGCGTTTTTCCGGACGTCCGGCTCCCCAGCATCCAGGTGCACCAAATCTGGCTCGTTTTGTTGCCCGCGAAGCGTATTCGCATGAGGTAAGCAGTTGCGGTTTCTGGCCGGGCGGAGGTCCCATAGATACGCCTGTTTTCTATGCCTATGCCTATCCTGAGCCGGAAGGCTTCAAAGCATTTCCCCTTCAGCCGAAGGAGGCGTTTTACAGTGAGGACCTCAAAGAATTCCTGCTTCCTTACGATGCGGTACGGACCGCGCAGTCACCCGATCAGGTCCTATTGGACTTCTTTCAGAGCACCTACGAAGCCGCGGCGAATCTCGGTAAGTGGGATCGGGGTAAGCTGGAACGACAGTAAGTGGCAGATGGCGATTTCCACTTCCCCTCGGAGAGAATCGGCCTTGGGGCCCCGGCACGGTAAGGGCAACTGCGTCTGCTCCGCCGGATAGTGTTTGATGTCGTCCGAGTCTGACAGAGATTCTCGCGGCCTCTCCCTTCCCTTGGGACCGGAGGTACCGGTAATGTTTGAATCGTGAGAGGCTAGCGAAAGCCGCGCGGTTCTGGCATCATGGAGGCATACCAAAGCGAAAAACCATGAAGCAGTCAAAAAAGAATCCCACCGATCCCAACCTGCTAGCCCGTTCCGAGGGAAAATTGGGGATCGGTCCACCGATCGCCCCCAAGAAGCCACTCAACAAGGCACCTCGCACTCGAAAATCTAAGCACTAGCGCTCATCAGGACTTACCAACGTCTTCCGCTTCATCCGTTTGTACTCTTCCCATTCTTCTTTCGTGAGCTTCGACAAGTCATAGCGCAGATTGGTCTGAGGCGGGAGCTGTTGTGCCTCACTTGAGAATTGGACAGGTGGCATAGTCAGCTGGATGCAGGAAACCCGCTGAATTTATTCAAGACCCATCGCCGCAGAAGGCAGCCGAGGGTCTCTCACCAGAGTCACGAGCGAGTGCGCCTGAATGTTCCTTAAGAAGTGGAGACTCGCAGCGGGCTGAATTCTCTGCAGAAATGTGAGTTTACAATGTTCAACAAACTGCCCAGGAATTAAGTGGGGCAGTACACCAGCATGGGCTGAACGAATACTGACAGAAGAGAGAACCGCCGAAGGCAGCCGATCGCAGATTAGCGGGATGCCGTTACCGGGAAGATATCACAACCTGACTCACCAGCGGGTTCCACCTTGTGGGAAGTGGGATTGCGCGTTGATCGTACCCGTTTCGTTGCTTTCCTCATGACAGCCTGAGTCCGTTGGGGTTCTGCCGCCTCCAGCATTTTCGTCGCATTGCGCTCCAAG
>PLBR01000215.1 GCA_003135435.1 Nitrospira sp. | reverse complement strand
ATCGTACTCCGCATTCTCGCTCAGATCGCCATGGGCGCGCGCCTCAGCAATGGCTTCGATATTTTTGGCACGCTCGACTTTGCGAAGACGATCGAGCTCTGCCTGAAGTGCCTCGTGCCCCTTTCTCGTGATCGGTGTCGGCATAATCTGTGGCGTCCTCTATAAGTGGTGGTGATATTCCTGGAGCGACCGAATGGTGAGCTCTGTCTTGAGAATCGCTTCAATGCCCATGACCGCCGCTCGTGCCCCCCGTATGGTCGTGTAGTAGGCCAGCCCTTTGTTCAGGGCCTCCCGACGGATCGACAATGAATCAGCATGGGACGACGCGGTACTCACGGTGTTCACGACCAAGGCCACCTGCCCGTTCTTGATATGGTCCACGACATGAGGACGACCCTCCATGACCTTGTTCACGGTTTCCACAATGACCCCATGGTTGCGCAAATACGCCGCCGTTCCACTCGTAGCTTGTACGGTAAACCCCAGCCGCTGGAGCTGTTGCACGACTTCCAGAGTCGCCGGACGGTCACTCTCCTTCACGCTGATGAATGCCGTGCCTCCCTTCGGCAGCGGCGCACCGGCTCCTGCTTGGGCCTTCGCGAAGGCCCATCCGAAATCCTGGTCGATACCCATCACTTCCCCGGTGGACTTCATCTCCGGACCCAAGAGGACATCCACCCCCGGGAACTTATTAAACGGAAAGACAGATTCTTTCACGGACAAGTGCGAGGGAGTAGGGGCCTCGATCAACCCCGNNCTCCGGAAGGCTCTTGCCTACCATGGTCTTCATGGCCAACTTGGCAAGCGGCACACCGATGGCTTTACTGACGAAGGGCACGGTGCGCGAGCCTCGAGGATTGACCTCCAGCACATAGACCATGTGGTCTTTGATGGCAAATTGCGCATTCATCAGGCCGATCACGCCAAGCTCCAGGGCCAACGCCTTCATTTGTCGACGAATCTCTTCGACCACGCTCTGGTCGAGCGAATAGGGCGGCAACGAACAGGCCGAGTCCCCCGAATGCACCCCTGCTTCTTCGATATGTTCCATGATCCCGGCCACCACGACGTTCGTCCCATCTGAAATGGCATCGGCATCGACTTCTATCGCATCCGAAAGATACTTGTCGATCAGCACGGGATGTTTCGGCGAGGCTTTGACCGCCGATCCCATATACTCCAGCAAACCCGATTCGTCGTAGACGATTTGCATGGATCGCCCGCCCAACACATACGAAGGCCGCACCATGACCGGATAGCTGATCTGCGAGGCGATCCGCAGGGCCTCGTCTACGGATCGGGCCATGCCGCTCTCCGCTTGGCGGAGCCCGAGCTTATTCAAGAGGTCACGGAATCGTTCTCGATCTTCCGCGCGATCGATCGCCTCAGGACTCGTGCCCAAAATTCGCACCCCGGCCTTGGATAAGGGCAGCGCGAGCTTGAGAGGTGTCTGCCCTCCGAACTGTAACACGACTCCCAACGGCTGTTCACGCTCCACGATGTTGAGGACGTCTTCCTCAGTCAAAGGCTCAAAATAGAGTCGATCCGAGGTGTCGTAGTCTGTACTCACCGTTTCGGGGTTACAATTCACCATGATCGACTCGATACCTTCTTCGCGAAGCGCCATGGCCGCATGGACACAACAGTAGTCGAATTCGATCCCCTGTCCGATACGATTCGGCCCCCCACCGAGTATGATCACTTTCTTCCGGTCTGTCGGGCGAGCCTCACATTCACTTCCGTACGTCGAATAGAGATACGGCGTATGGGCTTCAAACTCTGCGGCGCAGGTGTCCACACGTTTATAGGTCACCCCTCTTCTACCCTGGCCGCCTTTGGTCCGCTGCTTTCTGACCGAGGCTGAGGTCATGCCAATGAGCTGTGCGATACGCTCGTCTGAAAAACCAAGTTCCTTGGCCTCCCACAGAAGCGACTCCACAAGCGCAGATGGTTTCTTCCCCGCCTGGCCGACCAGCAAGGTTTCAAATTGCATCAGCTCCCGGATCTGCTCCAGAAACCAGGGGTCGATCTTCGTAAGGGCAAACAAGTCGTCATTGGACAGCCCGAGACGCATGCCATCCGCCACGTGCCACAGCCGCTCGGCAATCGGGGTCCGCAGATGTTGGCGTACCCGCTCCAGCGCTTGTTGCCGATCGAGCCCTTCAGGGATGCCCCGATCCAGCCCCTCCCGCGAGGAGAACCCGTTCATGTTCAACTCCAGCGAACGAATCGCCTTCTGCAAGGACTCTTTAAAGGTGCGCCCTATGGCCATCACTTCGCCCACCGATTTCATCTGCGTCGTAAGGGTGGGATCGGCCCCTCGGAACTTCTGGAAAGCAAAGCGGGGGATCTTCACCACCACATAGTCGATCGTGGGTTCGAATGAGGCTTTTGTCACACCGGTGATGTCATTGGTGATTTCATCCAACGTATACCCCACGGCGAGCTTCGCGGCAATCTTGGCGATGGGAAATCCCGTCGCTTTCGACGCGAGCGCGGAACTCCTCGATACACGCGGGTTCATTTCAATGACCACCATATCGCCGTTCTTGGGATCCAGGCCGAATTGGACGTTCGACCCGCCGGTATCGACGCCGATCTCACGCATGATCCTAACCGCGGCATCCCTCATGCGCTGGTACTCTTTGTCCGAAAGCGTCATGGCCGGTGCGACCGTGATGCTGTCACCCGTGTGCACTCCCATCGGGTCCAGGTTTTCGATCGGACAGACAATGACGACATTGTCTTTGAGATCCCGCATCACCTCAAGTTCGTATTCTTTCCATCCGATCATGGATTCTTCGATCAAGAGTTGGCCGACGGGACTCATGGCGAGGCCCCATTCGACTGTTTTCTCGAATTCTTCCCGGTTGTACGCAATATTTCCACCGGTCCCGCCCATGGTAAACGACGGCCGAATGATCGCAGGAAATCCGATCTGTTCGAGAATCTTGATGGCTTCTTCACGGTTATGAGCCGTGCCGCTGGCCGGCACTCGCAACCCAATTCGCTGCATTGCATGTTTGAAGGCTTCACGATCCTCGGCCTTATGAATCGCCTCGGCGGACGCGCCGATCAACTTGACCCCGTATTTTTCGAGCGTCCCCCGCTTGACCAATTCCATCGTCGTATTCAACGCGGTCTGTCCCCCCATGGTCGGGAGCAGCGCGTCGGGACGTTCGCGCTCGATCACTTTCTCCACGACTTCAACCGTGATCGGCTCTACATAGGTCCGATCAGCCAACTCAGGATCGGTCATGATCGTCGCCGGGTTGCTGTTGATGAGAATCACCCGGTAGCCTTCTTCTTTCAGCGCTTTGCAGGCCTGCGTACCGGAGTAGTCAAACTCACAGGCCTGACCGATCACGATCGGGCCAGACCCGATCAGTAAAATGGACTTAATATCTGTTCGCCTTGGCACGGAGACCTCGTTTCAGGGTCAGCTAACTCGTTTGTGGCATCGGCCCGATCGTCGGCTGGTATGGCGCGGGTGCCGGTGGAGCCACCCCTCCCCCAGGGCCATGATAGTACTGGAGTGCCTCGGGCAGCCAGGCTTCGATCTGATTGATACGCGTCACATCGGACGGATGGGTAGAAAGAAACTCGGGCACCCCCTGTTGCGAACGAAAGCAGACCTTGCCTATCATTAGCCTCGGGCAGCCGCTCATGCGCTCCCAAAACGGCACGGCTTCACGCGGATCGTACCCGGCCTGCGCCATCAATCGAAGTCCGATGTAGTCGGCTTCTGATTCTTGTTGCCGATTGAAGGGCAACGACACATTGACCCCATACGCCCCCAACAAGCCCTGGATCGCACCGGCATTTGCATGTCCGGATGCCGCCGCACCCAATGCGCCCAATTGCGCAATTTGGTCCAAGATACTCCGGCTCATCCGCTCCACCCCGTGGCGCTGCAACGCATGCGCGACCTCATGACCCATCACCGTCGCCAATCCCGCATCATCTTTCGTAAATTTGAGAATCCCGGTGAAGATGGCGACCTTCCCACCTGGGAGCGCGAACGCATTGACCATCTTATCGTCTTGAATAACCGCGAATTCCCACTGATACTCCGGCTTGTTGGCGGCTTCAGCGATTTTTTGTCCCACGCGGTGCACCAACTCATTCACTTCTGCGTTGTCACTGAGAGGCGCGGATCGCAACACTTCGCGGAATGCGGTCAATCCAAATTGCAGTTCCTTCTCTTCGGAGAAAAAGATCAACTGATCGCGAGCCGTGCCAGGCGCCCGGTAACAACCGGTCAGGCTGCCGAATAGACTCAGGGCCGTCCCAACCCCCAGAGCCGTGCAGAGGCTCATCGCCCCCTGGGCACCGAGAGCCAGCATCGCCCGACGTCCGATCGGCGTCGCGAAGAATTGACTCATTGTGTCATTTTGAGATTGAGTCATTTGAGGTCCGCTTCCAGTGCTGTCCCAACGTTGAAGGAAACAGCAATTTGCACCCTGTAAGTGACTGATTTGACTACATGCCATTTCGGTGCGTGATTGAAGTCGGCACCAGGTTGACAAGCTTCAATCAGCAAGCCAATTAATGTGTTCCGTCCATCGACGACACAAACGTTGGGACACTACTGGTCCGCTTCAATAATTCAATGAGTCAATGTTGCAATGACACAATTCCTCCGTCACGGCATCCAGAGGTACATGAACTGCGGCGTTCCACCCCGCACCATCGACAGCAAATCCAAATTGACTAACCCGGTGATGCCCGAACTCGTCCCGAACAGGCGCGAATAGATATTATTTTGATAGTCCCCCCGACGACCATAGGTCACGACCCGCGCCTCCGTCAGACCCGCCTTCTTCTTGGCCATCTCGATCGCGTCATCAAGATACCCGATCTCATCGATCAAACCTGCAGCCTTCGCCTGATCTCCGGAATAGATCCGCCCGTCGGCCAGCTTCTTGATTTGATCAGGCGACAGATTGGGACGCCCCTCCTGCACCACGTCCAGGAACCGGTGATAGAACGAGTCAATCACGCTTTGAAAGATCCCCCGCTCCTCAGCCGTCATGACCCGAAAAGGTGAGCCCATGTCCTTGCGGGGTCCTGACGTGATGGCGGTGGCTTCGACACCCACTTTTTCGAGCAATCCCCGGGCGTTGACGGTCAGCATGATGACACCGATACTGCCCGTCACCGTCGAGGGATGGACCAAAATGCTGTCCGCCGCCATGGCGAGGTAGTAGCCCCCTGACGCCGCCACATCCATCATCGAGGCTATCACGGGAACCTTCCTCTTGGTTTTGAAGTCCCGCAACTCGTGATACAGGATGTCCGATGCGGTCACGGTTCCGCCCGGACTGTTGATGCGAACGACCACGGCTTTGATTTTGTCGTCCTTCGAAGCCCTCGTCAGCTCTTCCTTGAACGTGGCCAACATGTTGGGCTGCGGAACGAGGCCATCTTTATCTTGTGAGCTAATGACCCCCGACAGATCGAGCAACAGCACTTTTCCCTCGCCCGTGCCGCTGAGCTGCACTTCCTGTACCGGCCCCGATGGCTCGATGAGATTGACCGTGACGCAACCAGATTGCAGACTGATGACCGCGAGGAGGCAGAGCTGACCAAGCATTGCGGAAAATCTAAGCATGCTGTTTCTCCATCAACTGAGTAAACTCGGTGAATAAGTAGGCGGAGTCATGGGGACCGGGAGACGCCTCGGGGTGATACTGCACTGAAAACACCGGACGATCCAGACAGACCAATCCTTCGATCGAGTGATCGTTCAGACTCAGATGTGTGACCGCGACTTGGCCGAACGCTGTGTCCACTACGGGTGGTCGATCCGGAATCGCACTGGTCGGGTGGATTATTTGTACCGCGAAATTGTGGTTTTGCGACGTGACCTCGACTTGTCTCGTACGGAGGTCCATAACCGGATGATTCGCCCCATGATGGCCGAACTTCAACTTATAGGTTGTGAGTCCCAGCGCGAGACCGAGAATCTGATGTCCTAAACAAATGCCGAAGATCGGATGGCGTCCGATCAATTGCCGCACCGCCTCGATCGCGTAGGGCACTCCCTCCGGATCCCCCGGACCGTTCGACAGGAAGACCCCATCGGGCTTGAGGGCTTCAACCTGCGTCGCGGTGGTCGAAGCCGGGACGACGGTCACGGTACACCCCACATCCACCAGCCGGCGAAGAATATTCTGTTTTACCCCGAAATCATAGGCGACGACATGCCACCGCCTGGTCGCACCGACCCGTATCTTGTCGCCGAGCGAGGGGGCCCACTCGCCTGATCCTTCCGTCCACCGATAGGCCTTCCCACAAGTAACTGTTGTCGCCAGATCACGACCAATGATGCCGGGAGCCGACTTCGCCTTCTCAACAGCTCGGCGAGTATCCCCATCGACATGGGTGATGAGCCCCTGCTGTGAACCATGTTCGCGCAAGTGGCGGGTCAGAGCACGCGTATCCAGCCCCTCGATGCCAACGATCTTCGCCTCAAGCAAATAGTCTTGTACGCACTGTCGGCTGCGCCAGTTACTGGCGAGTTGGCTCGCTTCTTTCACGATGAATCCCTCAGCCCAAATCCGCCGCGACTCGGCATCCTCCGGTGTCATTCCGTAGTTTCCGATATGGGGAGAGGTCATCGTGATGATTTGCCCCTTATACGAAGGATCGGTCAAGACTTCCTGGTAGCCGGTCATCGCCGTGTTAAACACGACTTCCCCCACCGTCTCCCCTTCGTACCCGAGGGCACGGCCCTCGAAGAGCGTGCCATCTGCCAATGCCAACAACGCTTTTTTCACGTAAGCACTCCGTCCCGATGCAGCGACCGTTTGGCCTTGATCCCAATCAGTAGGATTCCCAGTACAAGATTGACCATGTAGAGCGACCGAACCGGCATAAGGATACGAAACAATGCTTCGAAGGCCGCCTTCCTCGCCGCCTCCTCTTTCACCGCGAAGGCCTGAGCTTGAAGCGCCGCGGCATACGGATGCAGGACCACAATAATGCTGCCGGCGATCACCACCATCCCAGCCAACAATGCCCACTCGCTCCGACTGACCGCCACTGCCGGATCTCCACTCCACCAGCGATACCACGATGCGGCACACATGATCGCCACCGCCCCGATCACGAAGCGATTATAGCCTTCAAACGCCTGCGTCAGAAATAATCCACCTGAATCCTGCCCGCCGAACGTATTAAAGACCGCTGGAATGACCGCTCCGATGAGCACCAGCAAACCGCCGACCCACACTCCCAGCGCCAGCCATTCAAGCGTAAGGCAACAGACCATCCCCCAATGGGACGCACACCGCACCGCGCTACCGCTCCGCCGGACTGGCCTCGAACACCACCCGGCCACCCACGATCGTCGTCGTCACCAGTCCCTTCACCTTCCATCCGGCAAACGGGGTGTTTCGGCTCTTTGAGCGAAACTTGGTCGGATCGACCTCCCACTGTTCCTGCTGATCGACGATCGCCACATCGGCATCGGCCCCGACCACCAACGTGCCTTTGGCCAATCCAAACACCTTCGCCGGAGCCGTACTCAGCTTATCGACAGCCGACTCCAACGACAAGACCCCCTCATCAACCAGCGCGAAGGTCAATGGCAGCGCCGTCTCCAGTCCGACGATCCCGAACGGCGCTTCAGTAAAGCCCAGCTGTTTTTCCTGAGTTGCATGCGGCGCATGATCCGTAGCGATGGCATCAATCGTGCCATCGCGGAGACCTTGCTTGATCGCTTGCACATCCTTCCACGTCCGAAGCGGGGGATTCATTTTGGCATAGGTATTATAACCTCGGACCACTTCTTCCGTGATGGTAAAGTGATGGGGGCAGGCTTCGGCTGTTACTTTGAGTCCCCGTGACTTGGCCTCCCGCACCATCCGGACCGATCCCTCTGTGCTGATATGCGCCAGGTGCAGCCGAGCCCCTGTCAGTTCCGCCAAGGCGACATTACGCGCCACCATCACATCTTCCGCCGCCGCCGGCATCCCGGGAAGCCCCAACTCGGTCGAGATGGCCCCTTCGTTCATACAGCCCCCCTCGGCGAGATGCAGATCTTCGCAATGATCGACCACCGGCACGTCAAAGGCCAACGCATACTCCATCGCTCGCCGCATGACCAGGCTATTCATCACCGGCTTCCCGTCATCCGAGATCGCGACACAGCCGGCACGCCGCAAGTCTCCGATCTCCGCCAGCTCCTTCCCTTCCGAACCTTTCGTAATCGCGCCGATCGGAAACACATTCGCCAGCCCGGCCGCCCGCGCACGATCGAGCATGAATTCCGTAATCGCTTGGTTGTCATTGACGGGAACCGTATTAGGCATACAACAGACCGATGTGAAGCCTCCGGCTACCGCCGCCGCCGCTCCGCTCTGGATCGACTCTTTGTATTCGAAGCCCGGCTCCCGGAAATGGACGTGGAGATCGACGAAGCCTGGAAGGACCAATCGTCCCGTGGCATCAATCTTCGTGGCCCCCGCGGAAGCTTTGAGGTGAGGCCCCACCGCGACGACTCGGCCTTCATCAGTCAGCACGTCGGCCACGCCATTGAACCGTCCCGGATCGATCACGTGCCCGCCCGTAATAAGAATTTGCTGATTTGACGATTGCTTCATATGTCCATTGCTTTCTTTAATGACTCAATGCGCATTGAATCAATGATTCAATTGCTGCCTGACAAGAGATAGAGAATACCCATCCGAACGGCCACACCATTCGCGACCTGATCCAGAATCACTGACGACAAACTATCGGCCACCTCCGGAGCAATCTCGACCCCGCGATTGATCGGACCTGGATGCATCACAATCGCTCCGGGATCGGCCAACTTGACCCGCTCGGCCGTCAACCCGTAGAGCCGCGCATATTCGCGGATGGTCGGAAACAGCGCAATCCCCTGCCGTTCGAGCTGCAATCGCAACATCATGATGACCTGCACGCCGCGTAGCGCCTCGTCGAGATTGTAGTAGACGCGCGCGCCCAGTTTATCTACCCCACAGGGCATCATCGTCGGGGGCCCTACCACCCGAACTTCCGCCCCCAACTTCACGAGCGCGTGAATGTTCGAACGCGCCACACGGCTATGCGCGACATTTCCGACGATCGCCACCCGCAGCCCCTCGAACGACAATCCACGCCCGCGAATCGTATACAGATCCAAGAGGCCTTGCGTCGGATGCTCATGCCACCCGTCTCCTGCATTGATCACGGAAGACTTCACCCCGCGGGCCAAGGCCTCGGCCGCACCGGCCGAGGGGTGACGCAAGACGATAATATCCGCCTGCATCGCCTCGATATTGCGCGCGGTATCGAGTAACGTTTCCCCCTTGACCATACTGCTCGACGACGGCGAGAAGTTGATCACATCCGCGCTCAGCCGTTTCGCCGCCAACTCGAACGAGGTGCGTGTCCTGGTACTGGGCTCAAAGAACAGATTGACTACGGTGCGTCCCCGGAGTGCCGGGACCTTCTTGATTTCTCGGCCGGTCACTTCCTTGAACGAATCAGCCGTATCCAGGATTAACCTGATCTCATCCACCGACAGAGGGGCTAGGCTCAAGAGGTCTTTGCGTTTGAGACTCATCGTTCCCTCCACCTCAAGTCTTGGAGATCACCACCCGATCATCTTCGCCTTCTTCTTCCAAAAGCACCTGGATCTTTTCTTCCCGTGACGTCGGAATATTTTTCCCGATATACGTCGCCTTGATCGGCAACTGACGATGGCCTCGGTCGACCAAGACGGCAAGTTGAATTTCTGCCGGTCGCCCCAGATCGATCAACCCATCCATCGCCGCGCGAATGGTCCGGCCCGTAAACAGCACATCGTCGACCAACACAACGATCTTGTCGGAAATATCAAACGGGACCGACGTCTTGCGGAGAATAGGTTGTTCCTTCCGCAAGGAGAGATCGTCCCGATAGAGGGTAATGTCCAATTCGCCGATCGGTACCGCCGCCGCTTCAATCTCTTGGATCCGCCTCACCAGCCGATGGGCCAAATGTACCCCCCCCGTTCGAATCCCGACCAACGCCAGAGCCTGCACACCCTTATTCCGTTCGAGAATTTCATGGGCAATACGGGTAACCGCGCGCGCGATGTCTCCTGCATCCATCACCAGCCGTTCTTGTGGCCGATCGACTTGTGTCGTCATCATCGCCTCATCCTCACCGCATGACATTCATACGTCTCACACTTCATGCTTTTCGTTTAACGTTTCACCTTTCACGTCTTCATAGCAGGCATAAAAAAACCTTCTCATCGAGGTCCGACGAGAAGGTTGTCTGTGTCGACAGACACAAACCTGATTGAAGCCCATGGACACTCCTTACTCACCTCGCAGGATGAGCATTAAAGGTTGCTGTATATTACTGAGGCTGGGGGAATCCTGTCAAGCCGCAAGACGTACCTACTCAGGTGTTCAGGCTGAAGGCTGAAGTGTTCGGAACTTCGAACCCCGACCTTCGAGTCGCGCTTCTCCCGCCAGTCTCGCCCGTCTCGCTTGAGCCAGGCATCGGCGCTTGCAGCAAAAGCATTCGTGAATGGTGCGGGCTAGGAGCCTGTCCGCCNNAGTCTCGCCCGTCTCGCTTGAGTGTGGACAATCGGATGGAAACCACCACGCGTGAAGAGGTCACCCGCGCGGCGTGAGTTCTTCTAATGTAAATTGTTTCGGGAGGAGCACCGGAACCACGATGCCGATGGGATCACCACGCTTGATGGTCGTCGGCTTCGTGAGTTGCAACAGAAAGTTGGCGGTGAAGGCGTCATAGTCCGGGAGCCAGTCGTACATATTCGGCGTGCGTTTATACTCCTGGGTCTTAATCCCCTCCCACACAAAAAACGTCCGTTCAGGGTAATGATAGAAGTGGTTTGGCACGTCCTTCATCATCAATCCCACCTGCTTGGGATAGTAGAACCGAATACCGCAGCAGAGCTTGGGATACCCGCTGTTTAAGATTAAATCGACATACGTTCCTGAAAACGACTTGTAGCCAAGAATCCGCTCCTCCGGCAAGATCGGCGGCGCTTGCCACTTGACCCCATCGGCTGTTCGGCGAATCTTGCAGTCCACCGGAGACCGAATGAGCCAGCCGTACTGGCCCACTGTTCGCACTGGTCCACAATCGTCGGGGATCACTTTGTAGCCCTCGACCGCCACAGTCCGCTGCTCGTTCAGCGACATCCCGGACAACAACGGCCGATGCGGCATGAAGTCGAGCTTGAGTCGCTCCGGCGCGATGGCAGTTGAGTACTCCCGTTCCCAATAGATGACGATCTTGTCGCTCGGCTCCTCGCCGGCAACCTGTGCTGGAGTCGGCTCGTTCATCTCGCCAACCGTAGTCGATCTGGAACACCCAGTGCAAGCACGTTAGCCAACAGGAGACTCTCACACAGGATGCTCAAACAGNNTTTCACGTTTCACGCCTCACGTTTCACGGTTCTTGGGAGCGATGCGAGAACGAAGCTGGCGGGCTGTTTCAGCATCCTGTTAGACCTTCTTCATGTGGAACAATGTCAGACCAGCCCTCAGCCTTGCTTTCGGCATGATCGTGCGATGCATCCGAAACGTGGGGAGCTGTTCGACCGGTTCTTCCCAGCAGACGTGGAGTCCGTGGGACGAACCCTGCCGGCCCAGCTGTGCCGGACCGATGACGAACGCATTGCCTCCTTCGCAAAGAATGTGGCTGATCCCCTTCATGCGTTCAGCCAGGCTGGCCACTAGGTCTCCGCTGTCATAGGGCACCCAGTGGTAGACCACGTCATATGAGTGAGGGGCTTCCCGATCGTGTGGCCCTTCCGCCGAAACGAATCGAATGTGCGAGAGCCAATCCCACCGCTGCAACTCGGCACAGACGCTCCAGAGTTGTTGTGCCTGCTTTTGCGCAAAGGCCGGATACCGTACCAGCACGGTATAGTCTCTCGGCCGATCAAACATGATGCAGGTCGCAACCACGGCATCGCCATTGTCGATAAGCACGCGCTCGGCTCGCGAAAGTGCCGCGCCGATTTCCCGATCTTGCTCGCCAATATCTTGTAAGTAATCTGCCACGAATGGTTGCGCCGCGCACTCACCGATTCCAGATTCGTCTTCCGGATAGAGCAACACCGCGCCGTAGGCGTCGGCAGGAGGGATGAGCGGAACCCCCTGGACAAAGACCGACCGCCAGTCGACTGGACTCATGGCCACTGGCTCGCCAGACTGTTCCAGGCTCCCTTGCGGCAGGGTCACCACCAACGTCGTCTCACGATCTCGATCCTTCAGAATGACATGTGCTCCGGCAATCTCTGCACTCCGATCGTAAGGGACAAATCGACGGCCTTTCGGGCTCATATAGGACAGCCCGGAGGAATCTGACGCCACCGTCACCTTGTGCAGCAAGCCGCCTTGGAAGGTCAGGCAAGCCCCCGCGCGCTGATCGAAATATCGAATCGGCATCGCACCAGCCGGCAGCCAAGTGACGTGATTGGACCGTTCAGGATTCATGAAGAGCGTGAACGGGTTACTTCCAACAGGCGCCTGCGGGGTAAAGAAGCTACTAAACAAGCGGAAGGCCGCTTCCGAAGGATAGGTGGGAATACCTCGGTATCGCAAGGGCCGGGGGATCGGGTACCCCTCATTCTGATCGTCGTAGAGTCCGCGAATCAATTCAAAGACCGCAGACCCCGTTCCCGGCAACAGTGATTGAAAGAGTTCGACGACCGGCAGAAAATCGATAGAGGACCAACTCATCGCCCCCATACAGGACATGAAGCTAGCCCGCTCGAAATCTCCGTCCTGAAGCACATAGAAAGCATCTTTCCTCTGGCGGATCGTCGCCTGACCAGTCGGCTGGATCAGGAGATCCTCATCACGATAGAAAAATCGCACTTCCTCCATCGGAACCCGGAGCGCCTGCGCAGCCATCGTGCGCAAATCGTCGGCCTTGAGCCGTTGCCAGCCAGGCTTACTGGCGAGATTGAGGCTGGTTTCATTCACCAAACCAGCCGGCTTCAACCCGACCCATTGCCCCCAATCCAAACGTATCCGAGCACGGAAGAGGATCACATCGCCTGTGGCATCAGTCCCCCACTCGCATTCATGTAACGGGTTTCCTGCTGGATCGGTTGCCAGAAACCGGCGACCGTCCGAACGATAGAAGACGAGATGCCCGGTTGACTGTTCGACGCAACGGCCTCCAGCTGTGGCAAGATCGCGAGCAAATATATGATTCCCGGAGAAACTGATGTTACCGGGGTTGACGAGCGCTGAGGGATTCACAAGAAATGACCTCAATTATGCTGCGGGCTGCTCAAACAGGTCAGCCATCGAGGCCACAAGGAGAGAGAACCCTGAGGCGTACTCATTCGGTACGTTGAGGGGTTCGAACGACTGAGAACGAAGTTGGGGATCTGTTTCAGCAGCCTGCTTACTCGCGGACTTGCCCGCTCCCCATGACGATAAACTTGAAGCAGGTCAATTCTTCCAGCCCCATCGGGCCTCGGGCATGGATGCGGGACGTGCTGATCCCGATTTCTGCTCCCAGCCCGAACTGATAACCATCGCTCAATCTGGTCGAGGCGTTCACCAACACCGCGCTGGCGTCAACCTCGCGCAGAAACCGCATGGCCTTAGGATAGTCGGAGGTTACGATGGCTTCCGTATGGTGTGAGCCATACTTGGCAATATGCTCCATCGCTTCATCGACGTTCTTGACCACTTTCACCGCCACCGTGAGATCGAGGAATTCTTTTCCGAAATCATCGTCGCTCGCGGGTTTAGCCGACGATGACAGCTGACAGGTTTTTGGGCAGCCGCGTACCTCGACCTTAGCCGCCACCAACTTATCGATGAAGGGGGCGAGCCAGTGACGCGCAATGCCCTGATGGACTAAGAGGGTCTCCATCGCATTGCAGGTCGACGGCCGCTGCACCTTTGCGTTGAAGCAGACCCGCTCCGCCATGGCTGGATCGGCGTCGGCATCGACATAGATGTGACAGACGCCGGCGTCGTGTTTGATGACAGGGATCGTGGCGTGCTCGGTGACGACGCGCATCAGTGATTCACCGCCCCGCGGGATGATCAGATCGATGTAGCGATCTTGCTTGAGTAGAAGAGGAACCAGCTCACGGTCGGGCCGCTCGACAAAGCTGATCGCCCCGGCCGGGACACCGGCTTTCTCTGCCGCCTCCGAGAGGACCGTCGCAATCGCCGTATTCGAATGGATCGCCTCGCTCCCTCCCCGCAGCACGCAGGCGTTCCCGGATTTCAAACAGAGGGCGGCGGAATCCGCCGTGACGTTCGGGCGGGATTCATAAATAATTCCAATGACGCCGATCGGAACCCGCACGCGCCCCACCTGCATCCCATTCGGCCTGGTCCACATCTTCGGCATGTCACCGAGTGGATCGGGGAGCGCAGCCACCTCGCGCAGGCCTGCCGACATCTCGACGATCCTCTCGGCCGTCAGACGCAGCCGGTCCGCCATCGCCTTCTTCTCCGGCGCAGGCCCGAAGGCCTCCAGATCCAGTTCGTTCGCGGCGAGCAGCGCATCCTTCTGCTCTTCCAGCGCCTCTGCCATCGCAAGGAGAGCCCGATTCTTCACGGCAGTCGAGAGCGTAGCCAGTCGGCCCGCGGCATGTTTGGCTCGAGTGACCAATTCGTTGACATACTCGGGAATCGGTATGGGCGCAACCACTTCCACGCCCGCCGACTCGATGGGTTCGACCGACGCTTCCGCCTGATTTCTTTGGTCAGACAGCATAAAAAAACTCTTACCTCATAACGTTGGGACAGGGACAGGATACAGCGGGAGTTTCAACGCGGTCAAGGCGGCCATTCGCAGGATAGCCGCGCAAAACTGGGGGAAGGGTTGATCTGGTTCATCTGGTCTATCTGGTTGGTCTGGTCTATCTGGTTTGTTTTATTACTTGACCCAGAGAAACCAACTATACGAGACAGACCAAATAACGGTCTTCTTACGCTGGCGGACTTTTTCAGCCTCCTGCTAAATCACTTTTCTGAAGTATTCTATCGTGCGAAGAAGGGCATCCTCGAGCTGTACTTGAGGTTCCCATTTCAGGAGAGCACGCGCCCGCGAGATATCGGGCCGTCTGACTTTTGGATCATCGGCGGGCAGCGGATGATGGGTGATTTGGCTCGACGAACGGGTGAGTTCCAGCACCAATTTTGCGATCTCCAAGACGGTCAACTCACGCGGGTTCCCGATGTTCACGGGTTCATGCATGCTGGATCCGTTCTCGTCCTCTTTCTGCCTGAGGAGGAATTTTCGGTCCGTCCGTTGTTCGACCGTTCTGTCTGAACCAAGCATGAGCAACGATGTAATGCCGCGGACCAGGTCATCGACATAGCAGAAGCTCCTGCTCTGGGACCCGTCGCCGAATACGCTGAGCGGCTTTCCCTGAAGCGCTTGAACGATAAAGTTGGAGACGACCCGGCCATCGTGCGGCCGCATGCGGGGGCCGAACGTATTAAAGATACGCACAATCCTGGTATCGACTGCATGATAGCGGTGATAGGCCATCGTGAGAGCTTCTGCAAAACGCTTGGCCTCGTCGTATACGCCACGAGGGCTAATGGGGTTGACGTTGCCCCAATAGGATTCAGGCTGAGGATTCACAAGGGGGTCACCATAGACTTCCGACGTGCTCGCCAAGAGGAACCTCGCGCCCTTCGCCTTGGCTAGTCCCAGAGCCTTATGCGTACCTAAGGCACCGACCTTCATTGTCGCAATTGGAAACTCCATATAGTCTTGCGGACTGGCGGGCGAGGCAAAATGCATGACCGCATCGAGTGGACCTTCGACATGGAGGTAGTCACAGACATTGTATTTGACAAAAGAAAATTTCTCATGCCCGAGTAAATGGGCGAGGTTGTCCATCCGTCCGGTGACAAGGTTGTCCATGCAGATCACGGAATGTCCGGCCTGCAGTAGCAAATCGGAAAGATGACTCCCGAGAAATCCGGCTCCACCTGTAATAAGAATACGCATACAATAATTCCTCTCTTGCTTGCTTTTACTTTTACGCTTCTCTCATCGCGAATGCCATGAAATATAGTAACTACTCAGGTGTTCAGGCTGACGGCTATAAATTATCACGTACGGCACGAATCAAGCCATTCAAAACCTTCTTGGTTTCTACGCCCTTGGGTTCAAGCAGAGATGAATCCTTCAATAGCAGGCTGAAGGCTGAATACTAAAAGCCTTCAGCCTATCTACCTGAGTAGTTACGAAATATAACGGAATCGATAGGGAAAGCTGGGAGGAGTTACGGGTTCAAGGTCGGCTGCCCCTGAGGTGGCTGGGCAACTGGAGCGCTTTCGCCAGGAGTCATCGACGATCCCGGCGTTGATGGCACCACAGGACCGGGCGCAGTCCCTTGCGGCACGATCGGAGCTGATGAGGGACTCGGGTGTTGGAAGACCCAATCATGATAGGTAGCGCGTCCCTCGAAATGCCGGACAGTAAGGGGAAAGTCGTGCTGCCGAAATGGCTTCGCGAGGCTCTTACTCCGAACACCCATGATACCGCCTGTCGGCGCCAGAAGGTATTCCCATTCTCCATGCCCCATTGGATCAAGATAGACCTTGCGCAAGAAGGGTTTGGGCAATCTCGTGAGATCAGCCAATGTCTGGGGGTAGACCTCTCCCGGCATCACGCGGCCTGCCTTGATCGTCGCGGAATAAAATGCGAGGGCATTCTGGATCTCGATCCCTTTGGCCAAGAGATCGGCCTCAAGCTCCCGCTGGACGATGACCTTCCATTGTTTCGCTGCAGCGGTCGTGGCAATACCGATGAGGACGATCGCGAACATCAGCATGAGGTAGGTCACCCCTCGCTCATTCATGCGGTAATGCTGGCGGCTGATGACCATAGAAATGTTAGTAGGCTGCGGAAAAACTATGTTGGTTTGTCTGGTTCATCTGGTCTATCTGGTTTGTTTTGTTGCTTGACCCAGAGAAACCAAACAAACTAAATACACCAAATAAACGAGATAGACCAGACAGACCGAACAGACCAAATGAACAAGACAGGCTGGCGGACTTTTTCAGCATCCTGTTATGGCTGCAACGGCGCTTCTTCTGAAAGCAGCACCGTATGTTCCACTCGTGACTGGCGGTCTTGCAACGTCACACTCTCTTGCGTGATGGCCTTCACCACGACGTGATCTTCTACAATTTCTCCGGTCCTGACGACATGGAGGTCGTCATTCTTCGTGAGCACAGCCAGTTCGCCGTTTTTCCGCCGGCCCTCCTCCATACGCACAAACCCGAGATAGTGGAATTGTGCCAATCCGGCAAGGGCCGACTGTTGGCGCAGTGCCTGCTCCGACCCAGGATCGAGCTCTGCCTGGTTTGCTAGAGCAGCCCCCGAGTCATCAGGGCGAGGCAATGCAAAGATATTACGTGGCGTCGTGAAGGTCATCTCTCGTTGAGTCCGCCCTGCTGCGAGGAGATCGAGCTGCACGTGCAACCCATCGACTATTCCACGGGGTGCCCGAGGCGTGGAAGCAAGGCCACTCACATTCGTCAGCGGCACACGCACGGGCTCTTCCACGGCCAGCCACTCCCAAGTAAGAATCCCGCCCCAGAGCAGGCCAAGCGTGGCCAATGCCGCCACTTTCTTTTGATTCGTCGTTATCATATCTAGCAGGCTGCGAAAAAACTATGGTGGTTTGTCTGGTCTATCTGGTCTCTCTGGTCTGTGTCGTTTAATTGGTTTGTTTGGTTTGTCTTGTTTATTTGGTTGAACCAGACTAACCAGATCAACCAGAAAGACTAGACAGACCAAATGAACAAGACAGACTGGCGGACTTTTTCAGCCTCCTGCTATGCGTTACTGAACCGTGGCCTTACCAGGATCCCCTCGAAGGTAGGTGGCGATCTTAATGTTGAAGGTCAACGTCTGGTCCTGCTGGGCACCTGAGCGCACAAGCTCCAAGTCCTCGATGTACACCAGTTCCTCCGCCGTCTCCACGTCATAGAGAAACCGGCGAAGATCCTCGTAGCGACCGGTCATCGTGCCCTGCAGCACACCCTTACTCGTGTTGGCTACCGGCGTAGGTTCAGTCTTGTAGGAGAGCTCAGGGAGGATCACACGATCACGCTTCGCCTCCTCAGTAATGCCCAGCGCCAAGGGAGCAAAATCCCGTTCAACCGGCAAGACCGACCAGACCTGCGCAAGATCCTTCCGCGCTTTCTGAGCCTCCTTGTGGTGTGTGAATTCATGACGGGCTTGATTCCATTCCAACTCCAATTTGGCTCGACTCTGCTCGGCCCCATCAATCCCGACAGTGTGAACCGCCCACAAGACTCCGGCCAACAGCAACACCAATGCGAGCCATGGAATCAAGACTCCGTAGGGTTTTCGCAACTGTTGGAGGATAAAATCTATCATGCCGCCCTACACACCAGGTTGCCGATAACGCAGCGTAAGGTCAAACTCAACCAAGCCATCCGGACCCACCCGATGTTGGCCCAACACAGGATCGCGGAAGAGGGCGTGGTCTTGCAATGTGACCGTCAACGCCGTCACATCTTCAACCGTCACAGCCAATCCTGTCATGTATACGACCGCGCTCCCCGGATCCAGGCGTATACTCTTAATCGACACATGCCGGGGAATTGCCTCTTCAAGAGCGGACAGAAACTGTGTCCAGGAAAAATGCCGTTTTGTGAGCAACTGGTTCGCCAAACTGACTTCAGCCGGTAGCTGTTGCAATGAAGGCCCGGAGAGTTCAATGCCTTCCTGTTGGGCCTCGGCAAGGAGCTGATGATCTTGCATGCGAACATGATCGAAGCGTACTTGCATGTCGCGCTGGTCGCGCATGGTCATCACGGTCTGGGCCACACTCCAGAGAATTGAGACCCCTAAGATCCCGCTTAGCGCAACCAGCACCAGACGAGTAGGCGCGACATACCACCGGTATCGGCTACTCAGTTCAATGTGAAAATATCGCGCCCCTCCTGGCTTCACCATAGAACTGCTCGCTTTGCCGGCGAGCGCACGAAGGAATGTCCGTCCAAGTGCCATCGTCTATATTACCCCCGCCACGACAGGGAGCGTCGCCCACGAGGTACTCCCCCCGCCATGCGTCCATCCCAACCGTTCGACAGCTTCCCAATCCAGTCGCTCAGTCGACAGGCCGAGTTCGCTGTTCAACGCCTGTTCAAGCGTCGGGAACGGACTATCCCCGGCGTGGACAATCTCAGTCACGTTCAGGCCAGGATGATGCTCGCGGCACGCACGAAGAGAGACCGCACATTCCTCGACAATGTTGTCGACCAGGTCTCCACCAAGGTCTTCTTCACCCTGTAGACCTTCGGCGCTCAACAGCTTGGTTCGAACAAAAACCAATCGGCCTTCCTGCAGGACGAAACAGGTCAACCCGCCGTCCGATACATTGACCCAGAGCAAATCACGGCCCAACCGTTTCCGGCCACCTGCCGCTTTCAGCCAGAGATTAAACAGGCGAAAACTGGTCACACCGACTTCCTGCGGAAGCAACCCGACCGATTCACAGAGGGACTCGTATTGTTTCAAGATCGCTTCTTGAATCGCCACGACAAGGATTGCGTGGGAACGCTCATCTCCTGCCCCATGTGAGGGGAACCCCTGCCAGACAATCTTGGCCCCGGCCAAGGGCAACAGCTGTTCCTGCCCCAGGCGCCAGCGAATCAGCGCCTCTTGCTCTTCCGCCTGCGCCGGGAGTTGTTCCAGCTGCAAAACAGTCGCGCGCACCGACAGATCCGACAACAACAACACAATCGGGCGCGAAACGTCAGCCAGCCATACATGCCCTGCGAACCGGAGATCTCGACTTGGTCCCGCCAGCGACCGAAGGCGACTTTCTACCGCAGACATGTCTGTCAGATTCAGATCCATAGGAGACAGCTTGATAGCCCCGGCCGGTGTCGGCGAGAGGACACAGCGATAGCGATAACGCCCCCGCCAGGTGCGGACGGCCTCTCCCCAGGCGAGGGCCTGCGCTCCGATTTTCAAGCACTGCCGTGGACGACTAGTGGTCAGTCCCCACATCGCTTACCCCTCCTCGCTAAACGTCACTCGATTGATCTCGCGCAAGGTGGTGGAACCTTCCAGTACCTTTCTGAGTGCGGACTGCCGCAACGTGATCATCCCGCCGGTCACCGCGCGATAGCGAACCTCGGACAGGGGACGCTCGGCAAGAATCATTTCCTTGATTTCATCGTTCAGATCCAGAAATTCCGTGATGCATTTTCGTCCGCGATACCCAGTGCCATGGCACTCCTGGCATCCTTTGCCTTCATAAAATGGCATATCCTTATATCCATCGAAATCGAGACCGGACTCTTCCGCCAGCGCTTTGTCGAGCTTGACCGCCACTCGACAGGCAAGACACACCATTCGAACAAGCCGCTGCGCCAACACACAGTTCAGCGCAGCCAAGAAGTTGTAGGCATCGATTCCCATTGAGGCAAATCGTCCGATGACATCGAACACGTTGTTGGCGTGCACCGTCGTCAAGACCAAGTGGCCGGTGAGCGACGATTGGATGGCGATTTGCGCGGTCTCTGCATCGCGGATCTCGCCGACCATGATCTTGTCAGGGTCATGACGCAAGATCGATCGCAGCCCTCGCGCGAAGGTCAGGCCTTTTTTCTCATTTACGGGAATTTGCACGACCCCCGACAGCTGATACTCGACCGGATCTTCGATCGTGATCAGCTTGTCTTCCTTGATATTCATCTCCGTAATCGCCGCATACAGCGTCGTCGTCTTTCCACTTCCGGTCGGACCGGTCACCAGCACCATGCCGTAGGGCCGCGTGATCGCGCGCCGAAAACGCTTAAGATCTTCCTCATTGAACCCGAGTCGTTCCAACCGCAACGTCGACACACCCGTGGTGATCGCCTCGCGGTCGAGAATACGAATGACGACCGATTCACCGAACACACTCGGGAGGATCGAAACACGGAAATCGACGGTCTTTCGCTCCAGCCGCATCCGAAAGCTTCCATCTTGCGGTACCCGCCGCTCGGCGATGTCCAGGTCCGACATGACTTTCAGCCGCGAGACCAACGGCGCATGGAGACGGGCATCGAGCGGCTCCATCGCCGGAACGAGAATCCCATCAACCCGCAATTTCACCTTGGTGGCACGATCGGCGGCTTCAATGTGAATATCGCTGGCCCGACGCTGCATCGCGCTCAGGAGGATCGAATCCAGCAGTTTGACGGCAGGGCTTTGATCCTCCCCCGCGTGATCGATCGTGAAGACTTCCTCTCCTCGCTCATCCTCCTTCACCAACATGGAGCGATACTCGGCCTCGAGCTCCCGAAGGGCTTGACTGGAGCCTTCACTGCGTTCCAAGGCGGCTAGAATCGCACTTCTCGGACTCACTATCAGGTCCAACGTGCGCCCCAAGAGCAGCTCCAACTCATCCAAGGCCAGAAGATTCTGCGGATCGGAGATAGCAATGGTCAGGCGGCCTTGGTGCTCTACGATCGGTATGAACGGATGCCGCTGCATGAGTTTCACCGACATGGAGTCATAGAACGACTGGTCGACCCGGAACTCCGCCAGAACATCACAGGGCAAGTCAAACTGGGCCGCCAACGCACGCGCCAGCTGCTCCTCAGAGAGAATCCCCTCGCTCACCAAGGTCTGGCCGAGGACTGCCGTCACACCGCCCAGTCGGCTGAGCACTTGGTCAAGAGTCTGTTTCGGCAGAACCCCCTGCCGTACGAGAACATCCGTCAGCGTTGGTCGCGTCACAGTCCGTGCCATAGTTTCCTACTCATTCTTCGACACATGATCGCAAGCCGAATCGCGCGATTACGGCATACAGCGCTACACCGCCCCAGCCATTTGAAACACCGGCAGATACATGATAATGACGATCGCACCCACTAAGACCCCCATGACCAGAAGCAGCACCGGTTCAATCCACGTCGTCAGTTGCGTAAGCCGGAGATCCAGGTCTCCTTCATAGAATTCAGCCACGTCATGCAACATCGTGGGCAACGATCCGGTTTCCTCCCCCACCGACAGCATCTCCACCGCCAATTTTGGAAATACTTTGGGGCGATCCAATGCAGCTGCCAGGGTCGTCCCTTCCAGAATTTCCGCGACCGCATCCGCGACTCCGACCGACACATACCGATTGGAGATGGCGCCCCGTGCAATAGACAACGCATCCACAAGCGGTGTGCCTCCGGCAAGGACCGTCGCAAGGGTGCGCGTGAGCTGGACCGTATAATGCTTCACGAAAATCGGTCCCAAGACGGGCACGCTCAATAACAGCCGATCCATGGCGAGCCGCCCGGCCGGCGTCACATAGTACGCGCGGACTGCGAGCCCAAGAACGACTAGCCCCGCCAGTCCAGGCAGCACGTACGCTTTACCCCCCGTCACCAAATCAAGCAACAGTTGCGTGGCAACCGGTAAGGATTTCGACGTCTCCGCATAGACCGACACGAATGTCGGCACGACGTACGTCAACAGAAACCCGATGACAGCAATCCCGACAAGCACGAGGAAACCAGGATACGCAAGCGCTTTCGAGACTTTCTGGCGCAGCCCGATCATCAATTTTAAATACGCAATGAATCGCTGCAGCACCTCGGCTAAATTCCCTGAATGTTCTCCAGCTTTGATCGTCGCAATATACAACTCTGAAAAATGGATCGGGTGTTTTGCCAGCGCTTCCGAAGCCGACGCCCCTCCATGAATATCTTGTCGGACCGTCCGCAAGGCCTGCTGAAATCCTCTGTGATTGGCTCGCTCAATCAAGAGATCCCAAACCCGCAACACGGGAAGGCCGGCTTTCACCAGGGCAAGCAGCTCTTGATTGAATACCAAGAATTCCTGAAGCGGGAGCTTTCCAAATGCCTGCCACCCCAGACCCAGACCGGTTGTGGCCGCACCCCGTCGCTGCAACCGAAAGACGAGGAAGCCCTGGCCCTCCAGTTTGGCCCGGACGAGTTGTTCTTCCTCTCCCTCAATCTGTCCATCGAGGGTTGAGCCATCAGGACGGGCCACTCTGTAAGCAAATACAGGCATGATAAGACGTGCACGAATGTCAGGCGAAACAGGAATTTTGGAGCCTGTCCGATATTGACCGTTCTACTGCGGCGAACGATCCGCGACCATCTGCGTCGTTCTCGTCCCGAAAAATTCTTCAATGTATTCCAGCGAATACACCTCCGGTTTTTCCGGGCCTGCGGCCTCACATCTGGCCGCACCTCCTTCGCCTCGTCACGAACGGCAATGTCGGACAGGCTCCTAGCCTTACGGCGTCGACGCGCCCATGTCGGCACCGACCCCGGACATGGGCCGATCATCCGGTAACCACAGGGCCTGGCCAATGACAATATTATTGTCGGTCAATTGATTGATTGTCCGCAGATGTTCCACACTGACGCGATACTTCTGCGCAATCCTCCAGAGCGTATCGCCGGGTTTCACGGAAACATGTTTAGTCGGAGGCCTCTGCTCCTCAACCTCTGACGAGGGCTCACGGTTGGCCGGCACCTGCCTCTCAGCAGCCGGGGGCGCCACCACTTGAGGCATCTCCGGAAATTCTGAGGGCTGATTTCGTTGTGCGGGAACCGGCACCGCCTTCTGGCCCTTGCGCATCGCACCGCTGGAGGATAGTGGAGCCATCTCCTGCCCGTCATGAGCAGGGCTCGATATCCCCGCTTTTGAAAGCTGCTTCTGGAGCCGCTTCATCTGGCCCTGTAATTGAAGACTGCTTCGGGACACCCGCTCCCGCTCTGTCCGAGTTGCGGCCAGTTCTTCCCGTTGCAACTCGATCACCTGCCGTGCTTCGATGACCCGTCGTTCCGCTTCCCTGACCCGTCCTTCAAGCTGCGCCCGAGCGACCTGAGCTTCTGCCAATTCCCTGCGTCGTGCCTCAAGGTCAGTTCGCAACTCCGCCACCGTCCGCTGCGCATCGCGCACCGACACTTTTAACGTGTCTGTGGTCAGCTCGAGATCGACCACCTCTGGCTCACGCATCGGCTCGAGTTCGCCACATCCCGCAAACAAGGCTGATGCGAAGCCCACTGCACAGAGGACTCCGACTCGCACCATCGGATAACAGGCGCGTATTGCTTCAACTGAAGTCTGGAGCAATCTGCGATGACGATTGCGCATGGGCATCCTTACCAACGATTATACGGTGTGCCGTCCGTCCCCACAAACTCGGCTCCTGAAAAGACATCGACCACGCCTTTCTCGACAGGATCAGAAATCTCTTGCCATGTAGTCGTCGCACCAGTGAAAGGATCTTTTGGGATACCCCGCAGATACCCGGTGCCCACCAATGCCGACAGAGACTGAGGATACTTTCCCTGGTCTGCCTTGTGCTGGTCCAACACATCGCGGAGTGTGGAGAGATCCTGACGCAAGGCAGCCTCTTTGGCCTTTATAACCGACGATTGGTACGAGGGCACCGCCAGGGTGGCGAGAATACCGATAATCGACACGACGATCATCAGTTCGAGCAGGGTGAAACCATCTGCGCCCCGTGCTCCACGTTTACCAATCTCGATACTTCGTTCCATCTAATGCCATGTCCTGACTTTGAGTCATCACGTCGTAAACGTCCGCCCCACACCAGCTCGATGCGTTCGGCGCATCCTTGTAACATCGGAACAACCAGTCAGCCTTACCGGTCAAGGGGTCGAGGGGAAGACTCCTTAGATAGCGCTTCGTCGTCGTACCCCTGACGGTCGCCTCTTCACTGGTGAGCTTGATCTCCAACAGCATATCCAGCGACTTCGGATAGCCGTAGACACTCGTCACGTCTTTGCATGTGAGCTTGTTCTTCATGCAGGCTGGCCCCAATAAGACGTCGCCATCGCGATTCCACTCCAGCTTAAAGGAGTCGATGGCAGCCCGCATGATCCTCAAATGCTGCCGCAGCTCTATTTCGTGAGTCCGTTTCGCCGACAGGCGGCTGAGCGGCATGGCGACAGAGGCGAGGACCATTACAATTGTCAGCGTGATCAGAAGCTCCAAGAGGGTCACGCCAGACTCTTTCACCGCACCCTCACGATACCTTTTCCTTCTTGGGACGATGCCGTGGTGGATTCCGCGGCGGAATCCACCAACGCCACACGCACTGGAGACACACCAGGCGCCTTGGCGTAGAAGGTGACCGTGACGGTCCGCCCGCCTGCCTGTCTCGCTGATGGTGCGACTTTGAAGGCAACCGTTCCCGCTTGCGTCTCCGGACTGCCAGACGCCTGCTCACCTGTGCCGTCTAACTGTATGACTTCACCATTCAGGAGCGTTCTGAATTCCAGCACCTGTGGATCATAGTGAAGCTGAAATACGCCGCCCGCCGTGGGACGAAAACGTTCGTCATTGATGGCAAGCTTAAATTCTTTTCCCATTTGGATCACCGACTCGTCCGGCCTGATCGAGGCGACCGCCCCTACCGAAGCCAATGGAGTGAGTGACGCTGCAGCGGCCTTCCCTGCCGTTCCCCCTTTTGCCGTTTCTCTCGACGATGAGAACCCCACACCGGAAACCCCACCTCCCATCATGGAAATCTTCTTCCCCTGTGGGGTAAACAGCGGGCTCGTAGCATAGGTTGAGTCCGTCCCTGACCAGAACACCTGCTTACTGAGCCCAGGAGGGGTCATGCCTTGAATGATGTGCGGCGTGATCGTCAGGATCACCTCGGTGGTGACCCGTTGGGTTTGAAAGGAACTCAAGAGATTGCCGATGAAAGGGAGATCGCCGATCCATGGAATGGTGATGCGGGTTTTTTGATCCTGTTCTTGGATCAGCCCTCCCAACACAATGGTTTCGCCATCTCTGACATTGAGCATGGTTTCCGCCGACCGATTGCCGAACTTGAACTGGGTAATGGGAGGATTGAGTTGGAGCGTCACTCGCTCGCCAAGACTCACGACTTCAATTTTCATCTTCAGGGAAAGTTCATTTCCCAGATGGATGGAAGGCTCAACGGTCAATTTGACTCCGGTGTCGCGGAATTCGATCGATGTCACCGTCGAGGTCGTCGGAACTGCCCCTGTTGCGGCCTGCCCAGGCAGCACGTTCGTCGTTGAGAGCAAGATCGGCTGCTTATCGCCGATGTTGATTTCCGCTTTCTTATTGTTCACCACGCGAATCTTTGGCGACGCGAGAGTCTTCGCATCGGTAATTTGCTTAAAGAAATCCAACTGCACGTTGGTCGGAAGCTTAAAGAGGTAATTGCCCTGACCAAGGCTGGTGAGCTGACTAAGCGTGAACTGCTGTCCTATATCTCCGCTGATCAGTCCTGTAAACCCCGGAGGTACCATGGCGGCTGCGACTGATTTGGGATAGGTCAGACCATAGGTCTGATTTACCGTGCGATTGACTTCCAGAACCTCAACGTCAAAAAGAACTTCGGACTCCAGGCGGTCGTTGGCCAAGATGATCTTTTCAGCCATCTCCAGTTTTTCCGGTTGGTCCCGGATCACAATCGTGTTCAATTGTTCATTGGCATGCATCCGTTTGGAATCCAGCATGCTCTTCAACAACACCAGCATGTCTTTCGCTTTGGCGTTGGACAAGTAGAACGTCCGAATCATCAGGTCTTGATACTGCTCCTGCTTCTGCTTGGTATTGGGGCTGACAATCATGACGCCCGGGGATACGGTATGGGCGAACAGGCTATTGCTGTTGAGAATGAGATTGAAGGCCTCTTCGAACGGCGTATCCTGAATGCTGATGGTCACCGGGTCATTTCGGATATCCTTGTCGAAAATGAGATTGATTCCTCCGGCCTTTCCGATCCCTTCCAAGACTTCTTTGAGCCCGGCATTGCGAAACCGGAGTGTCACCGGTTGCTTCCGTCGATCGTCACGGTTCAGCGCCTGCTGCTCCTCGGTGAGTTTGGAGATACTCTCGAGGGGTTCTTTGAATGAAGGATCCAGCTCAGCCGCTCTGGCATAGGCTTCCATGGCCTCGTCGGTCCGACCCAGCTGGGCGAGGCGATCTGCCTCTCGATTCTGGCCGCGCGCATCAGTCAAACGAAGTGCTTCAAGCAACCCCGATTGATGATCGAGACTGGACGGTTCAATGGTGAGTGCGCGCTTAAACTGTTCCATCGCGAGGTCAGGCTGATGTTCTTTGAGATACGCCCGTCCTCGCTCCTCATACGACGCCGCAGCTCGTTCTCGAGCCATGGTGTATTTGCCCTGTAATGTGGAATTGAAGGGATCATCTTTCAAGGCTTGCTTATAGGCAAGACTGGCTTCCTCCCAATTCCCTGCAGCCAGTAGTTGATCGCCTCGCTTGATGTCAGGTGAATTGAAATAGGCGCAGCCGGCGAGAAAGGCCATGGCCACAATGGCACACCACATCCCCACTGCCGTATGTCTCACGATGTTATTGTCCAAGCTATTCATCGGTCACACAATAAGGCCAACGCCAAAAGAGGGAGCCAGGGAAACTACGTGGAATTTCCATGCCACAGGTACTCTATAGCAGCCTCTATAGGGTGGGGCAATGAGAATCACAAACTCTGCTGACAGTGAAAGATGGGTGTCCTGTCTGCTACGTACTATAGGAGAATTCCCATTGTGAACAGGCAGCTTCCCGCTACTCTATACGTATCAGGCTACGGGGAAAACCCTGGTGCAGGATACAGGTCAAGGCGGCCTGCTGCCTCCTTATAAACGCCAATACTTCAACGAGGATGAGAGCTTAGCCCGATCAAGCAAACACTTGACATCAATGACCACCCCCTCCTGCTGACTCCGAAGGGGCTTGAGCAATTCTTGTAGGCCCATCTCCGCGTATGCGCGGTGGGCCACCGCAATAACCAGCCCATCGACGTTCTTCAGATCGTTCCACTTGCTCAAATGTATACCGTATTCTTCGACCGCCTCTTCCGGGTCTGCCATCGGATCATGCACCAACACTTGAACCCCATATTCGCGCAACTCCTGAATGATATCGGGCACCTTGCTGTTGCGCAGATCTGGCACATTCTCTTTAAACGTGAGGCCTAAGACTGCCACCTTGAGATCGTTGACTGGACGGTGAAGTTGAGCGAGCAGCTTCATCGTTTGCTCCGCGACGAACTTTCCCATGCCGTTATTGATGCGCCGACCAGCCAGAATCACTTGCGGATGATAGCCGACCGATTCAGCCTTCGCGGTCAGATAATACGGGTCCACGCCTATACAGTGTCCGCCGACTAATCCCGGGAAAAACTTCAGAAAGTTCCACTTCGTTCCCGCCGCATCGAGAACAGACTTGGTATCGATTCCAAGCCGGTGAAAAATGAGCGCCAACTCATTCATCAGCGCGATGTTCAGATCCCGCTGGGTATTTTCAATCACCTTCGCAGCCTCCGCAACCTTGATGCTGGAAGCCCGATGAATCCCCGCCTTAACCACGAGCGCGTAGGTATTCGCAACGACTTCAAGCGAATCCGCATCCTGAGCCGAAACGACTTTGACGATCTTCTCGAGAGTATGCTCCTTGTCCCCTGGATTGATGCGCTCTGGTGAATATCCAACCTTGAAGTCAATGCCTGATTTGAGGCCGGAAGTCTTCTCCAGAATGGGGAGACAAATGTCCTCTGTCACTCCCGGGTAAACCGTAGACTCATAGACAACGACCGTACCAGGCGACATATTTTTGCCGATCAATTCCGAAGCCATTCGTAGCGCCTTGAGATCCGGCTGGAGCGATTCATTGATCGGAGTTGGAACGGCCACAATAATGAAGTCGGCGGCCTTGAGGTCGGTGGGGTCTGAAGTATACTGCAAATCAGAGGCTTTGAGGTCGGCCGCCGACACTTCTCCCGTTCGGTCAAAGCCCCTCTGCAGTTCTTCGATCTTTGCTTTGTTGATATCGAACCCGGTGACCCTACCCCGCCTGCCGAAGGCAACGGCGATAGGAAGCCCCACATAACCAAGTCCAACAAGCGCAATCTTTCGTTCGTTCTCTTTCTTTTGAGCCATGAACCCTCTCCGTCGGTTTCGATCAGAATGGCAGAACGTCGCGTTTCCGTCAACGAAGTCGAGTGAGTTCAGCGTAAGGAACCTGTTCATGTTAGCAGAACATGTTCGCCCAACCTTGTAATTCTTATTCCCGAATTATTTGACTACACTTCCTCAAATAGCCCCACGGGTGGACACAGAACAATAGGTACACCAGATACACAAGAAAGCCAGGAGTGCATCCACCGGCGCTAGATCTACCCAGCAAACATATCCGCTACTGACGAGACATCGAAGATGATGGCAACCCTCTTCTCCTGACTGATGAGCCCGCATTATTCATGACGGTTCGTCGCGAAATCGCGCAATCGCCAAGCGAGAGAGGCGCGCGGAGCCAGATGCCGTGCGTCGGTCCGACGTATCAGCACCAGATCAGACGCTGATACCGGACGATGCTGCGCATAGACCGTCGGCAATGCGTGGGTGAGGTTGATAATCGCCTTGCGCCCAGCCCGCCCGTCTTGGTGAGCGCCCCTTCTAAACGATCATGCTCCAGCGTCAGTTGCCCGATCTTGGCGTGGAGGCTCTTGAGATCAGGCTCGTCCGGCTTGGGCGTCGTGCCGCCAAACACGTCGGATACGCGCGGCAGCAAGTGCTGCTTCCAGTCCGTGATCTGGGTGGGATGCACGCCAACGTGCTCCACCCACTCCGCCAGGATATTGTCGCCCTTCAGCGTAGCCACTGCCACCGGGGCCTTGAATGCCGCCCCGTGATTCCTTCTCATGCTCTTCATCGCCGTGCTCCTCTGGTTCGCCACCATCCGGGGGCGTCGGTGAAGCCAGGCTACCATTTATCACACTGTCCGAATTTCCGGGGCCACCTCTGTTTCAGGAATGTAGACGTATATTCGAGTTTGCCAGCGGAAATTCACGGTCTATCCGTGATCGGCGTTCTACCGGCCGACAGACTTTCACCCCCGTCGTCATCCCCTTCGCTTGCCGGAGCGGCGCCAGAATTTCTTCTTCGGCCTGTCATGTCGTCTGGCATGGTCGGGTCCTCCCTGTTGGTTGGAGGGCGACGCCCACTCTTTTCGAGGTGTGGGTTCTACCCCGATATCACGGACGGTTGAGTGAAGAGTCGTTCCTGCTGTTGTTG
>PLBR01000033.1 GCA_003135435.1 Nitrospira sp. | reverse complement strand
CAAAACATCACCGTCAACTGGCGACGTTCTGCGTGATCGCGTTCGGGAGGGACTGGCTGCTGTTCCGGACTGACGGCAAGAGGGAGAGACCCAGGGCCCATCACTTCAGCGCGCTGTGACAATTGCGCGATCGCGCGCAAGAGTGTTTTTCGATGTCCCAGTAAGACACCCAGCGCCTCCAGGTCGCTCTCCTTCAGCTCGGGGAGTACATCCCACGCGATCGCATTGCGTTGAAACGCCTCAGCGTATCTCCCGAGCCCAAGGTGATCCAGCCACGCTGATACACGATCATGCATCATGGATAGAGTCGATGGTGGAGATTCCGGCCTGAGCAGGGTACGCTGATTATCTTACGCATCGCAGGTGACTCGTTGCGGAGAGTAATCCTTCAATCGATGATGACCATCCCGATGCGTTGACTCGGGAGTATGACGCCACGCTGAGATAGGTCAACTGTTTCAACGTGAATCATAGATTCGCGTTCGCCTGACGAACTTAGATTCGTGGCCAGCACCTAAAGTCCACCTGCAGACTAACGAAGGATTGCCGACCGACTACCTATAAGCCACACCATCCTCCGCTCAGAAACCTTGAATCGCAGCCTGTCCGAGGGGCAGTATGCCTCACCCTTCGGTCCACGCCAACGTCCCTTCGCGTGGAGTTTAAGCGCTTGCCACAATGAGGGTCAATCCATATCCAAGATAGAGGCCGTTTCACCCGATCGAAATTGGTGGCCTTTCCTATCTCGCAAGGACTAGCCAGATGGTCCTTGACTGCGCGCGTCCATCGAGACCTCTTCAATCTCCTTCTCGCCATTGTTGGAGGGGGTGGCTAGGATGAGCCTCCAAAGGCGAGGGCGGAGCCTTGCCTCCAAACACTGTTAGATTGTAGAGAGCTAAGTCGGTGTTAGATCCGGAGGTCACCGGAGGGTGCAGGCATGGTCATAAATCAGATGACTACGGGACAGCATTCCAGGTGCCGGCGGTAGGCGCGAACACTCTCGTCCCGACGTATCACTAGCAGGGCCCGCTGATTAAGAGTGGCAAATGGCCATTTCTCACGAAGCTCGTTACTGCAATGGTATCCCAAATTTAGTTAGCAATATCAAGGTTCTGTAGCGTTCCGTTCAGTCCATACATTCCCGTTCTTTCCTTTCCATTCCCGCCTTGTCTGGTCACAAAAGTGGTCACATTCTTCTCAGGGCGAGGAGCCCCATAAAGAATGTCGGATTCTCGTGCACTATGTAGGCGTCGGATCAGTGAGTGTGAGGGAAGCGCAGCCCTGGTATTTAACCACATGATTGTGGGACAGGGCTTGTCGTAGGAGCAGCGGTTTAGGAAAGCGTTTTCACAATCCTACCCCAGCCTCTCCACACTCACTCAGGCCCAATTCATCCAAGCGGCCGACGAAGAGCGAAGCGAGGGAGGGTACCGTCAGCGAGCGGCGCGTCGCTGTTGGGCGGTCTACCCGAGCCGATGGTTGGGCACTGCAGAATCGGCAAGGACGAATGTTGCCGTTTCCCGGAGCGACGGACGAATGCCACATCAAGAAATGCAGGTCATGACCGGAGCAACATCAAAATACCCGCTCAAGGTCCCCGCGAGATCAAGCTCGCCGCCCTTCGTGGCGAGACGCGTCTTCTGCAGGAGCGGATCGAAATCGCGCTTTACGTCAGACGGTTTGTTGCTACCGATGATGAAAATGAGTTCTTCGCCGACAACCGAATTTATGGTGAAACCAGCCGGATACTGGGTGTCCTTTTCGATCTCGACAGCCTTGGATCCGTGTGCCGTCAAGGAATAGTAGCCCTGTACTCTGTTGTAGCCGACTGCGGCAATCCACCCGTCGCCGGTGCGGGTATACATTATTGCTATCTCAGAGCCGAGCGGGCACCTGTCACCTTTAGTCATAAATGCGGATTCCGTTGAGCCTGGCAAGCGAATCTTATAGATGGCTGAAGTTGCTCGCTGCTGGGCAAACAATGGTGGCCATGGCACGAACCGCGCGGCAGCACGATAGGCGGTGCCGCCTAGAAAACCGCTTTGCGCAGCTTCGAGGATCATGATCCCGATGAGGATCAACACCAAAATCCCGACGGGCTTGTTGTACCTCCATAGCCGCTTCCATATCCTAATCAGAAAATCCCACGGAAGATCTTTCATTGCTGCCCGTTCCGCTACTGAGCAATCGCGATGGGAAAGTCGGTGATGCTGCTGCCATCTAGCTGGATAAGATTGGGCATTTGCACCAGTCGCTGCGGGGACCTGCGTGTCTCACTCGGCAACTCTCTTCCCAGCGCAACATAAATATCCTTGATCGTCAGGTAGCTGCCCGAAGTGGGCCGGACGATGCGTTCGGTCAAGGCCGAAATCAACAGCGCAGTAAAGTCTCCGTTCTGATGCGCTTCCCATTCGTACGACTGATTCGTGCCCAGGCTCGAGGTAATGGCTACTTTCCCTGGGCGCTGCCCAAACTGCGCCGCCTCGAAGAATGCGCCGTATGTCAGCGTCGGGTTTCCCTTCGCAGTGCCCAGCAGACCGGACCGGCACGCATCGAGAAAGAGAATCACGTGCTTTGCCTTTAGATCCATGGCCCATTTTCTTAGCGTGCCCAGACTCATGGCTGTCTCTGACAGTTTCTCAAGCGATGAATCCTGGAAAGAGAGATAGGCGCTGTTATTCTGGTCTTTCTGATCGGGGAACCCATGGCCAGAGAAAAAGAATAGCAGCAGATCGTTTTCCTTGAGCTCCGACTGCAGCGCTTTCAATCTCAAATCCACTGCCTTATAGGTGGCCTTGGGTCCTACCAGGTCCTCGATCTCCCAATTGCTCCCCATGCGGCCCGAGCGTAGCAGTGCTATGAAATCCGTTGCATCCTTCTCCGCGAAGAGCAGATTGAAAGGGCCCGTGGCACCTTTGGCTGCATCGGCAAGCGAACTGAAGTTCCTATAGTTGGCAATGCCGATCACCACTGCGACCTTGCGAGCATAGGGCAGGTCGGGTTTATCGTTGCCAACCTGAACAGGACTCTTCGCAGCCAGAGGATCGCCCTTGGCAATGGGCTGAGTTCCTTTCTCGGACCGGCCGCCTCTGAATTTCAGAAAGACTTCCTCAGGAGGGACCAGCTTGCGCAACTCGTTGCCGTGATGACCCTCATAAACTTCGACCAGCGAACGCCGGCTCGTCTCATCGAGCTCGAAATCCCTCACCGAGAGTATGCGCAGGGCGGCCGCGAGCTGCCAGGCATCCTTCTGATCACTAGTTCCGGGCGACGAGAGATCTTTAAGGATCGCATCGGTGTCTGTGCCTCGCAGCTCGCGGATCTTTGCAATCATTGGTGTCTGGACAACTTCCCCACGCTTGATGCGCTCGGCGAGGCGTGTTTCATACTCGCCTTCCCCTACGCGCATATAGTCGGCCGGCGTTCCAGAAATGCCCGGCGGGAGTATGTAACCCAGTTGCAGGATGTTCGTTAGGAAAATTACTCTTGGGTCGTATTCGTCGAACCTCAGCGAGCCGAAATCCGCTCCGGCTGCCAATAACATTTCGGCGATATCCCGGAATCCTTCTCCCAGGTGATACCACCTCACCGATGAGTAAAGAATGGGAACGGGAGTGAGTTGCTTGTGCTGGCTCGGAATGGGCATAGGAAAATTAGGGTTCGCGCCTCGGCGCAGTAGAAGCTGAACGACATCCTTATGGCCGAAATGCGCGGCAAGCGCTAGAAGAGGGAAGGGGCCTTGGCGGGCGATGTTTGGATCAAACCCGTCATCTAGCAAGCGTTCCACCAGTCGGGTGAGACCGTTCTGTGCCGCGTAGCGCATCGTCTCAAGAAGAAGGTCCGGATTAGCATCCGCTGGGTCGACGGCCACGGTGTAGGCTTGCAGGGCAGCNNCGCGAAGCACCTGCTTGATGGTCTTCGATCGCATCTCCTCGCTGCCAATAGCAATGACCAGATACTCATTCGGAACATCGCGCAATGCCTTGTCCTCTACGTAGCGGAACAGCGGCGCGTAGTCGCTTAGATTTGGACCAGGCTGCAGCAGACGCAGCAGACTCTTGCCGAATTCCTGGTCGCCGTGGTAAGCGGCCAGACGGCTGATGTACTCGCCGAGATTCGGCCGATCCACGGCATTGCACAGCTCGAGCGGACCAAGATCGAACTTGTTCTTGCAAAGTTGACTTTCGGCAAGCACATCGCCGGCGTCCGCTCCGAGGTCTTCTTTGGTGACTCGATCGGCGATCAACTGCCCGAACGAACTGGTGGCCTGCTGGGTGCTGGGAGCGATCTGGCGAAGGAATGCCTTGTCCCCGTTATCTACATAGCGCACCAGTCGCGTGCGATTGAGATGCGCAACAAATGGAAACTGACCGATGTTAGTGAGCCCCGTGTTGAGAAAGGTGGTGGGCTGAAACGAATAGCGCGTTTGGAGTGCGACTTGCTCGAAATTAAGGCTCTTCTCCTTGGTGAGTG
>PLBR01000218.1 GCA_003135435.1 Nitrospira sp. | reverse complement strand
AAGCGGGACGGGTCGGATGTTTCATCTTCGCGAGTCGCGCCTGTCGCGCACGTCTTGCTTGTCTCGCTCACAATTCACGAAGAACGCGGCCACAGTCAGGCAGGCTGCTGATGGCGTCTCAAGAGCCGGCAAAGACTGCCCATCCCCTCAATGTCATCGTGGCCACCGACTGTGGCAGCACCACGACTAAAGCCATTCTGATCGAGAAGGTCGGCGACGAATACCGGCAAACCTATCGCGGTGAAGCGCCGACGACGGTGGAAGCGCCGTTCGAAGATGTGACGCGCGGAGTGCTGAACGCGATTGCGGAAATTGAAGAACTCTCCGGCCGGAAAATTCTGGACGGCGACACGATCATCACGCCCTGTCGCGATGCGAAGACTGGTGTCGACATCTACATCTCTACCAGCAGTGCGGGCGGCGGGTTGCAAATGATGGTGACCGGGGTAGTGCAAAACATGACGGGGGAAAGCGCGCAACGAGCCGCGCTTGGGGCGGGCGCCATTGTCATCGATGTGTTGGCGTCGAACGACGGTCGGTTGCCGCATGAAAAGATCGAGCGCATCAGGACGATGCGACCGGACATGATTCTGATGTCCGGCGGGACGGACGGGGGAGCGGTCACCCATGTGGTCGAGATGGCGGAGTACATTTCGGCGGCGGAGCCACGCCCACGGTTCGGGGCGACCTTCAAGCTCCCGCTGATTTACGCGGGAAACAAAGACGCGCAGCCGCAAGTGAAGAAGATCCTGGGCGAAAAAACCGCGCTGGTGCTGACCGACAACATTCGTCCGGTGTTGGAACGGGAGAATCTCGCGCCTGCGCGGAACAAGATTCACGACCTGTTCCTCGAACATGTCATGCAGCAAGCGCCGGGCTACAAGAAACTGATCGAGATGGCCGGTGCGCCGATCATGCCGACGCCGGCGGCGGTTGGCGTGATCATGGAAACGATCGCCAAGCGGGAGCATTTGAACTTGATCGGGGTGGATATCGGCGGCGCGACCACGGACGTGTTCTCGGTCTTCGAGCGTAACTTCAATCGGACCGTCAGCGCGAACCTCGGGATGTCGTACAGTATTTCCAATGTGCTGGCGGAGGCAGGGCTCGCTAATATCATGCGCTGGGTGCCCTTCACGATCGACGAACAGACGCTCCGCAACCGGATCAAGAACAAGATGGTCCGGCCGACGACGATTCCGCAGACGCTGGACGAGCTGCAGATCGAACATGCGATTGCCCGCGAGGCGCTCCGGCTCGCATTGATCCATCACAAATCCCTCGCGACGGCCCTCAAGGGGGTGCAGCAGGAGCGCACGATCTCGGATGTGTTCGAGCAGCAGCAGTCCGGCAAGACGCTGATCGATATGCTCAAGCTCGATTTGATCGTCGGGAGCGGCGGGATTCTGTCCCATGCGCCGCGCCGCGTGCAATCGATGCTGATGATGGTGGATGCCTATGAACCGCTCGGGGTGACGAGGCTCTCGGTGGATAGCATCTTCATGATGCCGCATCTCGGTGTGCTCTCGACGATCAATGAGAAGGCGGCGACCGATGTCTTCGTCCGCGATTGCATGGTCTACTTGGGGACCTGTGTCGCGCCGATCGAGCAGGGGAAGGACGGGGAACGGTGCGCGGACTATGCCATCACCTTCCCGGATGGCCGAGTGGAAAAGGGGCAACTCTCGTTCGGCGACCTGCGGCTGGTTCCACTGGCCAGCGATCAGAAGGCCTCGATCACGGTCCAGCCGGCGAAACAGGTGAACCTCGGGGCAGGGGCGGGGGTTGCGGTTACGCGCGAGGTGCAAGGCGGCGTGGTGGGACTCTTGCTCGATGGGCGAGGGCGTCCGTTGCAGTTGCCGACCGACCACGCGGCCAGAGTGGCATCGCTGACGAAATGGTATCAGGCCGTGGATCTGTATCCAGGATGAAAGCTATCAGCCGTCAGCAATCAGCTCTCAGCCTCGACGGGATAAACTTTTCGATAAGAAGGTTCTTGCTGAAAGCTGACGGCTGCAGCTGACTGCTGAAGGCTATTAAGAGTATGGCTCATTCCTATAGCCCAGGCTTAACCGTTACAGAGCACACAACGGTCCGCCGTCGACGGATGTTGTCGCTGCCAGGCAGCGTGCTGGTTACAACCGGGGAGACCGTCCGCGCGAATCAGGCGGTGGCTCGTGCGGAATTGCCGGGGAAGGTCTATCCCTTGAATCTCGCCAATCAGTTGGGCGTAGCGCCTGATGAGATCAAAGAATATTTGATCAAGAAGGCCGGCGATCCGGTGCAGAAGGACGAGATCCTGGCCGAGAACAAACCGCTCGTCAAATGGTTCAAGACGGAAATCCACTCGCCGATCACCGGCGTCGTCGAATCCGTGTCTCCCATTACCGGGCAGGTGCTGTTGCGGGAGCCGCCGCGCGTGCTGGAATTGCTGGGCTATGTCGACGGGCGCATTGTCGAGGTGATTCCGCAGCAAGGTGTCGTGGTTGAAACGGATTGCAGTCTTGTGCAAGGGATTTTTGGGATCGGCGGTGAAACCTGGGGCGAGATTGTGATCGCGGTGACGTCGCCGGACGAAGTGCTCACGCCTCGTCACCTCACCGCGGACATGAAAGGCAAGGTCGTCGTGGGCGGCTCCTTCATCTCTTCGGACGCGCTGGCTCGAGCGAAAGAGGTGGGGGTTGCGGGCTTGGTGATTGGTGGCATTCATGATAAGGATTTGCGCGCACTTCTGGGCTACGACCTTGGCGTGGCCATCACGGGCACGGAACAGGTTGGCTTTACCCTGATTCTGACTGAAGGGTTCGGCGCCATCCCCATGGCCGGCAAAACATTCGCGCTTCTCTCCGCTCATGCGGGACAACCGGCTTCCGTTTCAGGTGCCACGCAAATTCGTGCCGGCGTCATTCGTCCGGAGATCATCATTCCCAAACATGCAGACGCAGCGGGCGATCACCGTGCGGCAACCGTTCCGCAGCGGGAAGGCATCCGGATCGGTGACCAGGTGCGCGTCATTCGAGACCCGTTGTTCGGCAAGATCGGCGAAGTCGCGAGTCTACCGTCCGATCTCCAGAAGATTCCGACCGAGAGTGACGTGCGCGTGATGGAAGTCCGGTTTGGAGACGGGTCGAAGGCCGTCATCCCGCGGACGAATATTGAATTGATTGAAGGCGCGTAAGCGTGAAACGTGAGACGTTCGACGTGAAACGTAAGAATGTTCGTTCAGCATGCGGAGCCATCCTGCCGGTAGCCGTTACTCTTTTCCTGTCTGTCTCACCAGCGTTTGCTCAGACGCCTCTCGCTCCCCCGCAAGATGTTCGTGCGTTCGATACCCCCAGCGATGGCGGCGGCAGCCTGACTGTGCTCTGGTCACCCGCTCCCTACGATAGTGCTGCGGCCAGGTATCAGGTCTTGCTCAGCGAGGGAATCGCGGTGCCAAATCCGGCTGCGATGAAAGTTGTGGCGGAGTTCCCCGCGAACCAGCACTATGTCCGTGAATCCAAGTGGCCCTGGTGGACGAGGCCTGCCACTGGAGACCAGCACCAGTTCACGCTGAGGAATGGGAGGGGGGTCGAGCTCAAGGACGGGACCGCCTACAGCATCACCGTGGCTGCCGTGTTGGGTGACGATCGTGGAATCGCCACACCGGTTCAGGCCACGCCACAACCGAACTGGATGAACTGGAATCAGATGAATAATCTGGTGCTGGCGCTCCTGTTCGGCGGCATCGTGTTCTACGCCATCGGTACAGCCAGAAAGCGGGAGATCTTTCTCCGGCGCATTCCCGGCCTCGATGCTGTGGATGAGGCCATTGGCCGCGCGACCGAGTTGGGCAAGCCGATCCTCTACCTTACCGGCGCCCACGACATGAGTGATCCCTCAACCATTGCCGCGGCGGTCATTCTCGGGCGCGTGGCCAAACGCACGGCCGCCTATGAGACCGATTTGCTCGTGCCGCACCGCGATCCGATTACCATGGCCGTCTGCCAGGAAATTACAAAACAGGCCTACCTGGAAGCAGGCAAGCCCGATCTCTACAAGGACGATTCGAATTTCTTCATTACGTCGGATCAATTTAGCTATACCGCGGCAGTGGACGGCATCATGCTGCGCAAAAAACCGGCAGCGAATTTCTTTATGGGGGCGTACTTCGCCGAGGCGCTGCTGTTGACGGAAACGGGCGCAAGCACCGGCGCGATCCAAATCGCCGGGACGGATTCCGATCACCAGCTGCCGTTCTTCGTCACCACCTGCGACTACACCTTGATCGGGGAGGAACTCTACGCCGCCAGCGCCTATCTCTCCAGAGAACCGGTTCAGGTCGGCACGCTGCGCGGACAGGACATCGGCAAGGCGCTCATCCTCGGCGTACTCGGCATCGGGACCATACTGGCCACCCTCGGGGTCCTGCTCGACGCGCAGTGGCCGCAATTATTTCTGGACCTGTTCAAGGACGTGAAATGATCTTTCTCCGCCGACAGGTCCCGCTCCTGATCACGCTCATCACCGGCATCGTGTTCGCGGCGCAATACTATGTGCCGCACCCGGCATCGGAGCAGATGCTGACCTCCGTCACCAAGTGGCTCCAGATCATCGGCGGGTTCGCGCTGGTGCTGGGTGTCAGCAGCCTGTTCCACGTCCATGCCATCAAGATCCGGCGCAAAGAAGCGGGATGGGGCTATAGTTTCGTGCTCTATGTCAGCATGCTCGGCACCATTGCGGTCGGCCTGTGGTCGAACGGCAAGGAAGCCGTCGACGGCACCATGACGGCCTTTGGGTGGATCTATAACTTCATGATGGTCCCGCTCCAGGGGACGATGTTCGCCATCCTCGCGTTTTTCATCGCCTCGGCCGCCTATCGGTCGTTCCGCGCGCGGAGCCGTGAGGCGGCGGTGCTGCTCATTGCGGCGGTGATCGTCATGATGGGCCGCGTCCCGCTCGGAGAATATCTCATCCCGCTCAGCGGCGACATATCTCAGTGGATCTTGAACGTGCTGAACGCGTCGGTGCGGCGTGCGATCCTGATCGGCGTCAGCCTCGGCACGGTCGCGCTCTCCATCAAGATTATCTTCGGTATGGAACGGTCGTATCTTGGAGGCGGAAAGGAATAGGACGTGAAACGTGAAACGTTAGACGTAAAACGTATAAACCGGGGAAACTTCTCCGCGTCCTTGAGCCTTCTTGAAACGTTTCACGAGGGAACGAAGTGACCTTCGCTGAACGCATGCTGAAGATCGACCGGCGGATCATCTTTTTGGTGATCGGTTTCTGCACGCTTTTGCCGCTTCTCTACCCGGTCGGTTTGCCGATCAAGATTTCGCCGGAGGTCCGCGGGGTGTACGACTACATCGAGTCGCTCCCTGAGGGATCCGTGTTCCTGCTCTCGCTGGACTTCGATCCTGCCTCGAAGCCTGAGTTGCATCCCCAAGCGATCTCGTTGCTGCGTCATGCATTCAGGAAGAACCTGCGCGTGATCGCGATGACCCTCTGGGTCTCCGGCACCGGCATGGCCGACCAGGTTGTCACGCAGGTCGCCCGCGAGATGGGCAAGGAAAGCGGGAAGGATTATGTGTTCCTCGGGTGGAGCCCCGGCGGGACTGCCGTCATCATCAACATGGGGCAGGACCTCTATGGGGCCTTCCCAGCCGACTACAACGGCAAACCCACAAAGGGGCTACCAGTACTGCAAGGCATCGCCAGCCTGCGCGATGTGAGCTATGCCGTCAGCCTGGGTGCCGGCAATCCAGGCGTGGAAGCCTGGTATGTGTTCGGCAAGGACAAATACCAGTTCGAACTCGGTGGCGGCTGCACCGGCGTGATGGCGCCGGGGCTCTATCCGCTGTTGCGCAGCGGCCAGATCAACGGCCTCATTGGCGGTCTGCGCGGCGCGGCGGAATACGAAACCCTGATCGGCCAGAAGGGGAAAGCCATCGCCGGCATGGATGCCCAATCGGCCACCCATCTCGCCATCATCGTGCTCGTGATCATCTGCAATCTATTCTATTTCTCGTTGCGGAAGCAGGCCAAGCAGCAGGGCCATTCGGGAGCGTGAGGACCTATGGCAGTTGAAACCATCATTGGGGCGTGGGTGGCGACGGGGCTGACCTTCTTCATCTTCTCGTTTCTGTATAAGGACAACCCGCTGTTCAAGTTGGCGGAGAACCTCTATGTCGGCGTATCGGTCGGCTATACCATCGTCAAGACCTACGACACCGTGATCGTGCAACTCATCTGGAAGCCGATCGTCGAGAACGGGGAGTGGGCGCTGTTGATCCCGGTTGCCATCGGGACGCTCATGCTCACGCGCTATGTCCCGAAAGCCGCCTGGCTGTCTCGGTACGCGTTTGCCTTCATTGTGGGCGTTGGGTCAGGGCTCGCCATTCCACGGACCATCTCGTCCTTTATCTTGAAACAGATCGAGGATACGATCCGCCCCCTCATGATATTGGTACCGGGAGATGGCGTCACCTTTACCTGGAGCCTCCTAAATCCCGCCAGCAGCCTCAATACCATCATCATTCTGATCGGTGTCAGCTCCGTGTTGTTTTACTTTTTCTTCTCCGTTGAGCACACCGGGCCGGGCAAGGTGGTGGCCCGGACAGGAATCCTCTTCCTGATGATCGCGTTCGGCGCGGCCTTCGGCTACACCGTGATGGCCCGCATGTCGCTCTTGATCGGGCGATTGACCGACCTCATCGAGTTCACCGATCCCTCCTATGGCCGTCCGAGCCTCTGGCTCTTGGGTTTAACCATCCTCATATTGGTGGTGATGGCTCGCCGGTCCAGCAGCAACCCGCCCGAAGAACAGTAGCAGGATGCTGAAAAAGTCCGCCAGCATCGTTCTCGCATCGTTCAGACCCTCAACGTACCCCAGAGGGTACGCC
>PLBR01000154.1 GCA_003135435.1 Nitrospira sp. | reverse complement strand
TTGGCGGCGTCCCTGTAGCAGCCAGGAATACCGTCCGAGCCAACACTGAAGGAACATCTATGAGCACACAGGCACGTGTTAGCCATCCGATCTACAATCTTCTCCCCACGGAAATCGAGGGGTTCGATTCCCTGGCCGAGTTGGCCCTGGATATGCGCTGGTCGTGGAATCATGCGACCGACCAAGTGTGGCGACAGCTGGATCCTGTGCTGTGGGCAATCACGCATAACCCCTGGGTTGTCCTGCAGACGGTCGCGCGCGACCAGATCGAGCGCGTGTTGGCCGATCCCGTGTTTCGCAAAACCGTTGACAATCTGGTGCAGACCCGGCGGCACGCGGTGGGGGCGTCCGCGTGGTTTCAGCAGCATCATTCGCAGGGTTCCCTGACTTGCGCCGCGTATTTCAGCATGGAATTCATGTTGAGCGAAGCGTTGCCCATCTACTCGGGCGGGCTGGGTAACGTGGCGGGCGATCAGCTCAAAGCCGCCAGCGATCTGGGCGCCCCGGTGGTCGGCGTGGGACTGCTGTACCAGCAAGGCTATTTTCGCCAGGTGATCGACAAGGACGGCGCGCAACAGGCCCTCTTCCCGTACAACGACCCTGGACAGTTGCCGATCACGCCGGTGCGCCAAGCGAACGGCGAATGGTTGCGGTTGGAGATTGCCTTACCTGGGTACTCGGTCTGGCTGCGTGCCTGGCAGGTCCAGGTCGGCCGAGTGAAGCTGTACTTGCTGGACAGCAATGACGCGGCGAATTTCCCCGCGCATCGAGGCATTACCAGCGAACTGTATGGCGGCGGGCCGGAGCTGCGCCTCAAGCAAGAATTGCTGCTCGGGATCGGCGGATGGCGACTGCTTGGTGCGCTTGGCATTCAGCCNNTTCATGCACGAGACCGCGCAGCCCTTCGACGTCGCGCTGGCCGTGACGCGAGCGGGGAATCTCTTCACCACCCACACGGCCGTGGCCGCCGGCTTTGACCGGTTCGCTCCGGCCCTCATCGAACAATACCTCGGGGGGTATGCCGAGCAGGAGCTCGGCCTACCACTCCATGAGTTGCTGGCCCTGGGCCGCCAGAATCCAAACGACTCGTCGGAACCGTTCAACATGGCCTATTTGGCAATCCGCGGGAGCGGGGCGGCCAATGGCGTGAGTCGTTTGCACGGCCAGGTGAGCCGACACCTCTTTCAGCCACTCTTTCCCCGCTGGCCGGAAAGCGAAGTCCCAGTCGGACATGTGACCAACGGTGTCCATATGTCAAGCTGGGACTCGGCGGCAGCTGACGAGCTCTGGACGGCGGCCTGTGGCAAAGACCGCTGGCGGGGAACGACGGAACACGTGGAGCCGGCTATTCGCCACATCTCGGACGCCCAGCTCTGGCAGCTACGCACCACCGCCCGCAACTCCCTCATCGGCTATGCCCGCGAGCGATTGTCCGGGCAACTGGCCGCCTCTGGCGCATCGCCCGAGATGGTGGACGGGGCGACACATCTCTTCGATCCCCACGCCTTGACACTGGGCTTTGCGCGGCGCTTCGCCACCTACAAAAGGCCGAACCTGCTCCTGCACAATCCAGCGCGTTTGCTGCGCCTGCTGACGAATCCGCAGCGCCCGGTGCAACTCATCATCGCGGGCAAGGCCCACCCGGAGGATCAAGCGGGGCAGGCCTTGATTCATGAATGGATCCAGTTCATCCGCCAGCCAGAGACCCGACCCCACATCATGTTCCTGAGCGACTACGACACGCGGCTGGCCGAGCATCTGGTGCAGGGGGTGGACGTCTGGCTGAACACCCCACGACGCCCCTGGGAGGCCTGTGGCACCAGCGGCATGAAGGTGCTCGTCAATGGCGGCCTCAATCTGTCGGAGTTGGATGGGTGGTGGGCGGAAGCGTATACGCCTGACGTAGGGTGGGCATTGGGGGACGGCCAGGAACATGGTGAGGATCCGGCCTGGGACGCGATCGAAGCCGACACCCTCTATGACTTACTCGAACGCGCAGTGATTCCGGAGTTTTATGCCCGCGACGGAGAGGGTATCCCCAGCGCCTGGGTGGCACGGATGCGGGAAAGCATGGCGCGGTTGACCCCGCGCTTCTCCACCAACCGCACGGTGCGCGAATACACGGAGCAACACTACCTCCCGGCTGCGGCGGCCTACCGTACGCGGGCTGCCAATACAGGCGCAGTAGGCAGAGCGGTGGTCAATTGGGAACAGACGCTGAAACAGCAATGGGCCACCCTACACTTCGGTGACGTGACGGTGGAGACTCGAGGCGAGCAGCACGTATTTGAGATTCAGGTCTATCTCAATGACCTCGACCCCAAAGCGGTGCGGGTCGAGCTGTATGCCGATGGAATCAATGGCAGCGATCCGATCCGACTGGAGATGACGCGCGTTCGCCACCTGGCTGGCGCGTCGGGCGGCTACGTGTACAACGCGGCGGTACCTGCGGCCCGCCCACTCGCGGACTATACGGCGCGCATCATTCCGCACTGCTCTGGTGTGGCGGTGCCCCTGGAAGCCGATCTCATTCTCTGGCAGCGGTGAAGCCACCTCGAACGGGAGCAGGACGACAGAAGACAACCGATGAACGAGTCAACAAGACTGAAAAGACTGGAACAGCCCACAGGCCTGATGCCGTCCGTATCAGGCCAGGCCGCAGAACAGTCACACGCGACCATGAGTCTGACGACGTCCGAACGCCCTCTGCATGAGTATGTGAGCGCGGTATGCGAGCGTACTGATGTTCGAGTGGGTGTGCCCCTGCCGCTGGGAACCTACGCACGTGGCGAAGGTGTGAACTTTGCGTTCTTCAGCCGACACGCCAGCCGCGTTCGGCTGGAGTTGTGTGATCATCCCGACGATGCCGCCGCCACCAGGGTGATTGATCTGGATCCCGCACGCAACCGCACGGGTGACGTGTGGCACGTTTGGGTTGAGGGAATTCGCCCTGGCCAACTCTATGCCTATCGCGTGGACGGCCCGTATCAACCCAAGGACGGCCACCGGTTCAATTTCAACAAGCTTCTGCTTGATCCCTTCGCCACGGCGATCTCGAGGTTGCCCACCTGGGAGTTCGCTCCGGCTCGGGGATACGATCCGTCTGTGCCCGACGGAGACTCGGTATGTTCGCCGGTCGATAATGCCGGCGCCATGCCGAAATGCGTGTTTACGCAGGAGCACTTTCACTGGCAGGGGGACCGTCCGCCCAGGCATCCCTGGTCGGAGATGGTCATTTATGAAACACATGTGCGTGGCTTCACGATCCATCCCAGCTCCGGTGTGGAGCATCCCGGCACGTACCGAGGCCTCATGGAAAAGATCCCCTATTTCAAAGACCTGGGGGTGACGGCCGTGGAACTGATGCCCGTGCAGGAATTCAATGAACACCAGGTGATCGGCGTCAATCCGCACACAGGCCAGCCACTCGGGAATTACTGGGGTTACGATCCCGTGGCCTTCTGTGCGCCGAAAGCCTCCTATAGCAGTTCGGGAGGCGTGGGTCAGCAGACGTTGGAGTTCAAGGAAATGGTCCAGGCCTTTCACGCCGCGGGCATCGAGGTGATCCTGGATGTGGTGTTCAATCACACGGCTGAGGGAAACGAACAGGGGCCGACGCTTTGTTTCCGCGGGATTGAGAACACGATCTTCTACCTGCTGGCGGACGATAAACGTTTCTATCGGGACTACACGGGCACCGGCAACAGCATGAATGCGAACCATCCCGTGGTGCGGGAGTACATCCTGACCGCGTTGCGCTACTGGGTGGTGGAGATGCATGTCGATGGATTTCGTTTTGATCTGGCGACGGTGCTCGGTCGGGGCCGTTCCGGCAACCTGCTGTCCAATCCTCCGCTGCTCGAGCGGATCGCCGAGGACCCGATCTTACGAGATGTGAAAATCATCGCTGAGGCATGGGATGCGGCCGGAGCCTATGAGGTCGGGAGGTTCTCCGAACCCCGCTGGGCGGAGTGGAACAGTCAGTACCGTGATGACGTCCGACGGTTCTGGCGCGGCGACGAAGGGATGCTCGGTTTGTTTGCCAGCCGCATCTGCGGCAGCGCCGACATGTATTCCCAGTCCGGCAAAGGCCCCGAGAGCAGCATCAATTTCGTCACCTGTCACGATGGCTTCACGTTACAGGATCTCGTGAGCTATCGACAGAAACACAATGAACCCAACGGACAGAACAACCACGACGGGACCAACTACAACTTCAGCGAGAATTACGGTGCGGAAGGTGAGACCGCGGATGGCCAGATCGAGTCCATCAGGACACGCCAGATCAAGAATTTTCTGCTGACCCTCTTCATCTCACGCGGCGTGCCGATGCTCTTGGGAGGGGACGAATGTCGCCGCACGCAACGCGGCAACAATAATGCCTACTGCCAGGACAACGAAACGAGCTGGCATGACTGGAGCGGTCTGGAACGGCACCAGGAGATGTACCGCTTCACCCGTGGCATGATCGCCTTTCGTCGGGCCCATCCGATTCTGTGTCAGGAGCACTTCTACACGGACGCCGAGATCCAGTGGTTCAGCCCGCAGAGGGACTTGCCCCACTGGGCCGACCCGAAAGAAAAGGAGCTTGCCTGCCTGATCCACGAAAGCGAGCACCAGGCGTTGTACCTGATGTTCAATGCCAGCACTGAGGCGGTCGCCTTTCACCTGCCATCCATGCCAAATGGTGCCCGGTGGCACCTCGCAGTGGACACGTCTCACGAGGCGCCACAAGACTTGTTTGGCGCGGGCGATGAGCCTCTTGTGGACCAGTCGCAGGCGTACCACCTAAGCGCGCGCTCCAGCGCCATTCTCCTGGCGCGATGAACGGACAATATCCACGAAGGAGAAGTGACGGCGCTCGGCTCTCTTGATCGTGGTTAGCGCCGCTTGTTGCTGACGACTAAGATCCAAACCCAGCGCGATGATTTGGTGTGCACCCCGATGAACGCATCGATGCCACAAGTAGGTTCCACCCCAGCGGGAGGAGAGTGAGGCGACATGAATGTTTCCCCGACCATTTTTGTGATCTTTGGCGGCGCGGGTGATTTGACCTGGCGCAAGTTAATCCCGTCCGTATTCGATCTATACCGGGACGGACGGATGCCAACAAAGTTTGCGATCATTGCCGTGGACCGGGCCTCATTCAGCGATACGGAGGTACGCATACGCTTCCTCGACGGCGTGAAGCAGTTCTCGCGGAAAGAAACGGTGGCACGTACGGACTGGCACGACTTCGCCCGGCACGTCACCTATCACCAGGGAGATTTCAAAGACCCGGGAACATACTTGGACTTGCAAAAGAGGTGCGCGAAACTGGAGAAGGAGTGGAAGATGACAGCTGGTCACATTTTTTACATGGCCACCCCGCCGGTAATGATTGAGGTCATTCTCAAACTGCTGGCCGGTGCGGGGCTGAATCGGAATCGCGCCCGTATTGTGGTGGAAAAGCCGATCGGTCATGACTTGGACTCAGCGCGGCAGCTGAATCGCGCGCTCACGGCCAGTTTCCGGGAATCGCAAATTTTCCGCATCGACCATTACCTNNCCGTGGGCGTCGAGCATCGCGGCGGCTATTACGACCTCGCGGGAGCGCTGCGCGACATGGTGCAGAATCACCTGATGCAACTCCTATGTCTCGTAGCCATGGAACCGATGGTGTCGTTCAATGCCGATGAGATTCGCAACAAGAAAGTCGACGTGCTCCATGCCATGCGGCCGATTCGCACCGACGCCGTGAGTGAATGCGTAGTGCGCGGGCAGTATGGCAGGAGCACCCTCGACGGCAAAATAATGCGCGGGTATCGCGCGGAAGCCGACGTCGCCCCTCACTCACACACAGAAACCCATGCGGCGTTAAAGGTGCTCATCGACAACTGGCGCTGGCAGGATGTTCCATTTTATCTCCGCACGGGCAAGCGCCTGCCCCGGCAGGTGTCGGAAGTGGCAATTCATTTTCGTGCAGTGCCTCACCAGGCGTTTCCGCCTGACGTCGCTCATGGCTGGTATCCGTCGCGCCTCGTCATGTCGATCCAGCCCGAGGAAGGCATCGTGCTAGGGTTTCAAGCCAAATACCCTGGACCGACAATGGTGTTGCGACCAGTGGAAATGCGGTTTCGTTACAGCGAAAGCTTTACCATACCCTCGCCTGAGGCCTATGAGACGTTGTTGTGGGATTTGATGAACAACGATCCGACGTTATTCATGCGCGCGGACCAGATTGAGGCGGCGTGGGGATTCTTGATGCCCGTGCTTGAGGTGTGGGCCAACAGTCGTCCTCGAAATTTTCCCAATTATGCAGCCGGCAGCTGGGGACCCAAGGCGGCCGACGAGTTAATCGGACGCGATGGGCACGCCTGGAGGCCGGTCGCATGAGAATTCTGATCATCGACGTCGGCGGTACCATATGAAGGTGCTCTGACCGGCCACAAGAAACCGGTAAGAATTCCGTCCAGTCCAAACATGACGGTAGCGAAGTGGTCGCGGCCGTACGAGCCGCTACGGTCACGTGGAAATATAATACCGTCTCGATTGGCTATCCTGGGTCTGTGGTCCAGTGCCATCCCATCATGGAACCGTACCATCTTGGGCATAGCGGGTTGGGTTTAACTTCGACACGGCGTTTGCGCGACCGGTCAAGATCCGTCAATGACGCGGCGAGGCGGAGTTTTCCGACAAGCTGTTGTCCACGATGCGGTTCGAGTTCGGCTGGCACATTGCGAAGTGAGCCAACACGTCACGTCTCAAAGGAGGAGGACACGATGAGTACATCCCAGTCTGACGCCTTGGTCTTCTTTGGTGCCACCGGTGATCTGGCTTTCAAGAAAATCTTCCCGGCGTTACAGGCCATGTCCAAGCACGGCCACCTTGATGTGCCAGTCATTGGCGTAGGCCGGTCGGCGCGGACGACCGACCAGCTCCGAGCCCGAGCCCGCGAGAGCCTGGAAAAGCATGGGGGCGTCGATCCCGTCGCTTGTGAAAAACTCTGTGACCTTTTGCGCTATGTGCGCGTTGACTATGCGGACCCGACGACGTTTCAGGCGCTGCGCAAAGAACTAGGCGGAGCCGAGCGGCCGGCACATTACCTGGCTCTCGCTCCCAACATGTTCGAAACGGTTGTGAAACAACTGGAGAAGTCCGGATGCGCCAAAGGTGCACGCGTGCTCATCGAAAAGCCCTTCGGACGAAACCTGGCCTCCGCCCAGGAACTCAACCGCACGCTCCACTGCTATTTCCCAGAACAGGCCATTTTCCGCATCGATCATTTCCTCGGGAAAGAACCGGTCCAGAACCTGATCTACTTCCGTTTCGCCAATCCGGTCTTTGAGGCGGGATGGAACCGGCACTCCATCCAGCGCGTGCAGATCACGATGGCCGAACAGTTCGGGGTGGCCGGTCGCGGCCGGTTCTACGAGGAGGTGGGAGCGATCCGCGACGTGGTGCAAAATCACCTGTTGATGGTGATCGCGTGCCTGACCATGGAAGAGCCATCCGGGAGGGACCATGAATCGATTCGAGAGGAACGAGCGAAAGTTCTCAAAATAATCCGGCCGCTCCTTCCTTCGGATGTGGTGCGTGGACAGTTCCATGGCTACCGCCGCGAGAGCGGCGTGGCTCCTGACTCCCAGGTCGAGACGTTCGCCGCGCTCCGACTCTACATCGACAGTGAGCGGTGGGCTGGAGTGCCGTTCTACGTGCGCACTGGCAAGTGCCTACCGGTCACGGCCACCGAAGTTTTGGTGGAGTTCAAGCGGCCATGTTGGCCTGTGTTGGATGAGATCGTACCACCATTGCCGAACTATGCTCGCTTCCGGCTTAGCCCCAACCTGATGATCGCCTTGGGCACCAATAGCAAAGTTCCGGGAGAGGCGATGGTGGGTGAGCGAATAGAACTAGTCGCGGGGCATGGCTCCGGCGACGAGTTGGATCCGATGGATCCGTATGAGCGTCTCCTTGGAGACGCCATGAAGGGTGATACCACGCTCTTTGTCCGCGGGGACGGGGTGGAAGCCGCCTGGCACGTCGTGCAGCCGATTCTCGAAACTCCGATGCCCTTGCACGAGTACGAGCCAAATACCTGGGGCCCGCGCGAAGCGGATCGGCTCATCGAGGGCGGTTGGCACAGCCCGCAGGTATCCGGATGATTCACGCTCACGGATTGACCGTGTGTTCTCTTGGGAGTACTCTCCGAGCCCGCCACAGGCCACTTGCCCTTCCCCTGTCAACACGTCATTAGATTAACCACAGGGGTCGGATAATCGGTCCACTCCCCTCGTGGTGAACCGCCGTCGCCGTCATCCTAGTTTCGTTTATGGTGCTGCCGTATCCTGCTGAGACGTCACGTCAGTGATAAACTCGCCTGCTTATTTGGTGCTAACGAATGATCCCAAAAGGCTCGAAAGAATAGAAATGACACGAATAGATAGAACGCTGGTAACCTCAAAAAGAATGGTGATAAAGCGGGAAACCAGATGCAAAACAGGGAGGGGAAACTTCTGCTTAATTAGCCTTGGAACCCGCAGGTCGCAGGCTCACGCCTGATGTGCAACACGCTACCACCAGTTCGTTGGCGTTGTGATTGCGTATCAGCGGGTCGGAGGAATCGTTGTTCAATTTCAATGGTCTAGCCAGGCCGACTACTGCGAAGCTACCAAATTCCCAAGTTGGCTAGCGGTTAGTGGGGTAACGGAGACGCACCTTGGCGAAACGGCTAAAACATCCATTGTGAAAACATCGCAATCAGGTTGCCCCCCCACAGGTCGTCATTCAAAGCTGTGGGATTTCATGGAGATGTGATTGGCCGCACCGGGTGCTATGCTCGCCGTGTGCGGTGTCCCGTGCACGCGCAAGCAACCGCCCGTCCATAAACCAGATGGTTACGGGACAGCATTCCAGGTGCCGGCGGTAGGTACAAACGTGGATATCGCTCGGGCATAGCGTCGCGGAACAGTGGGGTTTGGCTTTTATACGCCTCAGTCATTAATCCTAGTGTAAAAATGTGAATCTCTACTCTATAAGAGGGGCGGAACTATAAATAAATGAGAAGCGAGATGGCAAGCCCCAATATAATAGGGAGGGAAGCCGATAAAAAGCCTGCTGGAGGCGGCTTTTCAGCGTTTTGGCGGTGGAGCGTTGAGAGAGAAGAGAAGTGATTAGACGCCCTGACTCTGCGTGCCCGGCTCGTCCTCTTCGTCCTTGGCGACGAACGTCAGCATTCGCTCCGCGTTCGCCTCGAGTGCCAGCCGGACCGGCTCCAACTGCAACCGTGCATAGACTTGCGTGGTACTGACGGACGAATGATTCAGCGCCTTGCCGATCAGGGGCAGGCTGGCACCAGCCGCCACGAGCCAGCTGCCCAACGTGCGCCGGAGATCGTGAACGCGAACATCGTTGAGGCCTGCGGCCTTCCGAATACGGGCCCAGGGCTTGGTGATGTTGACGAGATGATGTCGCCCCCACCTGCCACAGAAAATAAATGCATTACCGTCCAGGCGTGGGAGCTTCTGGATTTCCCGAATCACCGGGACGGGGAGTGGGAGAAGATGCACACGGCCCGCCTTGGTATGTTCAATGCGCCAGGTGCCTTGTGTGAAGTCCACATCTGCCCATTTCATTTGTAACACCTCTGACCGTCTTGCGCCGGTCAGAATCGAGACAAGAAACGCCACACGGACAAAGGGGTTGGGATCGGCTCCGAGGGCGGTCCAGAGGCGCGGGAGTTCGTCGGGAGTGACAAACCGATCACGCGAGACTTCGGGAAACTTCTTGATCCGCGTACAGGGGTTCACACCGGTATACAAGCCCCAGTCTTCCGCAAGATTGAACATGGAGCGTACGAGGGAGAGCATCTTGTTCGCTGTCCGTGGGATGGGTGTCGAGATCGGACGGCCAGGACGAACGACTCGGCTGGGTTCCGTGCCCATGCGTGAGTGGAGCAAGGCGACATCCTCACGATGAATAGAAGACAGCAACCGAGGTCGCCAAGCTTCTAGGTGATGAGTCAAGAGCCCGATGTCATCGATGGCGGATTTCTTCCGCGTCGCATGGCGGGCGAGATACATCGTTTCCAGATCGCCCCAGGTCGGTGCCTGTCGTCGTTGCTGCCGTTCGGCGACCGGGTCCTTGCCGTGAGCAATGTCCACCATCTTCTCGCGGGCCAGCTGTCGGGCCTGATCGAGCGTGAGATCCCCATAGCGCCCGAGCGAGAGCCGCCGGACCTTGCCATGGATCTCCTTTTCAAGCACGAACGTCTTGGAGCCTGGCGTCACCCTGAGGGCAAACCCACGTTGGGCATCGTCTCTCAGAAAGACCTGCCCTGATGCAGGTGGCTTGGCCGCGTCAATGATTTTTTTCGTGAGTTTCATAGAGCATCGGACTCTCATCCGTGATTCGGCAGCCCCCGCCGTGTAGAATCTGTGTAGAAGAAAGAGGCCGAAAAGAGGGGTAGTAGGTGGTAGAGCATAGGATGGACAGTACGCCGAACACCGCAATATATCAAGCTGTATAGGAAGATGGAGGACTGTGTAGAACTTTGAGCATCGGACTTCGGATCCGAGGGTTGGGGGTTCAAGTCCCTCTGGGCGCACCAGTCCATCCTGTGAAGCATCAGGGTAGAATCATTGAAGTATCAGTGGCTTACAACTGATCTGCCTGGCCCTTTCGAGAGGGTCATCCCCCACCAAAGCTGCATAGATTTCTCGTGTCCTTGGCAGTATCTTTGCACCAAGAAGCAGTATCCATGGGGTGTTTAAATGGTGCTATGCTATAGCCAAGATCGTGTGAGACTTCCAAGTGGGAGGCTCTCAGGCCGATGGCAGCGGCAGGCCTGGACGAGGCATTGTCCCTGTTGTGGTCGCTGGTTGACGAAGCACGACCCCACGGCACCCTGGGTTTGTTCCTGCGGATGGCTGAGTGGCTAAGAGCAAAGTCACCAAGAGGAGGGGCGCATCATGAATCATGTAGTCCTCCATGACGTCCGGGCTGGTTTTTTCCTGATGATGGGCTTGGCCATGTTGGCTTTCATTTGTGCTGTGGCCGCGTTAAGTACCGTGATGCGTCCGGCTCGGTGGGCTGATCGCAAGCCGGCCCAATTCTAAACAATTTCCTCTCTGGTCCACTCTTTCGAGGTTGGTGACAGAGGGGTACCTGCTCCCTCCTACTGCGTCTATCCTCAAACACCATCCCAACAGCCTGACAATTCAAGCGAAATGGCTACGGGCTACGGGTGAGCCTCATCTTTCCATTCAGGTGCTATATTTGATCTACAAAGACGAAATGTTATTCCAAGGATGGGGGAACTATTATGATCGGAAGTCCAATGAAAACAGGTGTTGTGGCAGCGATCGGACTTGTCCTGTTGGTTGGTCAGGGCTGTAGCATGAAATGGCTGCAGTCCGATGGAGAGACGGGAGCAGGGTCTGCGCAAAACGGTGGTTCAGGGGGAAGGCTAAGTGGTTTCTCCCAGAATCCCTCGGAAGAGCGTCTGGGGAAGGGTGGCGATATCGCATCGCTTTCCTCCTCTGGGATGAGCGCCCGTCAGCGTGCGGAAATAACCAAAGAGGAAAAAGCGGCCATTGAAGCTGGTTTACAGGACGTGTTCTTTGGATATGATCAGTGGATGCTTTCAGATGCCGGAATGGAGGCATTGAACCATGACGCACAGTGGCTGAAGGACCATCCTGGTGCGGTGATGAAGGTTGAGGGCCATTGCGACGAACGGGGCACGGCCGACTACAACGTTGTGTTGGGGGATAAGCGAGCCAAGGCTGCGCGCAGCTATCTGATCGAGTCGGGTGTGGGCCCTAAGCAGGTGGCGATCGTATCGTACGGCAAGGCGCGCCCTTTCTGCTCGGACCCTGCTGAATCCTGCTATCAGCAGAATCGTCGTGGGCACGTATTGTTGAATGTGAAGAAGTAACCTAGCGACTCACGGCTTCCAAGGAACCCCGGCGCCTCTTCATACGAGCCCGGGGTTCATTGTTTAATTGGAGTGAAGCAAGGATGGCTCTTGTGAAGAATAAGCGGGATTCAAGTAAGAGGCCTCCTCAGCCTCGCATGATCAAAGAGGAGCCCCATATGGAGAAGCGCAAGCAGCCACGTTTTACATCACAGTTCAGAAGCACCTTTTCGGGCGGGCAACGAGAAGGCCAAGGTCGGACGCTGGATCTCTCTACCGGCGGCTGTATGATCGAAACGGATTTTCCGGTTGTCGTGGGGACGTCGTTTGAATGCCGCATCTATGTCCCTGGGCTCGACTGGCCTTTGCGGATCGACGAAGCCCAAGTGCGGTGGATCAAGGCCGGGACATTTGGGATCCAGTTCACGAAGATTCAGTCCGATGAGGAGACAAAACTCAAGCAGGTCATTGCCAGTCTCAACGAAGAACTTAAGGCGTAGCCTTTCTCATCCCCTTTTCTTCTCTCTGATTCAGACGGTTTGGTCGCCCCCCCTACAGTTAGGCGTGAGGAGTCCTGCGCTCGCTCATGGAACTGTTCGCGGCTTCAGGGCGCCCTATGGTATAAGGCAGCGGTAGGATCTGAAAGAAAGTGGAACCTTCCAGGACTCATTCTCAGACCACGTAATCAGAGATCTGCACTATGGGACAAACCGCATCTCCAACACAGACTGGATACGAAATTGCCACCGTCGCCGGCGGTTGCTTTTGGTGCCTGGAAGCGGTCTATGACCAGATAAAGGGAGTGGTAGCGGTCGAGTCCGGCTACATGGGTGGTCAAGTAGATCATCCGACGTATGAAGCCGTGTGTAGCGGCAGGACTGGCCACGCAGAAGCGGTACGTATTACGTTCGATCCCACCGTCCTCAGCTATCGCGAGTTGCTCGAGGTGTTTTTCGTCATTCACGATCCCACGACCCTCAATCGGCAGGGGCACGATGCCGGAACTCAATACCGGTCGGCAATTTTCTACCATGCATCTGGGCAGAAGCAGATTGTCGAGGAGGTGATCGCAGCCGTGACGAAAGAGAAGCTCTATGCCAATCCAATCGTGACGGAAATCACTCCTGCCGGGACCTGGTACGAAGCCGAGCCCTATCACCAGGAATATTTTTCGCGAAATCCCTTCCAGGGCTACTGTACAGCCGTCGTCGGGCCGAAAGTGGTCAAGTTCCGCAAGCAATTTGCATCGAAGTTGAAGACCTAACCTCGCCCTATGTCTCTCGATGCATGCCGAGTATTTCGTCAATCGGAACGTCTATCCTTCGAGACGAAGGTGCGTGAAATCGGGATGTGCGGGGTGACGAGTGCTCGCATCGGTTCCAGGCCGCACGATATGGGCGGTCCTGAATCCTGCCAACGCCGCAGCATCCAGCTCGCCTTCCGCGTCCGACAGAAAGAGAATGTGATGGGGCGGCAGACCAATCTGCGCGCTGATCGTGCGGTAGCTGGACGCTGTCTTCTTATCGCCGACGCTGGTATCGAAAAAGTGCTCAAACAACAATGTCACATCTCCGACGTTGGTGTGCGCGAAGAGGAGCCGCTGTGCCTGTTCCGAACCAGAGGAGTAAATTCCCAAGCGGATGCCGCGCGCCCGCCATTGTGTTAATGCCGGCAGGACATCGCCATACAGCTCCGGCACAAACGCCCGCTGTCGATAGCCCTCATCCCAGATCATTGCTTGCAACGCCTTGAGGCCGGCCAGTTTCCGGTCCTGATCGACCCAGCCAGTCAGCATGACGGGCAGTTCCTCGTACGCAGGGCGCGTACCTGTTTCGTGCTCAATGGTATCCTGGCATACCGAGGTCCATCGGAGCACATCAGCGTCGTGACGACGTTCACGGAGAAAGGCCGCGAGACGGTGTTTTGCGAACGGGAAGAGGATCTCGCGGACAAAGGCTACTGAAATAAGAGTGCCTTCGATGTCCATTAGGACGTATTGGACCATGCGGCGGCTACCAGCGATACTGTTGATCGATTCCGGAATTCGTATAGTGCGGGACCCAGCCGGCTTGATCGGTGAAGATACGAATCGCGCGCACCTTCGGGGGGTCGCCTAAGTCGAACCAATGCTTTGTGTTGGCGGGGACAGAAATGAGGTCGCCTTGCTCGCACAGCAGGGCGAAGACTTCATCGTCACGCCCTTCCTTGTGAAACCAGAAAAAGCCTTGGCCTTCAACAAAGACACGCACCTCATCCTCGCTGTGAGTGTGCTCCCGGATAAATTTTTCACGAATCCCTTCCAGATTCGGCGTGTGTCCTTCCACACGTATTACGTCCGCCGTCTGGTAGCCGCTTTTGTCCATGAGTGGCTTGAGCAGGTAGTCGTAGGCAGCGAGAACCTGCTCGTTTGTGGCTCCGGAAGGTAGGTCTCTGCCCGTAGGCCACCGTTCATGGACGATGCCTCGCACGTCGAGAAATTGTCTGACGGCTGATGGATCGCGTAGGGTCACGTTCTTATCGGGTATTCGCAGAGTGGCCATGCAGTGTCACCTCTCGTTGGCATTGGAGAAGATATTCGAAGACCTCGAGATGTCGTTTCGCCTCGGGTATATCCTTGCCCCATGCATAGAGGCCGTGTCCTGCCAGCAGAAATCCATAGCAGGACCGCTCCCTCGAAAGGGACTGTTCCACGTGCGTCGACAAGGCCCGCATATCCTGTGAGTTTGGATAGACCGGTAAAGAGACTTCTATTTCGTGGGTATCGATATCTCTCAACCCTTTCAGCAATTCCCACCCAGAGAGCAGTACTCGGCCTTCATCACGGGCTAGCTGCGAGAGCAACGCTGCTGAGAGTGAGTGGGTGTGAAGCACGGCTCCGGCTCCCATCGTTCGATAGAGGAGTAGATGGAGGGGGGTTTCGGCTGAAGGTTTCAGTCCGTCTGTATCAATAGGCCCGCCATGTTGGTCGACGGCGAGGATGTGCTCGACCTCAATCGTGCTTTTGTCCGCTCCTGAACTCGTAATCGCGCAATATGCGGGGGCGGCATTGTCCGGCAACCGCACACTGTAGTTTGTGCTCGTGGCAGGAGCCCAGCCCATACGAGACGCCCACCGGGCTATCTGAACCAGTTGTTCAGCGACCATCTTGGAATCAGGATAGTGTGTCACGGGCTACAATCTGCCGGCTAAAGTAGGAAGTTTTGTATAGCGAATTCCTGAGCTAAACGCAATGGCGGACTCGCCAGGGAGTGTACGATTAGTGGGGCTGAAATCCGTGCGCTCGTCAGATGCAGCTGACCTCATTCCCGTTCGGTAGAGCTATAAGGTTCATGATAGTGGGGCAGGGTCGTGATTCAACCAACCGCTTTCCTGCCCCTCCGTCTGATCGGATGCGCGCAGAGCCTCGAATTCGAACAGCCGTCGTCCAGGAGAAGCGGCGGCGCCACGTTCGACAGGGCGGCGAACGTACTGTCTGTGCAGTCAGGCGACCGTTGTTCCCATTCGCACAAAAACTCCTTCACCTGTTTCCGCTTGAGATCCTTGTGCGAGCCCAGAGATCGCAGGGAATAATGGGAAACGCGCGCAGTTGCGCATACTGAGCGAGGTCGTTCTCCCGCACGGCGGCCAGCGGGAGAATGACTTTATGTAGCTTGGATTTCGAGCGTGATTTTGGCGGTATCGTCTTGGCTTGCCGGTATAGAACAAGGTTAGGAACAGGGTTTCTACAATGTCATCCCGGTGGTGACCCAGTGCGATCTTGGTCGCGCGAGACTCCGTGGCGATGCGGTATAGGATGCCACGACGGAGTCGGGCGCAGATCGAACCTGTGGTCTGCCCTTCAGGGATGAGTCGCTTGACGATTGAGTGGGTGTCTCGTTCCTTGATATGGGATGGCACTTCGATATGTGCGAGATAGTCGGGGAGTACATGGGCAGAAAACCGGGCTGCTTTTGTCCAAGTTCACCGCGACAAGGTCGAAGCGAATCGGAGCACGCCGTTGCAAGACAAGTAATAGGTCGAGCAGGGCATAACAGTCTTTACCGCCTGATAGGCAGACCATGATTCTGTCGCCAGCTTTGATGAGGCCATACTCGGCAATGGTTTCCCCGACGAGGCGAAGCAGCTTGGCTTGCAGCTGTTCCGTGGCTTCGTCCAGTTTTAGAAACACGCGTAAGGGGCTTGCCGAATGTGACATAGGTTGGCACTCTACGTGGTCAGCCGCGTGGCTGCCGATCTTCAAACGGGGGTATCATGGGGAAGGATGAGAACCCATCGGGCGGGAAAGTTCAGTCAGTCTTGTTCGTGTGCACGGGGAACATTTTTAGGAGTGTGACAGCTGAGTACGCGCTCAAGGCCAGACTCGGCGCCGGCACGTCCTGCGTGGTGCGCTCGGCCGGGATCGATGCTAGGCCTCAGTCGGTGCATGCCTGGGTCCACACACGATTGCGCGAGAAGGGCGCTGATCCAACCACACACTTCCAACGACAGCTCACCAAGGAGCTGGTCGAGGCTTCCGACCTCGTCATTGCGATGGGGCGAGACCACCAGGTCTTCGTTCAGGAACACTTCCGCCGCGACGTTCCCCTGTTTAATCAGATCTGTCTCGGTCACGATCAGCCGATTCTGGATCTGCACGAAGTGATGCCGGATTGGGAGACCGACCCCGAGCGGGCTCGCGCCTACGTGTGGTCGGTGATCGATGTCATCTGGGCCACGGCACCGGCCCTTCTTTCTCGCCTTCGTTAGGCCGGCTTTGCGATACATATTGCCTGTGCCGGTTCATTCTTGGACTCATTGGACATTTTTTCTCCACTTTTATGCGGCAGTCATCGGAAAAGCCTCCTCAATCGGGGCAATGTTGAGGCACGTGCTATATTTCCCACAGCACCTCTTGCAGGTTGACCGCGCGGAACATGGCATCGATGCAACGATCAGGGACACAGGAAGTGACAGCGTCTGACAGCCACGATCACGAGCCGGAATGGGTCTCGTGGTCGAACGAGAAGCTTCTGGACCTTCCCATGAGCCAACTCGGAGTCACCCTCGACGGGGCATTCCTGTCAGAACAGATCCAGCAACTCTACGCCGAACTCGAAGCCAGACAGCTCATATTCCGCCCCCACTTTTGGTTGTCCAACGAATGGTTTACTCCGGATGGTGTGCCGGGGATTGCCGTACCGTTTTATCTGGCCCATCCACGACTGGCGAAACTTGAAATGGAGCAGATGCTCGAGGTCGAGGGCGGGACACCGGAATGGTGCATGAGAATTTTGAGGCATGAGGCCGGCCACGCTATTGAAAATGCCTATCGCCTCCGCCGTCTCCGCAGTCGGCAACAAGTATTTGGTCGCTCATCCGATCCCTATCCAAAATATTACAGCCCCAGGCCCTATAGCCGGAGTTTCGTGCGTCATCTCGACGTGTGGTATGCGCAAAGCCATCCGGATGAAGACTTTGCGGAGACTTTCGCGGTCTGGCTTACGCCCGACTCGACATGGGCCGACCGCTACAAGGGATGGCCGGTTCTCAAGAAGCTTCAGTATGTAAATGGCTTGATGCAGGGGCTGGTTGATGTTCCGCCCAAGGTGGTCACGAGTGAGGAGATCGATCCGCTGTCCGAGCTGAAGAAGACCCTGCGCGAGCACTATGAGCGAAAGCGCAAACACTATGGGACTGAACGACCGTCATTTTACGATCCGGATTTGAAGCGACTGTTTTCCGACGCCCCTGCCCACGCCGATAAAATGAGCGCCGCCACCTTTTTGAACCGCTTCCGAAAAGAGGTGCGCCGAAAAGTCGCAGCCTGGACCGGCGAATATCAATACACGATCGATCAGGTTCTGGANNCATGGATTCAGCGCTGCCGGCAGCTCCACTTGCGGCTTCCGCTCGCGGAAGAGCAGGCGAAGTTGGATTTTACGATTTTGCTGACCGTCCACACGATGAACTACTTGCGCAGTGGGCGGCATAAGGTGGCTGTATGAGACGGCTTCGAATCCTCGTCCTGATGCACGAAGATCTGGTTCCTCCGGATCCTCTCACCGGGCAGGACGTGACAGGAGCCGAGTGGAAGACGGAATACGATGTGGTCTCCACGCTCCGCAAGCTCGGACATGACGTCAAGCCGTTGGGGGTCAAGAGCGATCTCGGGGTGCTTCGATCGGCCATAGAAGACTGGAAGCCGCACATCGCCTTCAATCTGCTCGAAGAGTTCGATGGGGTGGCGGTGTACGACCAGAACGTTGTGTCGTATCTTGAACTACTTCACGTGCCCTATACCGGCTGTAACCCGCGTGGGTTGATGCTGGCGCGCGACAAAGTCCTCTCCAAGAAGCTGTTCTCCTTCCACCGTATCCCATTCCCGGATTTCATGGTGGTGCCACAGGGGCGGACGGTCAAGCGGCCCAAATGGCTGTCATTCCCGTTAATTGTCAAATCGGTGACAGAAGAGGCGTCGCTCGGGATCTCTCAGGCGTCCATTGTCCAGGATGACGACAAGCTCAAGGAGCGAGTCGCCTTCATCCACGCGAGCGTAGGGACCGGCGCCCTCATCGAGCAGTACATTGAAGGGCGAGAACTGTATGTCGGGGTGATGGGCAATGGGCATGTTCACGTCTTGCCGGTGTGGGAGTTGATCATGGACCAGCTTCCGGATGACGCCCGCCGGATTGCGACAGAACGAGTCAAATGGAGTCGCACGTATCAAGACAAGTATGGGATTCGGTCAGGCGAAGCCAGGAACCTTCCTGAAGGGAAAGCCGAGGAGATTCAACATCTCGCGAAGCGTGTCTATCGCGCACTCGGCCTGAGCGGCTATGCACGCATCGACGTGAGAATGGACGCGGAGGGGAACGTGTACGTACTGGAGGCCAATCCGAATCCACAAATTGCTCACGACGAAGATTTTGCAGATTCGGCAGAGAAGGCCGGCTATCTCTATAAAGATCTGTTGCAGGAACTGCTGAACATCGGGCTTCGCTGGCAGCCGGCCAAAGCCGCCTAGCCATTACCTCTCCCTTACCCAATATCCCCGATACTTCCGTACCTTGCCAGAGCATTGCCTCTTCGCCGTGTTCGGCCAAAGTTCCTGTGCCTAAATAGCCTGAAGATGCTCAAAAGGGCCGTCCAGCAAGCAGGTAGGCTTAGGTCGAGGTTGAGCGAAGATCAGGCTCTCTTTATCTCAACCTTAGCCTGAACCTCAACCTTCTTCGTGCTGGCGGACTTTTTCAGCATCCTGCTAAGGACCGAAGCGGAAACCAAAAAGCAGGGCAACGCTCGTATGGTCACTCTCCGATAACGACGGAGAAAGATCGATGTCGTGGAGATTGACGATCAACGTCGAAGACAAGGCGAGGTTGTGGGCAGCCTGGTACTCCAGTGAGACACCGATGGGAATATACCAACTCGTGTCGCTGCGGTCGATGCGTCCAGGGCCGGTCCCGCGGTCTAGGTCTGCGTGGATCAATCCCATTCCCATCAAGGGCACCAGGTTGATACCGTTATTGAGATGAAAGTGATAGCGTCCGACCCCGGCGAAGGAGATCTGGAAGAGATCGCCCATCGGACTGATCTGCATCATCGGTCCGACAGAGAAGTTTCGATCGAGGTAGTAGTCACCGCTGAATGCCAGGGTGAACACCGTGCCATTGACCGTTCCGGATGTGAATCCCAGGCCGCTTCCGAATCCCCAACGCGGTTCGTCCGCGCGAGCGTGAGGTGCACCCACGACGGTGCCTGCGGCCAAGAGAGCCAACAGACCGGCGGCACAGGTCCATCGTGAAAATGTGCTGGCGAACTGTCGAATCATACCGGCGGACACTAGCACAGGGGGCAGGCTTGGACAAGTTGCTTGAGCACGCTGGCAGCAGTAGCGTATTCTCTGCCACCGTGGACGAGGGAGGGAGTGAGTGAGTCAGGCATGTCAGCCAACTCGATGACACCGAGGCAAGCAGCGGTCGCCCTGGTCGCAGCAATGCCGACCGGCGTGTCCGTTCAACAGCTGGAGGAATATGGGATCGAGGCGACGGCGGAGCAGGCTCAGGCGATCACGCAAGAAGTGCTCTCGCTGAACCTGTTTTGGATCTTCGCAGCTATCGAGGCGCACATCCCTCAGAAGTATCAGTCCGCACTGTCGGAACTCATCTTGGATGCGATGGAAGCAGGATGGGGTACGACCGTTCCCGTTGGTTCAGCCGTCTGGACCACCTACCTCAACGAATGGCAGGAACGTCGCCGCCGGTATAATCGCTTGGTTGAAGAAGGGGTGAGTCCGCTTGCGGTGAGTGCGGAAGCCGCTGCGCTGATGGAGGAGAACCGATTGGTCAAAGAAGCAGAGCGGCGTAATCTCTTGACCTTGCTGATCGATTTTGTGCCAGTCGACACCTATGGGCGGTTACTGGAAGATGTGTAACTACTCAGGTAGATAGGCTGAAGGCCTTTAGGGGTGAATCGTGCGTGACCACCCATCACTCTTCCGCCTTCAGCCTGAACACCTGAGTCGTTCGTCAGAGATAACGGTGATCGACGACCTTCCCTGTCTTGTCCAACTCATAGAGCAACGGCGCACCAGTTGGGATATTTAATTCCAACACTTGCTCTCGCGAGAGCTGCTCCAGCTCCATGATCAGAGCCCGCAAGCTGTTTCCATGCGCCGCGACAAGGATCGTGTCCCCTTTCAAGACATAGGGCTTGATGGTCTGTTCATAGTAGGGCAATACACGCTCGGCAGTATCTTTGAGACTTTCGCCGCCCGGCGGAGGCACGTCATAGCTTCTCCGCCAGATCTTCACCTGTGCCTCGCCATATTTTTTCACGGTCTCGTCCTTGTTCAATCCCTGGAGCTCGCCGTACATCCGTTCATTGAGGGCCTTGTCTTTCTCGATCGGGATACCAGTTTGGCCGATGATTTCGAGCACGAGTCGCAACGTCTCATTTGCGCGGGCCAACACGGAAGTAAAGGCGTGGTCGAACGTGAAGCTGCGCAATTTCTCGCCCGCGTCCTTCGCTTCCTGAATGCCGCGTGGAGACAGAGGCACATCCACCCAGCCCGTGAAACGATTCTCCAGGTTCCATTGCGATTCGCCATGGCGAAGCAAGATTAATCGAGCCATTGTGCGTTCCTCTCAAGCCTGAAGGGAGATGATGGTCACGGACCGAAGCATACTGGAACAGGCGCTCAAGTCAAGCAGTAGTGTTCGTCAGACCCCGACAGCACCCTGTCATTCTTGGGACACCATGCGAGCCTTCGACCGATCGAACGCCCGCAGAAACTGGTGGAAGAATGACCTGGCCCAGGCGTTGGAAATAAAGCGGACTCTAATTCACTCCAATCAAAGTAGCCTGTCCCCATTTTTCTAATTCTTTTTGAGGCCTCCCGGAACCGAGGGGCTATACGTGGGATCAATATTCTCCCAGACCCCGTGATGCGCCGAGCTCATCCCCCAGCCGCGCACGTAGAGGAGTGACAGCACCGGCTCCTTGTATCGCTGCGTGCCCATTACTCGTCCGACCACCGTCATTCGCGCCCACTGGCGATACTGGGGGGGGAGTTGTTGCTTTGCCACCACCACCCAGTAGAAGCCAGCTTCGGGACCATCCATGTCCGTGGGACGATGGGGTATATAATCTTGGTCCAGTGGCCGGTTTATGACATGCAACCAGAGGTCCTGCTCATTCTCTTCTTCTTCAAGGATCGCTCCCCCCAATAGCACCACCTTCCCGTGGTACATCTCCGGATGGGTGGTCAGGGCGGTGAGCGTAGTGCCAGGCTCTGCCATCCGCACATAATGGCGCGGCACATTGGCGCATCCACTAAGGACTACGGTCATGGTGATGGCCATTGTAAAGCACGCAGACCACCGTTGGAGCCAAGCGTACGGAGTCATAACGTGATGTCCTTGGTTCGGTTGTGTGCGCAGTGTGGTGCCTGACATGCTGTGGTCCTCACATCGCGCCCGTGCAGAGATCATGGCGTCGTCTGACACACGCGCAGCCGAGGCGAGCGACCGCGCTAGGATGCCGGCCCCAAGACCTCTTTGAACATGATAAGCAGGTCGAGAAGGGCATGGGGGCCTCGCAGGGAGGCGTATTGTAGGCGGGTGGAGAAGGAGGCGCAAGGGCCACAGGCGAGGCGCTGAGGTCGCTTCGACCGATGCGCCAGTCGCCACTCCCCCCAGTGCTTGCGCGGTGGATGTTCTCTTTACTCAACAGAAGATAAAGACGGCTCCTACAGAAGATTGCTTGTGCTTGTCGAAATAGCTATCCTTCTGAACCGAACCTGCAAGGTGAGCACGTGTCAATGGCTAACAAACTGCTTGGGATTTTCCTCTGTCTAATTCTCAGTGCCTGCAGCGCACCACCCATGGTACCAACCACTGAAGAGCGAACAGTGCGCCAGGGTAGTGGAGAAGTTGAGAAAAAGGGCGAGCTACCTCCCGCAGGGACAACCGAGGCGCAAGCAGCCGCAACTCGACTAGGCTCTAGATGCACAATGCAGCTTAAACATGGCTATGCACTGAGAGAACGCATTGATAATGAGTACTGGCAGAGCAGAAGGGCTGGAACCTTTCGAGATCAGAGAGATGAATTCACGGCGAGATGGGATAAGGAAGCGGGGGAGTGGGCCGCAGAGACAAGAGCCGTTCTTCTTCAAATTGGTGGGCCGACAGCGAAGAGCCGCTTCCAAAATGCACAAACACCTATAGGCATGGTGAGTGGAGATGTGCAGTGGAACAATATCAGAAATTTCCTTCGGACGAGATTGGCAGCCCTAGATTCGATCTGCAAAGCACCATAGCATCACCTACGCCGAGGGACAGAACAAGGTGTCAGGAGCCAGTATCGGCACCCACCCATACGCGTGACTCAGAATGCGGGGCATCAGACTTCCGGACAGGGTTCGCGCCGGTCGGTCCATTCGTGGACCTCAGCTTGCAAGCGTCCATTCAGGAAATGGCTCCTGACACCTTTATTCCTGCACAATCACAGAGATCCGTGGACGTAATATCGGTGCGTCTCACCGTAGGCTCTAACCAGTACGTCCATCGCCTGCTCGAGGGCTCTGGCCTCTACTTTGTCCATGATGTGCTTCGACGTGATCCCGAGAAGATTCTTGAACACCAGCCCATTGGAGCCAGGCTCAAACTGCGCCTCCGGCAAGTCGGGCACATCGTAGCGATCATCGGCGGTCATGCGAACCTCATTGGGACAGTGTAACACTACGGCAGGATACCCCGGCACCGATGTTTTTGGAAATGCAAGCTGGCGAAGGGGATGCGCAGTCCAGTCTGTTCGGTCTGTCTGGTCTCTTTGGTTCTTCTGGTGGGGCTTCCGATCCGGCCAACCAGACAAACGAGATAGACAAGACAGACCATCCCCCACGTCTCGCTCGTCCCGCATGCCTCGCGTCACGTTCCTTGGACGCGCGCAGTGTAAGCTCAATCAGCCCCTATCCCTGAAGGGATAACGAGCAAGCTTGGGAGGATGGGATGGGCAGCCTGGTCATCCTCCTGCTCGCGGAACGCGCACGATATGAATGTGCTCATTCGACGCGCGCACTCGAGGATCAACCAGGCTACCCTGTGAAGAAAAACAAGCGAGCGTGGAAGGATCATTTAGAAGGATGAGGTCGCTTGATGCGCGCAGGAAAGGACAGCCTCGGCTACTCCTCTTAGAAGATGTTTGGAGCAGAGACAGGGATGGACGAGCGAGCCTGGAGGGGCCATGTCAGGCTGTGAGAAAAGACTCCCGGTACCTTTTCTTTCTCCCTTCACCAACCAACTTTGTGCGGTTTACAGAGTGCACAGGAGCGGCGCTTTCGCTTGCAGGCCTTTTGCATGTCACCCTCCTCGTCTTTTTGGGAGGAAACTTGCCTCGCGTCATAGATTAGGCGCGCAACACTTCCGGCCTGGTTGAAAGATAGGCGAGGATCTCTTGCTGCCGGTCCTGGATCTGAAGCAAGTATGGTGCGGCAAGACGTTCATAGTCCGCACACGCATGCGTCTGCCTCGCCTGCGCAAGAAACCTCCAGAGTTTCTGAACAGCCGTCTCAGCCTGATGGAGTTCTTCATCGTTGGAAATCACGGAATCACCTCGACAATGGGTTGAGTACGAAACTGCCGGTCCCGCGAGAATACCGTTAACGCGTCCGCGATGTGTTCAGCGCCGATCGACTCAGTGACTCAAAAGACATCGGCATTATAGCGTATTCGACATGTATCGTGTGTAAACACAGCCAGTAATTCATCGGTAAGCCCTGCCGTACGAAAGTCAGCGGCCATCACGACAAACAGATCGACATCGTTCGGCATAGGAGCCTCAGTGGGAAAACTGCCGAAGAGATAGATGTGTCTCACTTTCCCGGTCTCATAGAGCCGAGAGACCACCTCGTGAAGCCGCTCATACAGGAACTGCCGCCTCGGCGTTCCGGTTCCAAGCCGTTCTCTGATTGTGGCGAGGGAGAAGACCTCAATCATCACATGGCGCTCATATGGTTCATCCCATCTCCGTGGCGCGTGGGGTTGTCATTTCGGTACGGTTGGGGGAATGGCTGTGGGAGAATACATGGACCCAGCGCGTTTGGAAAGGCTCGGGTGAAGAATTCACCGGCACGAACAACGCCGCACCAACGACGAGAGACGATCCACGACAGTTGTCAGCGGGAGCGGTTCAGCGGCTGGAAGGATGAGGGAGGAGCGGCCAGATGCCCTTCCTGCTCGCAGAGCGCGGAGGGGATGGAGCCTGATGATCTTCTGTGCTCGCGCACGGGCTCGTCTGTCTGGTTGGCTGGTCTTTCAGGTTCTTCTGGATGAATTTCCGGTCCGACCAACCAGATAGACAAGATAGACCAGACAGACCATCCCCCACGTCTCGCTCTTCTCGCCCTCAACCGCACCAACCAGATAGACGAGAAGGACCAAATAGACCAAATCAACCAGCCCCCATCCCTGATGGGATAACGAGCACTCGTGGGAGGATGGGATGGGCAGTCTGGTCAAAGGCGTGACGTGCACGGTCAAGCAATGACCCCAATGCACTTACGCAATCGCTTCCAGCAAGGCGACCGGCTCCAATAAGTCAATAGTCATGTCTGCCCCAGAATCTCCGTTGGTCTATCTCGTTTGTTTGGTCTATTTGGTCTGTCTTGTTGGCCGGACCGAGAACGGGTTTGTTTGGTTTGTCACGTTTATTTGGTTGGCTGATCGGAAAACCACAGAAACCAGAAAACCGGATAAACAAAACAAACCAGAGAGACCAGACAGACCAGACCAACCAGATAGACCAGATGAACCAGCCTTCGTTGGACGGAAGCACTGAGAGAGAGGAGGGGAAGAATGTCCCGCCGTCAGACCATCGCACCGCAAGATATCGATAGGCAGTAGAACTCGCCCTTCAATCCGCGTTGACGAAGTTACTCACCAGCGACAAGTTCAGCATCCAACGGATGGTCTTTTCGAAACTGACTGACGCCCAGCACGCTAAAGCCCAGCACATGCCCCTGTTCATCGACCCGCTCCATGAGCGCATCATGTGCCGTGGCCCGCATGAAACCCGGTGCCTCACGGAACTGCACCTCGAGATAGTCCGCCTCGGGATCAAACCAGACCTTTACTTTTTCGGCCATAACGATTCTCCAGGCTTTAGTTGATCGGTTAAATAGGCCGTCACCACAAACGCATCATCAGGTGGATACTTTACCACGACGCAGAGCCACTTCCCACCAACACGCGTCTTCGCGTAGTACTCATAGAAGACCTGCACAGTCTCATCGGAGCGGGAGACCCGCACCTCTGTAGGAGTCTGCAAGGCCCGGCTGATCTCCTCTTCCATTCCAGCCAGTTCCTGATGCTGAAGAATGTGATCGAGCCGTTCATCCGTCAACCGTACTGAACGCCCAAAGCAATCCCGGATGACTTTCATGACACTCCTCAGGCACGCAATCAGAACTGGACTCGCAGAAGTCGACGCTCCAGGAACAAGGTAGCAGGATACCTCGGTACCGAGATTTTTGGAAGCGCCTGCTGGTGAAGGGGATGCGCAGTCCAGTCTGTTCGGTCTGTCTGGTCTCTTTGGTTCTTCTGGTGGGGCTTCCGTTTCGGCCAACCAGGCAAACGAGATAGACGAGATAGACAAGATAGACCATCCCCCACGTCCCGTTCGTCCCGCTCTCAACCGCACCAACCAGATAGACGAGATAGACAAGACAGACCAGATAGACCAGACAGACCATCCCCTGTCTCTAATGGGATAACGAGCACTCGTGAGAGGATGGGATGGGCAACCTGGTCTAATGCGTGACGTGCGCGGTCGAGCAATGAATTCAATGCACTGACGCAATCGCTTCAAGCAAGGCGACCGGCTCCAATAAGTCAATGGTCATGTCTGAGGTGACCCGGATTTGACAG
>PLBR01000041.1 GCA_003135435.1 Nitrospira sp. | reverse complement strand
GTGCAATCTAAGACCCGTGAAACGTGAGACGTAAGGCGTTAAACGGAAGAGACGAAATGCCGCGCGGCGCGATAAGAAGAGATTCTCGCCCCCTGTGTTCCTTGAATCCCCCCTCCAACGAGGAATAGAGTCAGAGTCGTTCCCAGAGTATAGTGGGTCCAAGAGAACGTTGAAGAGGTCCTGAATGACGACCCTCGGACGAACAATTCTCACCCTCGCGGTCACGGCGCTCCTCACCGGATGCGTCGGCACCCGCATCGAGTATTTCACGGACACGACCTATCCATCGCGAGAGACCGCTGCTCCCGTCGATTGGCTGACAGCGGAGCCCGCACGACCCCACGTGGAAGTGGCACGGATTACCGTACGAAGCTCAAATTNNGTCTGGAGACACTTCGGCAAACGATGTTGGACCGCGCCCGTGCGTTGGGAGCCGATGCGATTGTGCCGGACGTGCCGATGGTCGTGCGGTCTCAGACGGGCAGTCCTTACCTTGAGCCGGGCTTGCTGGGCCCAGCCGGAGTGTCGTTTCAACTGTATGGATACGGATGGTACACGCCCTATAGCTCCAACCCCTACATCCTGACACAAGGTGCCACGGATCAGCCGCGCATTGAACATGCCCTCTCAGGCATCGCCATCCGGTTTGAAGAGACCCCGACCGACGTGCAGTAACCCGCCCCGGTAGTCGCAGGCCCTCTGTCCACATTCGTTCAAGAGAGCAACAGACTCGAGAGCAATCCCTCAGATCAGTGGCGATCGGTGGAACGCCGCGAAGCAGGCCCAGACAGATTTCTTCACCGCGTGATGTTGGATTCCAAAACCTGCCCTTTATCTTCTTCAAGCGGAAGAACGCCGCACAGAATTCACACGGGGCTGGGGCGCGACCTGCGGAGGCGCAACCGTCCGTCACATCATGCGAGGTCATCTGCTTTTCCTAAATTGTGGCGGGATATTTTGTCGAGGAGGAGGTGGTGGTGGCGACGGCGAACGTGGCTGGATGAAAAAGGGAGAGGGCCTCCCCAAATAGGGATAGTACCCGTACGGCCTCCCCCAGTATCCAAAAGGCGAGTAGTACGGGCCATAGAATGCGGCAGCACTGCCTCCTGGATGTTGTGAGGCGGCAGCGCTCCAATCGATGAGGTGTTTGATATCGAGAACGGGATAGGTGTACTCACTTTCATCCAGTGGCCTGGTCGTTGAGCCGCTAACAACACCGATCACGGTAATCGGTGTGCCCGAAGGCACCGTCGCCGGGTCGAGAAACTCTTCTCGGACAGCCAGGAAACGCCCTTCGGAGCGAATTCGCTCTGCCGTCGAAGGCCCTCCTCCTTCAGTAGGAAGTTGTAGCACCTCAATTTCGGTCTGGTCCTTTGTCCGTTTGGCCTTAATGACGATGCCACCGACCATGATGACCCGCCCGACATAATTGCCGGGGGCTGCCTGTAGATCTGCAAAGGCCACGCTGGTATCAATTTGTTTTTCCAGTTCAAGTGGCACGTCGATGTGGCCCGTGTTTCGAAGTACCTGATGCGCTGATTCCGCGCAGGAAGACAGAATCAGAAGCCCACCGAGAAGAAGAGGGATGACGGTAATTCGAGGCATAAGAGTTCTCGCCTCTAGCAGGCTGCGGAAGAACTATTATGGCACAGTGGAACATTAATGGTCCGCGCGTCCAGGATAACAGGAGAACACTGCGCAGGATGCTCAAAAAGGCCATCCAGCAAGGCCGCAGCAAGCGAAGAAGCGAGGAGGTACATACCGCACTTCGTGTGGGCCGTTCGCCCTTTGAATTGATCTTGGCGAACGGAAAAGCTCCTCCAGTGAATCCGATATCCGAGAGGCTCTCCTCGGTACGTTGAGCCTCTGAGCGCGGCGAGAACGCCGCATGGGAAAAGGCGCGTCTTGGCGCGCCGGGGTCGGGCGGGTGAGAAGAGCGACTTTCCCAGCATCCTGCTAGAAATGATAGGAGAGGCCGACCAAAACATGCTGTGCTCTGTAGACACCTTCGAAGCCTCCTCCAGTGCCAAATGCCTGATCGAACCGTAGCGTGGCCCCTGTATATTTGTATTCGGTAAAGACGGCGACATACGGGGTGACGAATCCACGCAGGCCCGCGAGCACATTCCACCCACTGGTGACATCGGTATTACTCTGTGTTGTAGCGGAGTCACTGAGGTGGGCAATCACCGTGCCCACGCCGACTCCTGCGTATGGCTGGAACGTGCGCCCAGGATACCGAGCCAGGAAGTTGACTCCTATAGTGGTCACTCGTAGATGGATACCGGGAACGTCATCCAAATTTTTGATGTGCGGCGTGGTCTGCAAGACTTCGCCCTCGATCCCAAACCAACTATGCTCAGCAAAGTATCCGAGCTTGGCCCCGTAGCTGACCGAATTCTTGAGGTCAAAGTCGGGGGCTTGGAGCCCCGCGAGGCCGTTCGTTCCCGAGATGCCGGTGAGGCGATCTGCGAAGTTGGCCCCAACATCTCCCGCCACATACCATTCGGCAGAGGCGGGGCTTGGCATCCCGAAGTTCGCTATCGAGAGCCAGGTCACGACGAGGCCAGCGGCAATCGGTATCTTCGTCTCCACAGTGGAAGATCCTCCCTGTGAAAGATCATTTGTTATTCTACCAAGACTCAGACGCGGTGGATATGGCGTAGCTCATGGTCGCGGGTGAAGTGCCGGAACACCCTCTGCAGGGCGGCCGGCGAAAAGGCCATCAGCTCGACATCAAAATGCAAATCTGACAAAACCCTGCACATCCTTTCGACTTTCCTCGATGGCCCGATCAAACCACACCGCCGCGTGATGGTGGATGGCAAGACCTGCCCGGCAATCTTTCGGGACCGACTCATTCCTTCGAGTCAGATCCCGCGGAGCGTGACGGTGACGTTCGCCTTTCTTCGCCGGATTGGCGCGGCTTCGTATAGATGATTCTCGCGCCCGGCTTGAATGTGAGGTAGTACCACATCCATTCCGACATCACCCGCACACGACTGCGGAACTCGATCAGTAAGAAGATATGCACCACGCACCAGAGCAGCCAGGCGACCAGTCCGGATAGGTGCACGCGGCCGATCTGGGCCACGGCTTGAGCGCGTCCGATGGTCGCCAGCATGCCTCGATCCGCGTAGACAAACGGCCGGCGCTGGTCCGGAGCGGTCTCCTCACGAATGAGCATCGCGACATAGCGGCCTTGCTGCACGGCGACGGGAGCTACGCCCGGCAGGGGGTCGCCGCCCGCACCGGCACAATGTGCGGCATCGCCGATGACAAAGATCCAGGAGTCGCCTGGAATCGTCAGATCCGGTTGGACCTTGATCCGACCGGACCTGTCCTGGGGAACTGCGAGCGAGGTTAGAAGCGGCGATGCCTTGTTGCCGGCCGCCCAGATGATATTCGTGGAGCGAACGAAGTCGCGTCCGATCATCACGCCATCGGCACGGATCTCGCTCACCAGGCTGTTGAGCTTGATTGTGACGCCCTTGCGTTCGAGCGCAGTCGCCGCTTTCGCAGACAGGTCGGGGCTGAACCCGGGCAGAATGCACGAGCCGCCTTCCACGAGCAGAATGGCGAGATCCTCAAGGTGCAAGTTCGGAAAATCCGGCCCCATGACCTTCCGTCCGATCTCCGCCAGCGCGCCGGCCAACTCCACTCCGGTGGGACCTCCCCCCACGATCACGAAGGTGAGGCGATCCCGTGTGCCGGTGGCGATTCTTCGTCGTTCGGCCTCCTCAAATGCCAGCAGCATCTTCTCGCGAAGGTAGACCGCGTCGGCTAGGGTCTTGAGCCCGGGCGCGGACTGCTCCCACGCGTCGTGCCCGAAATACGAGTGCCTCGATCCGGGTGCGACGATGAGAACGTCGAACGCAATCGGCGCGCTGACCCGCAACCGAACAAGACGCGCCGCACGATCGATGGACAGGACCTCATCCATTACTACGCGAACATGCGGGTACCGCCGAAAGATCGTGCGTAACGGCCAGGCGATATCGCCGGGAGACAGCGCGGCAGTGGCCACCTGGTAGAGCAACGGTTGAAACAGGTGATGATTGGTGCGGTCGATGAGCAGCACGTCGGCATCACGCAGCAATTGCGCGGCCGTCAGGCCTCCGAAACCGCCCCCGATGATGACAACCTGTTTGTGAGGCATGAAAGGGAACCAGAGACAGGCTACGTTTCGGAGCGGCAGGTGTCAACTTTCGGAGGGACCGACGCCGCGCGCCGCGAAACGTGGGCTATGGCATTTCTTCGCCGCGTAATGTTGGATTGCAAGACCTGGCCCTCTATCTTGGGTCCGGAGCCATCGTCGTAGGGTTCAAGGAATAGATCCTCGCGCTGCATCCCTGCATACATCACGGGCCGGAAGGAGCACTCCTTCCGGCCCGTTGCATATTTACACACCCATCGCATTCAAAAATCTCAGCGAAGCGAACCCCGCTGCGCGCCACGACACAGACGCCTGACGACGCTGTTTGGTCAGTCGTACAGAGGAGTAGTTCGAAGAAACTTCCGCATGCCCCAAACCGACGGGTGAGGCTCGTTCAATTGAGGATCCTCCAAGTCGACTTGAACATTGTAGAGAGGGGTTTCCCCGGATTCGACTTGGGCAACCTGATACCAGCAATCGTACTTTTGCCCCCAGCGATCCAGATAGCGTAGACGGATATAGCCATTGTTAATGGGTTTTGCGCGGATCGGTGCGTCAGGGCCCAATACGATGGACGCCACATGTTTCTGATACCGCGGACCACGAGGATAGACTTTCTTCACGGCGAAATTACCTTCCCACCCACCCATGTGCAGAAGGCAATCGTACGCCACACCCCCACCCACGTTCTCGAGTTCCGGGTAAATGGTGAGGACGTTCCCTGAACTCATCGCTGACAGGTTTGTAATACGCAGGTCTGGTTGAGCCGAGCGGAACTCCTCCCTGATTCGAGTCACGAACGTATACAAATAGAACGAAGCGGTAGCCCCGACAACGAGGAGAGAGACCAAGCCAAGCAGCAACAACCAATCCATGGCGAACAGTATCTACCTGTTAATAATCTCGCGCTGAAGCTAAAACGGAGAGAGGCTACGTTCTAGCGTGGCAAGTGTCAACCAGACGAAGCAGGTGATGCAGTACTTTCAAGAGGCGGGCCGCCGCGCGCAGCGACACGGGGGCTGACGAGGATTCTCTTCTGGGAAAGTAGAATGTCCCCGTTTCTTCACAATGTGGTGTGCCCAGATCCGCCAACGCACGGTGTGGGAATCCGGGCCCTCGTGTCCTACATAGCCTACTCTCCTGTTGCTGTTCGCCCCTAACAGGGAACAGGAACTGTATGACATCGCACAGATCATCCCAAAACCCATCTCTGCGTTGTAGATGGTAGGATGATAGTCAGAGGGTCATTTCTGCGTACACTCTGATATTCACGGACAGAGGGTCACTCATGAAAACGCGCATCACATATGTCCTCACTCAACTGCTCATGCTGCTGCTTTTCTGGTCCCTCGTGTTCGCGCAGGAAGAAGTGCCGCCGCAGCAAGAGCCGGCGCAACAGGAGACGCCGCAACAAGACGCGCCGATGCCGCAGCAAAATGTGCCGAGGCAAAGCCGGCCTGCATTTACGCAGCAAGAACTCGATCAGATGCTGGCACCGATTGCACTGTATCCCGACTCGCTCCTGTCGCAGATTTTGATGGCATCGACATACCCGCTTGAGGTGATCGAGGCCGCGCGTTGGTCCAAAGCCAATCCGAATCTTAAGGGCGACCAGGCGGTGCAGGCGGTTGCTGAGAATACGTGGGATCCCAGCGTCAAATCTCTCGTCGCCTTTCCACAGATCCTCATGATGATGGACGAAAAGCTGAACTGGATGGAACGACTTGGCGATGCATTTTTGGCCCAGCAGCAAGAAGTAATGGACACAGTCCAGAGTTTGCGTCAGAAGGCCTCAGATGCCGGCAATCTCAAATCGAACGACCAGATCCGCGTGGACCAACAGGGGCAATCCATCGTGGTTGAACCAGCGAATCCGCAAGTGGTCTACGTCCCCTACTATAACCCGATGGTGATATATGGGCCTTGGTGGTGGCCGGCGTACCCACCAGTCTATTGGGCTCCCTGGCCAGGCTATTTCTACGGTCCGCGATTCGGGGTGGGTTTCGCCTGGGGCATCGGAATCGGCATCGGTCCGGGTTTCTTCTTCGGCGGGTTCAATTGGCCGTACCGCCACGTCTCCGTCGTCAACGTGAACAACTTCTACTATCACTCAGGGAACGCCAATCGGGGAACTGTATGGGCGCATGATCCAGGCCACCGCCGAGGTGTGCCGTACCGGGATATGGGGCTGCGTCAACAATTTGGCCGCATGAGCGCGTCGCCTGAGGCGCGCCGTGAATTCCGCGGACACGATCCGTCTTCATTTGAGGGCCGTAGCGCGCTTGGCAGTCACCCGGAGTCGCGCAGCGGCGCAGGCAGCCGGTCGGAAGTACATGGCAGCTCGCCCGGTCCTTCCAACGCGCCCGGCGGTAGCCGTTCCGACATGCGCAGCGCCCCAAGCCGCCCGAATGTGCCAAGCGGGGTCAGTCCTCGTGTTGAGCAGCGGCCTCATGCCTTTGAGGGCGTGGGTCAAGGAGCAGCCGAACGTAACTTCAGCGCGCGGGGGCACTCGAGTTCGCAAGGATTTGCGTCACCGCCTTCCGGTGGCTTTCGTGGCGGCGGTGCTGGGGCTTCCCATCAGCCTTCTGGTGGCTTTCGTGGTGGTGGAGGGTCCCAACAGCCTTCTGGTGGTTCTCATGGCGGCGGTGGTGGGTCTCATCATCGCTAGCCGGAGGAGTGTGATGTCACAACAACTCCAACATTCAATTGCATCATGGAGCATAGGGTGAACAGACCCGAGGCAGGAGGTTGGTATGCATAACTGGCGGGAGAGGTTGCTCGGGACAATCTTGTCATTGGCGCTTATAGCGATGGCACCGGTGGCCCAGGCGGCGACTGCCGCACAAAAGAGCTTTGCGTCGCCTGAGACAGGAATCACGGCATTGGTCGAAGCGGTTAAGGCGAACGATCAACCGATGTTACGTGGAATCCTGGGTCCTCACGGCAAGAAACTGATCAGTTCAGGCGACACGGTCGCCGATCAGCAAAGCCGCGAGGCGTTTATCAAGGCCTATAACGAAGCCAACAAGATCGTGTTCGAAGGTGAGACCCAGGCCGTGCTCGTGATCGGTCAGGATGAGTGGCCGATGCCCATTCCGCTCGTGAAATCTCCTGCCGGGTGGCATTTCAACAGTCCACAGGGTGAAAAGGAAATCCTCACCCGCCGCATCGGCCGCAACGAACTGGCCGCGATCCAGGTGTGCCTCGCCATCGTGGACGCCGCGCATGAGTATGCGGCGCTCGATGTGGATGGCGACCGCATTCCGGAATATGCGCCACAATTCGTGAGCACGCCTGGGAAGCATGATGGGCTCTACTGGCAGACGAAGGAAAACGAGCCGCCGAGTCCACTTGGCCCGCTGCTTGCCGCGGCGACACGCGAAGGCTATACCGACTCCGTCTCTAAGCCGCTGGCACCCTATCATGGGTACTTCTACCGGATCCTCACGAAGCAAGGGAGCGACGCTCCGGGTGGGGCCCACGACTATCTAATCAGGGGCCACATGATCGGCGGGTTCGCGGTGATTGCCTATCCGGCACGCTACGGCGTATCGGGCATTATGAGTTTTCTGGTCAATCAGGACGGGGTGGTCTACGAACAAAATCTGGGCAAGAACACCACAGCGATTGCCTCCAAGATGACCACCTTCAATCCCGACGCGAGCTGGAGACAGCTAGCCTCCTCGCCGACGCTCGTGAACACTCACTGAGGATCATCGCCCTCGGATCGGGAGCTCGCCTGATCCTCGGTACAGGACAGCGATCCAAACTCCGCCGCGCGCTGCGAAACGGGGGCTAGACACCGTGTTCTTCCCGACTCCTAATGATCATGACGGTGATGCAGTTCCGACAGGTGCGGGTGATCATGGGTGAGGGGGAGGTGCCAATGCACGTGAGCATGCGGTTCTTGAAGGACAGGACCTCCACCGTGCACGTGGTCGTGATGCTCTTCGTGCTGATGGCTGTGGTCATGTTCGACTACCTCATGCCGGTGTGCATGCGCGTGGCGCCCGCGGAGGAGTAACGCGACTCCGGCCATCATCAAGACGGTGGCGGTGGCATCCTGGATATCCCATCGCTCGCCTAAGACTGGCACGGCAACCACCACGCCGATGAAGGGAGCCGTCGCAAAGAACCCTGCCTCACGCGCCGCGCCGAGCAGCCGAAGCGCGCGCATGTCCAGCAGCAAGCTGATCCCATAACTGACGAGTCCCAGAAGAAGGGTCGCCAGCAGAATCGTGAACGATGGCCACTGCTGGCTGGTGAGAGCCGCAAGGCCGAGCATCCCGATACCGGCGCCGAGGGTCTTCATGCGCGTGACAACCAGCGGATCGCGAAGCGAGAGACGCTGACTTAGATTGTTGTCGATCGCCCAGCAGAGACAGGCTCCTAGCACGGCAAGAATCCCAACGACGTCCCCGTGGATCGCGCCGGGCCGATACATGAGTATCCCTGCCCCAACCACGATCACGAGGACACCGGCCAGTTCGAGTCGGACCAAATGCTCGCGAAAGACCAGTATCGCAATTAGCACGGTGAAGGGCGCTTCCAGATTCAGGAGCAATGAGGTCAAAACGCCGGACAGGCGCTCCAGTCCCCACAACATCAGAAAGGGACCGAGCATCCCCCCGGTGAGAATCACTCCCGCCAGCAATCCGGCATCGGCCCGGCAAACCGGGGCCTCTGTTACACCGAGATTCAACGGGCGACCGGTCATCTCGAAGAGGAGCAGTCCCAGCCCTGCTCCAAGATAGAGCAAGCCCGCTGTCAGCATCGGGCCGCTCTCCGGCAGCAACAGCTTGGCGAACGGAGGGCTGATGCCGAACAACAGAGCCGCTGCAAGCCCGAAGAGGGCTCCTTGCCGTTTCGAAGAACTCATGGGAGAGCAGCTTACCGAGGATAAAAGGAAGGTGCAACAGATGAGACGTTACCGACGGTCTGGCCGGACATCACCCCGCGGCAGTGCCAGGAAACAAGCGGTGAAACGCCGCGTGCCGCGACACAGGGCTCGTTCGGTTTCCCTGCTCCAACTGTATCCTATAGTCCGAGGGCAGAAGACATCAAAGCGGTAAGTAGCTTGACCAAAACATCGAGTGTCACACTACCAGCTTTTTCCTTTGTTAGCTGCATTGCCTTTTCCCAGCGATCAGGATCTCTTGCAGCATCAGCAAACTCATGACCCGCCCATGTGAGGCTAGTCGCAATCGCTTCAGGGCTTCTACTTCCATGTGTTGTAACATCCTCCCCACGAATTAGCCCGGCTTCCATCATGATGTATAGGTGGTAACCAATTTCCTCTTTGTTATATCCCTCAACTCCCAAATCCTTCGAAGCAAACCCTGTCGGATTATCCTCAATCGAAAGAACTAATTTGCGGACCAGGTTCATATTTCGCTTCACAATGGCCTCCAGTCGGGAGAACTATGATGCAGAGGGGATTTGTTGGAACAGGCTACGTTTCAGAGCGGAAGGTGTCAACTTTCAGAGAAGAGACGCCGCGCGCCGCGAAACAGAGACCTGGAAGTATTTCCTTCCCTATGGATACCGTTGCATGGTTTGTCTTGGAGAGCATAGACTTGCTTGATCTCGAAAGGAGCGAAGAGAAATGCCAGACCACCTGGCGGAAGCTTTTTCTAAACCGAACCTTCGACTCGCTTGGAAGTGGCTAGCGACCAACCCCGAACCGCAGTTCAAGAACTATGTTCGCCATATCTATCGAGCCTACTCTCTTTGTCTTGAAGCTAATCTAGAAGATCTTCACAAGCGGTTGTCCAACCACTCCTACACGCCGCAGCACGCAACAAAGCTCTTCTTTCCCAAGAAGTCTGGAATCCTCCGACCATATTCCCTGCTTTGCATTGAAGATCAAGTCGTTTATCAAGCGATGATCAATGTAATAGCGGAATCCTTCTCTCCCCATATTCGTCGTCGATACCTAAAGCAAGTATTCGGTCATCTTTATGCCGGCAAACGAAGCAGATTCTTCTACAAACCATGGAAGACCGCGTACACGACATTCTCTGACGCGATGCGGAAGGCTCACGCGGATGGATTTATCTATGCAGCCTCGTTTGACTTAACTGCGTGCTATGACAGTATTGATCATAGAGTGTTGAAGCATTTCCTGCGCGATCTCAAGCTAGAGCACGAGTTTTGCAATCGTCTCTGCGAGCTACTCAGCATCTGGACGACGGCTTCGAAGGCCATTCCAATCTATCAAGGCCATGGGATACCACAAGGGCCTCTTTCGTCAGGACTCTTGTCTGAATGCGTACTGCGACACTTCGACGATCATGCCCCTGCTTCCCGAACCATTCGGTACTTCCGCTACGTTGATGACATCCGTCTATTTGCAAAGAATGAAAAAGAGATAAGGAGACGCCTTGTCCTTCTTGATCGGATCAGCAAAGAAATTGGTCTGTTCCCACAGAGTAGCAAGATCGATATTCATCGTGTGAGAGACATCGAGTCTGAGATAAAGACGATCAGCCATCCTCCGGAAATTATACTAGAACCGCCTGACCCTGATCAGGAGAAGGTGCGGAGGCGATTGGTGAAATTATCTCCTCGCCTCCAAGTCTCTAACGAGACAAGATTCAAATATGTCTTGGGACGCGCGTTACCCAACGCACACTTGAGCAGACGTTTGCTCTCAATTCTTGAGCGACAACCACATCTATACGTTCCCATTTACAACTACTTCTCTCGAGCGACTAAATTATCACGAGAAGTGTCTCGCCAGGGCTTACGTCTACTCAAAACATATGATCTCTATCCTGCATTTACAGCCTTCCTCATTGGGATACTGAAAGGTCGAATCTATTCGGTCTTTCGGTCCGAACTAATCCGTCATTGCCGGTCCGTGCTCCTCCCGGAACCTGACAGGTATGACGACCCCGAACTCCATTTAGCCGCTGCCAGTTATTTGTTGGAAAATGGAGCAATGACCTGGAGTCAAACCAAGTTCAATGTACTGAAACATAAAGATTGGTGGGTCAGGACCGAGCTTATCAGATACGTTCAGAAGGATCTAATTGGTGGACCCTCTTATGGAAGCCTTCTTAACGGTCTATTGCGTGACAAGTCGACAGACGTGGCTCTTATAGCTGCTGAACTGATGATTGCTGAGGACTGCAGCGTAGTTGGTCGAGCGCATGGAATAAACAAAATCGCTCAACTAGCTCTGAAGGATGCTGGCCTGATTACACGGACTGCTCCTAGCGCCTGTCCCATATCCGAATCGATGCTTGTCACTTTGAGTCCTTCACTTGCGTATATAAACTGGAGAAAATTCTTGGGAGGTAATTACGCAAGCGTTATATCCAAGGTAGTTCGGTGGCGCGGCTACTTCATGACTGACCCTACCGCTTGGGTTAATCTTACCGACACAATAAATGATGTCTTCTTGTCAGCTCTTTTTGCTCATGATGGTACGATTGGCTTGTATACACTAGGAAATATCGGTTCCGTTCTAACACCGGGATATATGTTTGAGACGAAGTACCCTAAACTTTTCAAAGCTACAAATGAGATTCACCGCAAAAGAAAGGAGTCGGATCTTTCACACCCAGTTACCCGCCCCACACTGCGGCCCACAAGGCACATCAAGCATTCGGAACTACCGAAACTAAAAACGGCCCTAGCCGATGGTTACCTTGAGATGTGGATTACTCTTGGCTTGTAACCTTCATTAAGAGTACCACCTCCCTAATTTGTAAACCCCGCCCCTTCCCCCGACTACGTCCCAGCACCACGGAGGTCCTCCATGTCTACCCATTACGACATCATCATTGTTGCCACTGGCCCAGACGGAGGGACGCTGGCGTATAAGCTGGCGCTGTCGGGGAAGAACATTCCCTTTTCTGAATGAGGCGATTACCTGCGGAGGTTCGAAGTTGCAGGTCTTGAAGTATAAAAGCTCCCTCCAAGCTCGCTCGTTTTCCTTCAAGAGGGAGTCGCCGGACTGTCCTTCACTGCGCGCATCGGACGAGCACCGTTTCATCGTGCGCGTTCTGCGAGCAAGAAGGATGGTCTGGCGGCTCCCTCTCCCTTTCCTTCCAAGCTCACTCGCATTTTTCCCTCAAGGGGTGGCCTGGGTCTATCCCTTACTGCGCGTATCGACCGAACCGCCCATGCTCTCCCAGCCTCTCTATATGAGACTAGTGTCCCGTCTCCGAAGTGAGGCGCATAATTCACCGATCTTTTCCGCTGAAATTATGAACACTTACATAGCCGAACTATTAACCGAATTTCTGAGACGGAACACTAGGCGACAGCGCTGTGCCTCTTCTTATGGCTAGCCTGATCCGGTCGTCTGTGCTATATCCGCATCGAATCGTGTCGCACAACCTCGAAAACCAATAGCCAGATGCCGACTTCCATTGAGTTGATCTTCATCGTTTTCTCTACCCTCGTCATTCTGAGCATTTTGACGATCAAGCTCTCGAATCGGTTTGGCATCCCCGCACTGGTCTTGTTCCTCGCCATCGGCATGTTGGCGGGGTCCGACGGTCTCGGCGGCATCACGTTCGACAATCCATCTCTGGTGCAGTCGCTGGGTGTTATTGCGCTTGTCTTGATTCTGTTTGCGGGTGGATTGGACACAGAGTGGGCGGAGGTGCGTCCCATCCTGTGGCAGGGGCTGTCTCTCTCGACGATCGGGGTTCTGCTCACTGCGCTGCTGGTCGGGCTGTTTGTCTCCTGGATCCAGGGGTTCTTAATCCTGGAGGGCCTCTTGCTCGGCGCGATTGTGTCGTCCACCGATGCCGCGGCCGTCTTCATGGTGCTACGGGCGCGGAACGCCAAGTTCCCCCGGCGATTGGTCCAATTGCTCGAATTTGAATCCGGCAGCAACGATCCGATGGCGGTCGTGCTGACGATCGCGCTGATTCGACTGTTGACGGAACCCTCGACCTCCTTCACAGAGCTTGTCTTTTTCTTTGTGATGCAAATGGCCGTGGGGACGGTGCTTGGCATTGCGATGGGAGAGATCATGCGGCGAACGCTCAATGCGCTCAACTTGGAGTTGGAAGGCATTTATCCGGTGCTGTCGGTGGCGCTGGCGCTGCTGACCTACGGCCTGACCACCTTCCTGAACGGGAGTGGCTTTCTTGCCGTGTACCTGGCGGGGCTCGTCATGCAGCGAAAGCCGTTTGCTCACCAGCAGAGTATCTTGCGTTTTCACGATGGGCTGGCCTGGCTGATGCAGGTCACTATGTTTTTGATGCTGGGGTTACAAGTATTTCCGGCACGACTCGTGCCAATCGCCTGGGTGGGCCTCCTGATTTCCCTCTTCCTGATCTTCGTCGCCCGCCCTGCGAGTGTCCACACGGCGCTGGCTTTTTCGCCGATGTCGCTTCGAGAACAGACCCTTGTGGCCTGGGCGGGACTCCGTGGGGCCGTGCCGATTATCTTGGCCACTTTTCCCTTATTGGCCGGGGTCAAGCAGGCCGACACGATCTTCCATCTGGTGTTCTTTATTGCCCTCACGTCCGTCGTCATGCAGGGGACGGCTATTCCATGGCTTACGCGAGCGTTGAAGATCAAAGCGCCACCATCGGATGAAATTCAATCTCCCCCACAGCTCGATCCGCAGGCGCCCCCCCAACCGATGCCGTAACTCTCTCCTGGTCTGCCCACTCCTTTTGCTTGGTGCAGGGGGTCAGATGCCCCTTTCCCAGGACGAGCATCGCCGTTGCCGAGCCTTTGTTTCCCTCTTCCAGCTCTCATTTGCTGTGCTCCACTTAAAACTCAGACAGGAGAAATTAGCCATGGGGAATCCGAAAAATTCAGGGGAATCTGTTCATAACGATCGTGATGGGAGACAGCGCAGATTGGATGGTCAACAAGGAAAAACAGACTGTCCGGAAATTAAGTGAGGCAGTACTTGCGAAGAGTTGGCAACGGTTTGTGAAACCAGGCGCACCAGGGTCTCTTTCGCAAGAGGCCCTGGTGGCCGTGAAGATGGCTGGTTGCAGCCCTATTGCACGTCGACGGTGATCGAATTGGTGGCCGTGACAAGATCGTGGTCCTTCGTGGCACCTTTCACAGTGATCTTGTGCGTCCCCTTGCTCAGGCCCTTAAGCTCCCCTTTAAAACCTTTCTGATACTGATCGTCCACATACGCATGGACATGTGCAGCTTGGGAGCCCTTGGTCAACTCGTACTTCAGCTCAAAGCTGTCGCTGACCTTGTCCCCGTCCTTGGGAGACGTAATTATAACCTTCGACCCATCCTCTATTGGTGCTTTAGCTGGTTTATCCTCTGCGAAGACTGGTGCACCGCTGAGACAGCCCACTAACGCGACCCCTAATCCCATGAACCCGATACGTCCCATCACATGCATCGCGACCTCCTTGTTTGAACCAACTGAATGGACACTGCAGCTTACCATCCCCTGCCGGATATCTTCTTGTCTAATTACCAGTCGTTCTCCGGTGGAGAATATCTGGATATTGTACTTTTCAGGATTGTCCTAGTCAATCGCACATACGCGCATCGAGGAACCGTCACCCATCTAATTGATCCTTCCAAGTTCGCTTGCTTTTTCTCTCTTGGAAGGGCACCCATGTTGGTCTAGGTGCGGCCGGCGAGCGAGGTTACAGATAATCCCTCCAAGCTCGCTCATGATCTCTTCAGGGATGGGGGCTGATGATCTTCCACTGCGCGCAGCTTTCTCACCCATCCACCCACTGGCAGGTATTTTTCACCCGCCCTACCTCCGATTGCTTCGTATTCGATTTCCCGGGACGTGCCATTAGCCCGGGCGAGGGCCTTCTGTTTCCTTCTCTGCACCGTCACACCTTCTCGCCCAAGGGAGTCGCCGGACTGTCCTTCACTGCGCGCATCGAGGGAGCACCTTCTGATTGTGCGGCCTCTGCGAGCAAGAAGGTTGGTCTGGCGGCTCCCTATCCCACCCTTCTCAGGCCGCGCGTTGCTCGAGCACAGAAGATCATCAGGCTCCATCCCATCCGCTGCTGGCACTGTCGGGGGAAGAAAATTCTGCTGTTTGAACGGGGCTGCTACTTCCGGCGCACCAGAGCGTCTTTCACTAGAGGCCCTGGTGGCCTTGAGGATGGCTGGTCCTCGGAGGCTGTCCGAGTAATGCCATTCTACTGCGGCAAATGATCTGCAAGCATCTGCGTCGTTGTCGGCCCGAAAAAATCCTCAACGTATTCCAGCGAATATGCCTCCGGTTTTTCCGAGCCTGCGGCCTCGCATCTACCAGCAACTCCTTTGCCTCGCGACGAAGGATTACTCGGACAGACTCCTAGCCCTATTCCACTTCGACGGTAATGGTATGGGTGGCCGTGACAAGATCGTGGTCCTTCGTGGCACCTTTCACGGTAATCCGGTGATCCCCCTTGCTCAGGCCCTTAAGCTCCCCAGAAAAACCCTTCTGATACTGATCGTCCACGTACACATGGGCATGCGTGGCTTGGGAGCCCTTGGTCAACTCGTACTTCAGCTCAAAGCTATCGTCGACCTCTTCCCCGTCCTTGGGAGATGTAATCATAATCTTCGACCCGTCCTCTATCAGTGGTTTCTCCGCTGATTTATCCTCTGCGAAGACTGGTGCTCCACTGAGACAGCCCGCTAACACGATCCCTAATCCTATAAATCCGATACGTCCCATCACATGCATCGCAACCTCCTTGTTTGAACCAGCTGAAAGGACAATGTCGTTACCATCCCCTGCGGGATATCCTCTCGTCTAATTACCAGCCGTTCTCCGGTGGAAAATATTGGGGCATTCTACTTTTCAGAATTGTCCCGGTCAATCCGCACAGACGCGCATCGAAGAAGATCATCCATCGAATTGATCCTTCCAAGCTCGCTTGCCTATTTCTTCAAAGGGCAGCCTGATCGATCCTCGATTGCGCGCGTCGAACGAGCACATTCTTATCGTGCGCGTTCCGCGAGCAGGAGGACGACCAGGCCGCCCATCCCATCCTTCTGAGGCCGCGCGTTGCGCGAGCATAGAAGATCATCAGGCTCCATCCCCTTCTCTGCTCCAAACATCTACTAAGGGGAGTGGCCAAGGCTGCCCTTTACTGCGCGCATCGAGCGACCGTCCTCCATCTAATTGATCCTTCCAAGTTCGCTTGTCTTCTTTTCTCTTCACGGGAGGGTGGCCTGTTTGGTCTCCCACTGCGCGCGTCCAACGAGGGTCTTCTGAGACCGCGCGTTGCGCGAGCACAGGAGACCAACAGGCCACCCTCCCGCTCTCTGCTCTGCGAGCAAGAAGGATGATGTGGCTGCTCTCTCTCCCTTCCAAGCTCACTCATTTCACTCTCCCGGGAAGGGCACCCGTGTTGGTCTACGTGCGGCCGTCGAACGAGGCCCTTCTCAGGGCGCGCGTTCCGGGAGCACAGGACCAACATGGGTGTCCTTCCCCTCCTCCCTATCACTCCGTAATATGGTACGGTAGAAGCAAGCAGGAACCTGACTATGACCATCCAGGCACAATTTCCAGACGAGCAGAGCGTCGAGGGCGCCTTCACCAGGCAACCGGATGCTTTTCAAGGCTGGGTGACCGCGAATAATGGCAGTTCCAGCTACCCGGCGGCGAGCGGCCGCTACCATCTCTATGTCTCCTGGGCCTGCCCCTGGGCCCATCGGACGATCATCGTGCGGAAACTCAAGAAGCTCGAAGACGTGATCGGGATGACGGTCGTGGACCCGATCCGCGACGAGCGGGGCTGGGCGTTCCGCGAAGGGCCAGGCCATTCGCTCGATCCCATCAACGGATTCCAGTTCCTCAGCCAGGCCTACAAGGCCACCGATCCTGACTATCGGGGACGGTTTACCGTCCCTGTGTTGTGGGACACGGTGACGAAACGTATCGTCACCAATTCCGACGACGACCTCATGCGCATGTTCAACGGTGAGTTCAATCGCTTTACCCAGAGCACGATCGACCTGTATCAAGACGGCATCAGGAAGGAGATCGACGACCTCAATACCTTCATCTACGAGAACGTGAACAACGGGGTCTATCGCGCGGGATTCGCCACATCGCAGCAGGCCTATGAACGAGCCGTGCGGCGCCTCTTCGAGGCCCTCGATCAACTCGAGGCCCGGCTGTCGCGCCAACGCTATCTCTTCGGCTCACAATTCGTCGAAACCGATTGGCGCTTGTTCGTCACCCTCGTGCGCTTCGACGCCGTCTACCACGGCCATTTCAAGTGCAACCTCCGGCGGATCATCGACTACCCGAACCTCTTCGGCTACCTCAAAGATCTCTATCAGACCGACGGCATCGCCGACACCGTCAACTTCGACCACATCAAGCGGCATTACTACATCACCCACGACGACATCAATCCGACCCGTATCGTCCCCCTTGGTCCCGATCAAGATCTCACCACCCCCCACGGCCGCGAACGCCTGCGATAGAAGACTCGTAAAACGTGAGACGTGAAACGTGAAGCGGGAGGAGCCACTGGTTTCTTGGGGTTGTCTCGTGCATGTGGTTGAACCAGAATAACCAGATGAACCAGACAAATCACTTCGGATTCACCTCGCCGTAGCATTTCAGGACAGTCCACCAAGCACCATTGCCCTATTCTGCTACGGAACCTGTCTGTTGCCTCGCCGGCCTCTGTCGTAATCCTGCGCTAACCACGCGGTGCATCACACATTTGCCTGCTGCATCCTGCGCGAGGGTGATGGCATTCCCCTTGCTCCTTTCTTCCTTCGAGCGCCAGTGAGATCGTCTCACCCTTACCCTCGGAGGTTATTATGCCCGTCCTCAAGAGACTCCAAACCTATCTCGACAGCCACAAGATCCCCTATGAGGTTGTCAGCCATAGCGTGGCCTACAGCGCACGAAGGACGGCTGAGGCCCTCCATGTGCCGGGCGACATGTTTGCCAAAGTGGTCATCGTCAAAGCCGACCAGCGGTTTGTGACGGTGGTCATCCCCTCCACCTGGCGGGTGGATTTCAAACGACTCGAAGAGGCGTTGGACAGCCGGCACGTGAGGCTTGCGACGGAGCACGAGCTCGCGAACCTCTTTCCAGACTGCGAAGTGGGAACGATGCCCCCGTTCGGCAATCTCTACAACATGGATGTCTATGTCGATCAGCTGCTCACGCAAGATGAACACATCCTCTTCGACGCAGGGACCCATACAGGAGCCATGAAGCTCCGCTATCGAGACTTCGCCGAGCTGGTTCGCCCCACGGTGGCGCAGTTTCATCGGGAGCCCTCAACTCTCCAGTATTAACAGGCCGTCGTAACTCGCCCGAAGAAAAGAGCGTATGGCATATAGCAAATGGCCGATAGTATCGGCCCGTAAAATAAGTACATGATTATCTTTACCCCAGCTATACGCCATCAACGGTCAGCTCTTCTTCACCGGCTATCAGCCATCGGCAATTCGCTATTAGCTCTTGTGTAGCCGATACGTTCGTGATAGAGTGCAGGTGATCGCATAAGACCTTCCGTGTTCGGAGGCTGCAGTCCTCCACTAGACACGAAGTCTGACGCGATCTTTTTTGTCCGCACGCAGCCGTTCTGCATCTGCTGAGCACCCCGCCTAAGGCGCACCCATACATCGCTCGCATTGCTAGCCCGACATCGCCGTGGGGTCGTCCGTTACTACTCAAAGAGGTGAATCGTTGTTTCAAGAATTATGGTCAACAGTCCGGGCACTCCTGCGCGATACCGCAGGGAGTCTCTATCACATTATCGTCGTCGCCCTGAGTGCAGGCATTGCGCTCTTACTCCCGGCAGGCGCCAGACACTTTTTGTCATTCTGGTCTCGCGTCGAACATGACAAGCTCTCGCTCATCGCCGTGGAAGTGACGGTGGCGATCCTCCTGATCGTCTGCCTCAACTACTTCCATCGCAGCATGCGGGACCGGGCCCTCGCCAATGTGGCGACCGGCGCCGGCCTCGTCTCGTTCTTCCCGCGCCGCACGCGGGGGGCGCAACGGCACATCAAGCAACTCAAAGAAGAGCAGGGTACAGGCCGAACCATCTCGGTCATCGGGTCAAGCGGCCACAGCACCTTTGTGGATCAAGTGGGAGGTCTGTCGTCAGTCCTCGACAAGTGCCTGGGGGCCAGAATCATGCTGGTGAATCCCTACAGCCAGGAAGCGAGCGCGCGCATACAGGCGATCAACCATCCCGAGTTCACGCTGGACACATTTCGGGAAGAAGTTCGGCAAAGTATCCAGCTCCTCAAGCGGCTGAAAGCCATGGGAAAGGCCGTCAAACTCAAGCTCTACTCAGATTCCCCGTTGATGAAATTGGTGATCCTTGGAGATTACCTCTGGCTCCAGCATTACCATGCCGATCTGGATGTCCAGACCATGCCGGAGTATGTCCTCCGGCACAACAGCAAGGACCACGGCCTCTATACCCTCTATGCCCACTACTTCGTGCAGCGATGGGGGAGCGGCGAGATTCCGGAATATGATCTCGATACGGATGAACTGGTCTATCGAAACAGAACCGGCAACGAGATCCGGAGAGAGCGGTTTGAGATTGAGCCGGCGCCCGAAGAAGTTGAAACCCTGGTGGAATCGCTCGAACTCACCGCCGAACCGGCCCAACTCGGCTGAGCCGATCGGCCCGATCCGAGACCAGCAACGGTGCGAGGGAAATCCTCCCGAGACCTGGGAAGATGCGGGGGATACTATTCTGGCACGCGAGAACTCGATAGTCTGCGCGTCGCTTAAGCCATCAGTGGAATGGGGTGAGGATGCTCAAACAGTCTGTCCAGCAAGGCCGCAGCCGATGAAAGCACCGGAGGCGTAGCTTTCTCACCCGCCCGCCCCGAGCTGCTAGCGCAGCTCTATCCCGATGGGCTACGTTGAGGATGCTTTCGAGGCGAGAACGCCGCTGGCGGACTGTTTCAGCATCCTGATAAAGTACAATCCCTTTTGCCAGAAAGCCTGTCCTCAATGTCCATCCAGTGGTTTCCCGGTCACATGAATGCGGCGCGCAAAGAAGCGGCCAAGACGATGGAGGTGATCGATGTCATCGTCGAAGTGCTGGATGCGCGCATACCGAACGCGAGCTGCAACCCGCTGATCGAAGAGCTGCGCCTGGCCCGCCAGCGTCCTAGCCTGAAAGTGCTCAACAAGGCCGATCTCGCCGATCCCGCCGTCACTCAGGCCTGGCTCGACCTGTATAACCGGCAACCGGGCGTCAGCGCCGTGGCCCTATCTTGTAGTCATGCGGGCGATGCCGCCAAGCTGCCCCAGCTCTGTCAACCACTCGCCCCCCATCGCAACAGCAGCGCGAAGCCGCTGCGCATGCTGATCATGGGAATCCCCAACGTCGGCAAATCGACCCTGATGAACATGCTCCTCAAACGCCGCATCGCTCGTGTGGGCGACGAACCAGCCGTGACCAAAGTCCAGCAGCGTCACAAACTGAACGACCACATGGCCATCACCGATTCACCCGGACTATTGTGGGGGACCATCAAAGACCCTCACGTGGGCCTCCTGCTCGCCACGGTCAACGCCATAGGCCACAAAGTCGTCGATGACGAAGCGGTCGCCGAGTTTCTCGCCACCATCCTGCTTGCGCGCTATCCAGCCCGGCTCACGGCCCGCTACGGTTTTGCGGTGGACGGGCTGACTAGTGCGGGCGTGATCGACGCCATCGCCAGAAAGCGCGGCTGCCTGCTGACCAGGAGCGGCGGCGGGCTGGACCGAGACAAAGCGGCGAGGATTCTCTTGTCGGACTACCGCAATGGCACACTCGGCCGCACCAGCTTGGAGGCGCCAGGGATGCGGCCGGAAGAACGGAGCTGATGGCAAGCGCGTGAATCGGAAAACCGGCTGGTTGATCTGGTGTGTCTCGTTTATTTGGTTGAAGCAGACTAACCAGATAGACCGGAGAAACCAGATGAACCAGACAGACCAGAGGACGACGACTCCCCTATAATCCGACTCTGACGAAATCGATGTACCCTCGTTCGACGTTTGTGCTCACGAGTTCCACTCGCACACTGTCTCCGACGTCGAGGCCACTCGCGCCCGTCACCATTTTCCCTTCGACCGGCGGCTCAAGGAGCCGGACCCACGTGCCTCTGTCCGACGCGCCCGTCACGATGGCGTCGAAGCGCTGCCCAATCCGCGATTCGAGCAATAGGGCGGCGGCGGATTTGCGGAGCTGCCGCTCGACTTTTTCCGCATCGTCTTCTTTCTCGGTACAGTGGTCAGCCAGAGACTTCAATTCTTCCGGGTGGTACGGCGTTGCCGCGCCGGCCAGCGCCGCTTTAATCAGCCGCTGGGTGATGAGATCGGGAAAGCGCCGGTTGGGAGCCGTGGAATGGGTGTACCCCTTCACGGCAAGCCCGAAATGTTCGGGAGAGCCATCCTTCGACTGATCCAGCACATATTCGCCTCTGCCAATGAGCTTCACGATGGCTAGGGACAGATCGGGAAATCTGAGGGGGTCGGCCTTCCGACGCGTGACGAGGAACACTTCGAGCGCACGCGCGTCTGGCTCCGTGGGTAAGTGCTCGCCCCAGCGTGCGGCCACCTCGATAATCCGCTGCCAGCGTTCGGGAGAGCGCAGGATGCGGCGGAAGGAGGGCACGCCCTTCTCCTTGAGATAGGACGCGGTCGCCTGATTGGCCGCGATCATGAAATCTTCGATCAGTTCCTTCGCGCGATTCTTCTGCTCGACCCTGAGAGCAGTCAGCACCTCACCCTCAAACACGGCTCGTGGCTCAATCGTTTCAAGGCTCAGCGCTCCCTGCTGGTGTCGTCGCGCCTTCAACCGCTGCGCGACCTGGTCTTGGAGGCGGAGTTGCGCATCGAGGCCAGAGACGGCCTTGACCCGCTCAGGCGCGGGCGCCCCTTCTGCAAGCCACGCGGCGACGCTGTTATAGGCCAGCTTTGCGTGGTTGTGGACCAGGGCCCGAAAGAGGGTCGAACTGAGGACCGCCCCATCCTCCGCAATCACCATCTCCACGATGATCGCGAGGCGGTCTTGCCCTTCGCCGAGAGACGTCAGATCGGTCGACAGCTTTTCCGGCAGCATGGGGAACATGTCGCCTGCCGTATAGACCGACGTCGTATTGTGCTTGGCATGCGCATCCAGGGCAGATTCCTTCGTGACCAGCGCGTCCACGTCGGCAATCGCGACCAGGACCTTCACAGACCGATCAGGATGTGGTTCAGCCACGGTGAGTTGGTCGAGGTCTCGGGAGTCGTCGTTGTCGATCGACGCCCAGAGTAGACCCGTTAAGTCACGCATGTTCGAGTGCCGGTCGGTGGCAGCGGCCTGTATGCCTGCAAGCTCGGCTATCGCCGCGGCAGAAAAATCCGGCAAGAGGCCGCGTTCGATCATGGCGCGACGAGCGATATTCTTGAGATCTATCCGATGACTTTTCATGTCCCCCTCAATCTGGAATGAAACCTGTGTCCACCTTCCCTGGTTGTCGAGCGAGCATTATCACTATACATATTTGTCCAAGCTTACTCGTTTCTCTTTAAAATGAAGTAGCCGAACTCTCCCTCCCTGCGCGCATCGAAGAAGCACATTCTGATTGTGCGGCCTCGCCGAGCAAAAAGGATGGTCTGGCTACTCCCTCTCTCCTCCCCTTCATTCATCAATTTGCAGTCTAGCAGGCTACGGAATNNGCGAGACGGGCGAGGGTTGATCTGGTTAGTCTCGTTCAACCAAACAAACAATAAACAAGAGAGACCAGCCGGATCTCGCATATCTCGTGCGTCTCGATCCATGGACGCGCTCACGACATCCAGGTAACGCCGGGTTCACCTACCGTCGATGAATTTCATTCCATACGCAGAAAATAGACTGCCCCAGCTTTGTCTCATATTTTCTTTGTCCCCTCACGACAGGAAAGCCCACCTCCTCGGTCGGTCGACGTATACACATCACAACGTACAACCCAGAGGCTCTCGAATCTTAGGTTTTCTTGGGACATTGCTGTTAGGATGATGGTGGGTGTTTGAATATCCTGCGACATGATAGAAAGGAAGCGTGACGTGAACACAACGAAACTCATTGCCGTATGTATCGTGATTTCTCTGATCGGGGTCCCGACCGTGTCCTTTGCGAGGGCGAGAGGCGGGGGATATGGCGGAGGATTTTCCAGCGGGTCAAGGAGCAGTGGCTACTCAGGGAGCATGGGCAGCCGTGGAGAACGCACCTATGACCAGAATGGCGCGAAGCCGATTGAACAGTCGGCCACACCAAGGCCGTCACCGACCGCACCGCAAGCAGCGCCAGGCAGCCCCGCTCCAACTGCCCAGCCAACCCCTGCCATGCAGCCCTCGTTTATGCAGCGCAATCCCTTATTGGCTGGTCTCGCAGCCGGCATCGCCGGATCATATATCGGCAATATGCTGTTCGGAGCAACGAACAGCAGCGCGCGTACCACCGATGCCGGTGAAAATGTCGGCGCGACCGACCAGACCGCCGGGGCTTCCAGCTCCACCTGGATTCTCCTCCTCCTCATGGCCCTGGGAGCCGGGACGCTCTATTATTTTCTGAGAGTACGGCGATCCCTCGCCCCTGATTTTTCCGGGATCACGCGGAGCAGCGCATTCAACGGGTCCCTGCCGGCAGAGCCTTCCGCCACGACCCTTCGGACCGCGACAGTTGACACCGAGGTCACCACCGCTGACAAGAGTGCGTTCCAGCAACTGCTGATCGATATTCAAACGGCCTGGAGCAAACAAGATCTGACCGGGTTGCGGCGGTTCGTCACGCCGGAAATGCTGAGTTATTTCAGCACCGCCTTAGCCGAACAGACCAGCCAGGACATCGAGAATCATGTGGAAGATGTGGTGCTCCTACGTGCAGAGGTCCGGGAAACCTGGACCGAAGACGCGACGCACTACGCGACGGTAGGGCTTCGCTGGAATGCCCGTGACTATACCGTCTCTTTGACGAAGCAGCGCGGAGAACCAGGCTATCTCGTCGAGGGCAGCGAAGAGACGCCGACCGAATCCGGCGAAGTGTGGACATTCATGCGCTACCAGAACGGGAAATGGTTGCTCTCAGCGATCCAGCAAGTCGATTAATACCCTGCCAGCAACTCATGTTGCTGGAGCCGATACGTATGTAAAGCGGGGGCAGCAACTGTCTTGGCTATCAAGGCAGTTGCTGCCCCCGATTCTTCTTTCGGTCGCCTGGTGATGCCCTAGCCCGCATTATTCAAGNNGTGATCTCCTGGATGACCCAGGGGCCGCTCACGATTTCGTGACGAACCGTCATGAATAATGCGAGCTAGCAGGATAGCCGCGCGATCCGGGCGAGGGTTCGAGGTCCGAAGTTCGAGGTTCCAGGAACTTCGAACTTCGGGTCGCGCCCGTCTCGCTTCTCGTGCAAGAATCGCCCTCGACGAGCCAACATGATGGTTGGCGACGGAGGGGCCGATCCTGTCATCGCCTTAGACAGAACGCTAATTATTATCCACGGAAAGATAAACTTTGACCCGCCCATCCTTCTTGGTGTCGATGAAGTACACTCTGATAGCCGAATTATTTCCAGGTTTATATGCAGAAAACTTGTCTGTCTTGGTGTAAAACTCTGTGTCAGTGTCCTCGTCAAGATTCGTTCCGATCCAACCCTGAGGCAAGCTGTTGCGAAGTCGCTTCACGATATCCTCTACCGATTTGTCGGCTTCTGACCTGTCTGCAAATCTGAATGTGCAACTCCAACTCGCTCCACTAGAATCATCTTTGTCCCTCACCAGGCACTCCTTGGCACCGGCAAATGCAACTGTTGACTGCCATGTCGTACCGGTATCAGCATCGACAGCTTTATGTCCTGTTCGTAAAGTTTTGAAGTCTCCAGAGGATGCCGTTAGAACGGTTTGCATCACTTCACGGTCGTCTTTCCCAGCGGAGCCATCTGCAACTTGGTGGTTGTCGGACGGACAATCATGGCCTGTGCAAGTAATCCGGGAAATCGTGTGGGTCCACTTTAGCCTTAAACGAAATGCTTCATACTCGATCTCATATTCGCCATCACTTCCTCCTGATGCTCGCGCGCTGAGATAGGCGTTCCCTATCCAGAGAAAGCGCATGTCTTCGTAGGGGAAAGGATCATTCACGGTGAGCATCAGGTCGCCGGAGCGATCATCATAGCCAACGATGAGGGCCATATGTTGAGCGGTTCCATCTATCTTGAACCCAGTCGGTGAAATGCCAACAATAATGGGACGGCCCTGATCCAGCTCGTTTTTCACTTCTGCCTCAGAAAGGCTTCCGCTCTTCGATTGAGCTGTCAGCGCGATATCTCCAGCCGTACCGCCCAGTGTGGCCATTACAGGATACTGTTCAAGAATGTGAACCATGGTGGCTTCATCACCAGCTGAGAGGTCACATTCAAAACAATTCGGTATCCCCTTGCAAAGATTTCTACCCTGCACGATCCCACACTGATAGTCTGTCCGATGAGCAGCGGGAACGTAATAGTATTTGAAGACCATCTCGCCAACGGCTGCCCAACACCAACTAGGGCGTTCCTGAAACACCGGAGGAATATGTAATTTCACCTCCGCTGCCATGGTCAGGTTGACTGGTACCAGTAGAACAAGAAATAGCCCGACTCCGAATGATGCCATTCTATTTTTCACTGGTTTCCCCTCCTTCATTCTTGATCTTTCTTGAGCAAGTCCCGAACTTCCTCCATAACCAACTCATTGCCCCAGCCTTCTTGTTAGCGCGTCGGCCCCTTCGCCACCTGCTGCCCTTCCGACAAATACCGCCCGTAGAATGCCATTCGTGTCATTGGTTACTCCTACCCCTCGCTCACGCTGGTTTGCTTAGTCGATTTCCTCGCGTAGATGACGACGGTCATGTATGACCTCCTCTCGGTCCTGAACCAGATCGCTCACGTCGAATGCTTTTTGCCATGAGGGCCTCCATTTTCCGGCGCCTGCCGAGTCCATTCAAGCCCCAGTGCCTCCGACCGCCGCTGGCGGTCCTGACCCAAGCGCCCTGCCTTTTCCCCCCGCTGGTTATTTACCCAATAGGCCAACGAGCGATTCTCAGCCCATCGATTCGGCACATGGCGGTCGCCATGTTGGGCCTTATAGGTTAACAGTTCTTCGAAACATTTATCCCACCAGCCCCTGCGATCCCCGTATCCACGAGGCTCTGTTTGGGCGTGAAAAACGCGACCAGATCTTACGGAAGGCCGGCGTTGGGACGCAAGGCGCGCTCCCCAGTAACTGACGCGTACTGGGCACGGTGACTACCTTCCGATAGTTGGCCGACACGATAGGCAGCAAGGATCCATCTATATACCCTCCGCCAGTGGTGAGTTCGGTGAGTCTCTGCGAGCCCGATCGAGTCAGCCCAAACATGACCCATTGTCGGTTTGCGCTTGGGCAAACGCTTTGCTCAACGTCACGCTATTGTCTTGTGGGGGTCAGTGGTCAAAACCCGTCGAGGAGGGCTTTCTTCTTCGCTGCGTATTCGTCGTCGGTGATCAGCCCGTCGTCGCGAATCTGCTTGAGCCGTTGCAGCTTCCCTTCGAGAGAAGAATCTGGGTAAGCGGAAGGAGGCGATCCTTTCTCGTAGCCACCGTCTAACGGGGGGACGCCCAAGGAGAGCTGTTGATAGGAGAGGGCTAACTGTGGAGCCTCAGGGATCAGGAAAGTCCCAAGCCCGTTGTCTTCTCGAGTCAAGCTCTGATATGGACCCGGCACAAATTCATAGAGTGCTCCGGCGATCATGTGCAGCGGATCCTGCCACAGCAGCTCACGGATATTCGACATCGTAAAGGCTTCACGATAGTTCCCCAAGATAAGATGCAGCTGCGTATCTTTCACAAACCAGGCCCCCGTCGTGATTTCGATAATCTCTTGTGTCTTCGGGCTCGTCAACCCGAAGACCACCACCTCCGAGGGCTGCGCCTGGGCAAACGCGCGCGTCAGGGTTTCGCTGAGATAGTCTACCTCAGCCGGAGTAAAGGCCGGCAGCGTCGGCCCGTTCGGACCAGGAAAAAAGAGTGCACCCTGGCCACGTTTCTGGACATGGATACTGCGCAGGATCGGCTTCCATTGTTCAGCACTCCAACGGAAGGGATGAGAAAAAGGTTGGGTGCTTTCCGCATGACGATCCTTCGTGGAAACCTGCAGCCGGACAAATCGATCCGGTTCTTCACACATTCCGCAGACTACCCGACTGGCTGGTACCGAACCGAGACTACAGGCAACGGCCAGTACAGTCATCATCAACATGGGAGTTGAACGGGCTCGCATTTCTTTCCCGCCCGCTGTCATCCTGTTTCTCCACAGATGGCGCGAGTGGCCCGGTGCACAACAATGTCCTCCTCTAGTTTGTCTTCAAAAGGCAAAGTCCAACCCGGCGAGCATCGTTTGGCCAAGCAAGTCGCCCCCATTCGTCCCTACACTCTTGGTCTGATAGGTGTTATATTCTGCATGCAGTGCAATATCGGTCCGGGTTGATTGGTGGATGTAATACCGGGCCAGGAATGTATGGGAGTCGACGTTATTGTAGTTTTTGGCAAACGTCGGATCGCCCTGCCGTTCATTTCTGATGATGTCATAGCGATATGAGAAGAGCCACCCAGGCATTCCGACCAGCGGCAATTGAGTCGGATACCAGTCTAACTCGACAAAGCCGCCGTTCCAGGACGCATTCTGGGCGTTTGCAATCCCTTGCGACACAAAGAGATTCTTGCTGTCGTTGCCATGCATGAACGCGCCAAAGAGATTCCATTGTCCATCGAAGGTGAGACTCACATCAGCCCCAATCCGATAGAATGGCTGACCGCTCCCCGCAACGGCCTGGCAGGTGGGACAGGTGGCATTCACCATAGTAGGAGCATTTCCGTACGCGCCGAACAGCCCGATGCGCTGGCCGGTGACAATGCCATAGCCCCCAAACGACTGCGTCATATTGCCATAGAAATTCATGTTTCGCCCTCCAGTGCCACAGGTGGCCCCTGTGGGGCAGCCGCTGAGAGGGCCTGAGAATGTATTCGTGCTGAGCCCCGCGAGACTGTAGCGGAAATATCCGTCGGTGATCGCCGTTTTGGTAATGCCGGCCATTTCAACCCCAGGAGAATTTTCTCCGATCGCGAAGGAGTTGGGGTTGGCGTAGGTACTCGTCGATGTCCCGCTGATCCCGGCAAAGTAGGGGGTGCCAGCGGCATAGTGATACATCACGAAGGGCGTGTTGAGGGTGGGACTCCGTTTCTCGCTGAAGGGCACATCGAGTTCAAACTTCCCGACCTTTAGATTCATGAGATACGTCCCCGGCTCGCCTTGGACACCAAGAAACCGTTCGAGCCGGTTTAGCCGGACATAGGCAGCCTCCAAATCGCTGTCCGATGCTCCTGTGCCAAAGCCGGCGCTCCCAAGGCCAGGCGTAAACACTAAGCCAAACGAGATGTCGCGGTGCAGGAGGCCAAAGCTTAAAATGTCCAGCCCCGTAAAACCAAACCCACCGGTCGAGAATCCACTGCCATCCGTTCGGACACTAGCTGCCTGGTAGCCGACTGTCGTCCGCATTGAGAGGGGCCAAAACCCCATGGTGATATTTTCGTGAGTGGGAAGGTCCACATCCGCGCCGAATTGATACCCCTGGTCGCGAAATGTGTTGCCGAAGTCATTCAGCTTTGGAAATCCTGGCACGTGGCAGACGTTGCACGGCACTCCGTATTTCCGTGCAAACGCGGGAATGGCATGAGCCTCAGGCAGCAGGAAGCTGATTTCGAAACTGACCAAGCCGATAAGAGCAAGCACACAGACGAGGAGGTGACGTCTTGTAATCGCGCAGATGCTCATGGTTGTGTCCCTTCCTTTTACGCCAGCATGCGCCGGAGCATTAGAGATGGTGCCACGGATCCGGTTCCCCTCGACGCGCTAGGGCCAAGCAACGTGATGCTACGACTGTGCGGCGCAAAATGTTCGGACATAGGCCACGACCTTCCACCCTTCCTCTTCCGACAGCATCGCAGGGATAAGTGGTCTCATCCCAGTGCCTGGACTGCCGTATTTGATAATCCAAAACAGTTCCCCGTCCTCCCGCTCATTCTGAAAGGCGCAGTTCGTGAAATCGGCCGGCGGATGGGGCACCTGCATATGTGCAGCAGGCCCGTCGCCTTGGCCGCTGATCCCGTGACAGAGAACACAACCCCCTTTGCCTTCATAGAGCGCTTTACCCGCTGTTACGATTTCGGGCGAGGCTGTGCGAGTATCCCCAAAGGGGGCCTTATAGCTAAGGGCCTCCTTCATTGCGGTATGGGGGACTCGGTCTGCGCTAGGATGGCGCAACTGAGCGCATGCCGCTATGGTGACCACGGCCATCATGGCCGGGAGCATGAAGTAGCCTAAAAGGTTTCGGAAGGACATCGAAACACCTCCTTTTCTGCATGAGCCTTGCTACGTTGGCTTGTGAGAAACTCTCCCTCTAGAAATTCTTTATTTGCAATTCACATTCCTGGCGACTGACAGGTCTCATGGGAGACAAACTCTCAGGAAAACCGCGTGATGCTTCGATTAGGAGAGGAAATTTTTCATTCGGTAATCCCTCAAAGATGGAGCTTTTTGCGACAGCTATTACTCTCATCTTGCCCAAAAAGCTACAGCGATCTCTTGTATATGCCAGATTAGAGAACCCCTACTTGCTTGGGCATGGTCTCGGAAGGCCTGGGGCTCCTTACTGAAGAAGCTCGACGCTTCAAAGCATGAGCGAAAATTCATTCCTTGGCGATTCTCGCCGATGGTCTATCTCACCTCTGTTTGTTACTCTTCGTGGCTTTCCTTGCCTGCTTGTCCCTTTCCCTAACGCCTGCTTAACACTGTCTCTCTCCGCATGCCTGCAGCTTAAGGGTCTTGCAATCATACACAATGCTTATCAGGTGGATCAGAGGCGTCCTGCCAAAAACAATGGAACAGGATGCGGGAAATGGCTCCTGCGATGCCGGGCATGCCGAGACGAGCGGGACGGGCGAGACGAGGCTTGAACTCAACTCTTCACCCGTACCCATATTTAGCGAGGCGGCTGGTGTGGTCTCCACTGCGCGCATCGAGCGACCACCACTTTATCGTGGGGGCTCTGCGAGCACAGAGACCATGCCAGCTGCCTCGCCGTCCCCTCCGCTGCCCGGCGAACGGCCAGATTGTGATGTGGGGACCTTATTGGCAAGAGGATCGCCTACGATTACTTCTTCTTCGTGCGTGTTTTCCCCGTCGTCCCCGCCATGACGACCACCTGCGTCCGGGGAGAGAAGGCCTGATCGATGCGTGGCTTTCCATTGGTTGTGAGGATAATGATTCCGTTGTGACTCTCGATGCGCTGGAGGAGATGGGCTGTCTCCGCATTTGCGTATCGGCCATGGGCATCGTTGGCCTTACTGCCTGTCCCGAACAGCGCGTCTGCTTCATCGAAGAAGAGGATCGCGCCACTGGCTTCTGCTTTATCAAATACGCCGTTTAGATTCTTCTCAGTTTCGCCGATGTTTTTGCTCATCACCGCCGACAAATCCACCCTGAACAAATCTACTTTCAGTGTTTCGGCCAACGTCTCGGCAGCCTTCCTTCGGCGGAGCGCCGTGGAACCGGACAGGACCAGGACCGCGACGGATGTCGCCTTGGACTTCTTCTCTCGACGCACCGGCGTTGTCGTCTTTTTCCCCGCTGACTTCTTCTTCACCGCCGTCTTCGTTCTCTTCCCTTTAATTACCTTGGCTGCCATATTTTCCTCTCGCTCCTCTTCGTATATTGATCTCCCGACCCCTCCCACCCCAACGCCCGCTGTCGCTCACGAATATCCAGACGGCAACTTGCGAATCCTATCTTCAATTGATCACAATGGCCAGCGGATCACCGTGCAGGGCTTCAGCCATTGGAAGGGCCTCGCTTGATGACACCAGCAGCGCTGATTGAACAGGAACTCGCGGCAGCCGAGGCCGCGCGGCAGGACAGCAACGACGGGAAGGCGCGAGTCTGTGCCCGACGCGCCGTGGCTCGCGCCACCAAAGCGTGGTTGGCGAGGCTCCCTCTTCCACGATGGCGCGGGGATGCGATGGCCCATCTCCGGCAGATTCAGCAGGACGCGTCGTTCCCTCTTCCCATCCGCCAGGCGGCCGAGCGATTGAGCACCCCGGTGACCAATCAGCACGCAGCCCCCTTCACGACAGACCCCGTCGCCGACGCGAGACTCATCATCGCCCACCTCGGCGGCACCGACGGTGGCGCGTGAAACGCGAGACATGCGAGAAAGGCGCGATGCGAAATTCGATGTTCTGGGTTCGACGTTCTAAAAACCTCGAACTTCGGACCTCGACCCCTCGCACGGCCCGCCAGTCTCGCTCAGCTCTCCTGCCGGAGTTCTCTTGTTGTGCCACACGTGCGGACCATTGAAGTTCTCGCGTGCTACAACAGTTTTTCCGCAGCCTGCTAAACCTCTCTTAAAGGGTAGTGGCGAGGCTGCCCTCCACCATTTTTCTCGACCGCTAGAGACTTCTAAGATCCCTTCTGTAGGAACGTCCACCTTACCTGCTTCAAAAACCTCCCCCTGAAATCGTAAGGAATGAGGTCGATTTCCCGAATGATTTGAACTATCCTTGGGCCGGTTCAAAAACAAATGATTTTGCAGAGTGATCGAGTATCACTTGAACAGGGAGAAATTAAGAATGAACCTTTGGCCAATTTTTGTGACCGTGTTTTTTGCAGAGCTTGGTGATAAGACGCAACTCGCGACGCTCCTTTTCGCTGCCGATAAAAGCACGAACAAAGTAGGTGTATTTGCAGCTTCTGCAGGGGCCCTAGTGCTCTCCAGCCTTATCGCTGTGTTGGTTGGCTCACAGCTCTCAGCCTATATCCCACCCCGTGCACTAAAGCTGGTCGCCGGGGTCGGTTTCATTGGGATTGGTATTTGGATGCTAATCGATTTAAGAGCTTAACCCTCATGGCTTGGTCCGGGAAAAATAACTATCGATTCAAAATCAGTTGCTTTTGAGTCAGCCATA
>PLBR01000238.1:10157-22499 GCA_003135435.1 Nitrospira sp. | reverse complement strand
CTTTTTCAGCATCCTGCTAGACACGGACAAACTGATTCGTCTCTTTCTCCAACCCGATTTCGGTCTCCGGTCCATGCCCCGTCACCACGATCGTGACATCCTCCAAGGTGTACAATCGTTCTCGAATGGATTGCTCGATGGCTTCGAAGTCTCCGCCCCAGAGATCGGTGCGCCCGATGCTGCCGCGAAAGAGTGTGTCGCCGGCCAAGACCAAGTTGTCGAGCGGGAAATGAAAACTCATGGACCCGGGGGTATGGCCAGGCGTATGGAGTGCGACAGCGGAGACTTGGCCGACCAGCAGCTTCTCCTCATCCTTGAGCCAGTAGTCGGGCATCGGAACAGGCACATAGGCGACGCCGAACATCCGGCACTGCAATTCGAGATTCTTCCACAACTCAAGATCATTCTGATGTAGACAGATCGTCGCCCCCGTTGCCTTCTTTATTTCGCCGGAGGCGAGAAAATGGTCGAAGTGGGCATGGGTGTGGAGGATATGCGTGACCGTCAGTCCCAGTTGCTGCACCTCGTGCAAGATTCGCTCATGCGCCCCACCGGGATCGACGACGATGGCCTGCTTCGTCACTGGATCTCCAATGATCGAACAATTGCAACCTAGGGGGGGGACGGAAAAGGTTTTTCGGATCACGGTCGACATTATGGACGCATGCTACCGTCCACGCCCATCAGGGCGCAAGCAGCGGCCCTTCTTCTGGTTCTACTTCAGGCTGGATGGTCCAAACGACTTCCGTATCGAACAACGTCCAGCTTCGTCCTTGGCGGCGACACCACACGAGGAATCCCGCTCCGGTGCCGTCGAGACGTAGGGCTTCGACATACATCAGCGCATGATCGTTGCGGAGGCTTCGTGCCACGCGAGAGAAGGCCAGACGATCAAGGACCGGCGGCGCTTGAACCGGTCTGGCCCGAGCCACCGTGACTGGACGAGCCAAGGACACCTCCGGTTCTTCGATCGTGTCATCCGTAGCGAACCGATAGCCGACGCCAAAGTGAAATCGTCCTTCGAGCCGGCTTGGTTGCCGGTTGACCGCGCTGAATTCCCAGATCAGGTCTGCCGGCAGTTCGCCATCGAAATACCTCTGCTCCTGAAAGGCTCCGATCGTCGTCGGTCCCTCCTGATCTGGAGAGAGACGGAGCCGGGTCATGCGTTCGACCACGACCAACTGAGTCGCTGACGTGAGAAATTTACTCGTCACCACCTGGTCGTACAAGGCATAGTCTTCAGCAGCAATGGCATCGGCCTTCTGATCTAATTCAGCCATCGCTCTCGGCAGACCGAGAGGAACATCCGTGAGCAGCACAGCTATGAACAGGACCGTCAGACGAGTCATCGTAGATCGAGCATAGCTTCCGGCACGGAGCACGGTCAATTCATGGAATGCGGCGTGGACAAGCTGGAGCGAAGCGTGGATAATCCGAAAAACCAGATGGAGGGACGTGACGTGCACGATAAGACACAGTCGAGCCAGTGGCCTTTATGGATCGGAGCGATCGCGCTCTGTTTTTTTATCAGCAGTTGTAAGCCTGACGACTCTCCGTTCAAAGCGGAAAATGAGTCGCTCCGCAAGCAACTGGCCAAGCAAGAGTCGGTGGTTACTTCGTTGCAGGACGGGAACAAGGTCATGCAGCAACAGATCGATCTGTTGAACCAGGAGCTGCGCGACGCAAAGAAATCGGCCGAGAGCGCCAAGGCTGACGCCAAAACCGCCGCCGACAATCTGGCAATACAAGCAGCCCAGACAAGAAAGCTGAGTGCCGACGTCCAAAAAACTGTCGCGGCTCAAGCGGCGCAGAATATCTATGTCGAGGAGAAAGGGACCCAGACTGAAGACATCCCCCGCCCCTTGAGCAGCGTCGCCAAGATTGCGGAGGACGCCCTCAGCCGCAATGGGTACCACATCAAAGTCAGTATCAAGACCGATCAGAAAGCGGTCTACGTGACGGAGCGGAAAGTCTCCCCCCCTGCCTCGCTTGAAGTCGCCGGCTCACGGAATCAATACGTGCTGTCACTTCACGCACTACCCTCGAATGTCACCAGGCTCAGCGTCAAGGCCGACTTCGAAAAACTGGCCCAGGGTGGACGCATCCTCAGCGTGAGCGCGGAGGAGGTCGCGGAAATCGAACGGAGCCTCATCCGGGAAATCGACAAGGCCCTGGCCTCCCCCAGCAAGACCTGATGCGGCGTTATTGCGCATGGCCCGCAACCGCTCTCTCCCTCCTTATCATCATGGGAAGCCTACAAGACGCGAGGGCTGGATCTAGGCCCTCACCGGATCTGGCCCGCCATTTGACCGGGATCGCGGGGCTGGCCCAGCCGTCACCGATGGTCACCATCCCAGCTGGCCCGTTCTTGCTCGGCAGCAAGCGAGTGGATGACGATCCCTATGGAAACTGGACACAGTTCGATGATACGGAACTGCCCCAACATCGAGTCTGGATGGATACCTATGAGATGGATCGCGATGAAGTGAGCCTCGGGGAATACCTGGCCTTCTTACGACAGCAGAAGCTCCATCCATCGGACGAGCTGCAGAAGCTGATCTGGCACGTGATCACGATCCACTCCGTCTCGGACCAGACTCTGACCCGATGGCCCGCGCTCTATGTCACGTGGGCCGAGGCGAAAGATCTGTGCCTGGCAAAGAGCACACGGCTTCCGACTGAGGCTGAATGGGAAAAAGCGGCGCGAGGATCCGAAGGCGGTCTATTCCCCTGGGGTACAACCGCCCCCAACCCCGCACTCGCCATGTTCGGCCAGCACCACGTCCATGAGATCCCTATTCTCGCGGCAGTGGATTCGCATGAGGCCGGCAAGAGTCCCTATGGCCTCCACCATATGGCGGGAAACGTCGCCGAATGGGTGCAGGACTGGTTCGGATTCGACTACTACGCCTATATGCCGGAGCGCAATCCGCCGGGCCCGACCAGCGGGCGCTACAAGAGCGTCCGTGGTGGCTCGTGGAAGAGTAACCAGATCATGCTCCGAACGGCGACCCGAGGCGGCTCAGCACCGGACCAGCGCTCCGCAACCATCGGCTTTCGCTGTGCGAAATCATCAACCTCCACAGCCCCCTAGCCAGCAACAAAGCTCCCTTTCCTTGGTGGGGCACGAGCCTCGTGCTAGCATTTCCCTCCTATGACTCTGTCAACCAGTGTGCACGATCTCCGCACCCTCATTCGCTCCTGCCACCCGCTGATCGTCATCGAGACGGTGGAGGAGGAGCGGGTACTGGCGTTACTGCAATCAGTGGCTGCCCAGGAACGCATGCCGCTGTTCGAATGGTCTGTCACCAGAGGACTCACCCGTACCGACGACGCACCGACACTCAGCAGAATGACAGCTACACCTCTGGCTGTCCTCCAACATCTGCAAGGCCTGACGGTGGAGGCGGTCTTCTGGCTCAAGGATCTCGCGCCGCATTTACAAGATGCAGCAGTCGCCCGCCAGCTCCGAGAAGTCGCGGCAATCTACGACCGCACGCGTGCCACCTGCGTGCTTACAGGTCATCCCATTACCCTGCCGCTCGATATCGAAAAGATCGTTGTCCGGCTATACTTACAGTTGCCGGATCGAAACGAACTCCAATCCATGCTCCAGAGCGTCTTGCAGTCGCTCGGCCCCAGAACCTTGCCTCGTCGCCCACGGTCGACCACCGTCGTGCAAAGCATTCTCAGCTCCATCAGCAACTCCACAGCGACAAACCAGGGCCCTTCGGCAGACGAGCGTGACGCCATCCTCCGCGCCTTACAGGGGCTGACGCTCCATCAGGCTCGGCAAGTCATCACGCAATGCGTCGTCGAAGACGGTGCGCTCTCCGCCGACGACGTGCAGAAAATTCTGAAGCGCAAGGTGCAGGCGATCAAGGATGGCGGCCTGCTCGAATACTACCCGCTCGAAGACAACCGGTTTGAGTTGGGCGGATTCGCCAATCTGAAATCCTGGCTGGAACGTGCAAAAGTCGGTTTTACCGCAGAAGCCAAAGCGCTCAATCTCACGCCCCCCAGGGGAATCATGCTCGTGGGCGTGCCAGGCTGCGGCAAATCGCTGGCCGCGAAGGCCATCGCACGGGAATGGCAACTTCCGCTCCTCAAGCTCGACGCAGGCCGGTTGTTCGATAAATTCGTCGGCGAGTCAGAGAAGAACTTCCGCAAGGCGATCGAGATGGCTGAGTCGCTTTCGCCCATCGTCCTCTGGATTGATGAAATCGAGAAGGCGATGGCCGCGGGAGGTGGAAGCGGCGAGGCCGATGCAGGCTTGAGCCGCCGGCTGTTCGGCGCATTCCTCACGTGGCTTCAAGAGAAGAAGCAAGAGGTCTTCGTCGTGGCGACGGCCAACAATCTGTCGTTGCTTCCTCCCGAACTCCTTCGCAAAGGCCGGTTCGATGAAATCTTTTTCGTGGACCTACCGGACGACGGGGAACGAGAAGTCATCTGGAAGATACACCTTGGTCTCCGCAAGCAGGACTGCACTAAATTCGATGTGGTCAAGATCGTCAGCGCCAGCGATGGCTTCAGCGGCTCGGAAATCGAACAGGCTGTGGTCGCGGCACTCTACCGCGCCCTCCATCAGAAAACGCCGCTGACGACCGACCTGTTGATTGAAGAATTGACTAGCACTGTGCCACTCTCCGTCACCCGACGTGAAGACATCGATCAGCTCCGGGAGACGGCGCAAGGCCGGTTCGTCAACGTACGGTGAGGCCAATGCGATTCCTCTTTATCATCGCAACTATCGCAAGCGTGACGCTCGTGGGCTGTGCCACGCAACCGGCCGAACGTCCTCGCGCATCAGCACCGGAGGCGCGCCCCTGTTGCCGCTCTGCCGAACTCGGCCCGAGCCGAGCCGCGATTGTGCGGACAGCGGCCAAGCTCGTAGGCGCCAACACGATTGAGAGCAAGGGCCGGCACATCGCCTACGACTGCGCCGGTGTCACCCGAGCCATCTTCCTCAAGCACGGCATCGATCTGTACAACAGTAGCGCGAACGATCCTGAAGCCAATGGCGTCCGGCTCATCCATGCGCACATACGAGAACAGGGTACGTTCCATCAGGGACCGGTTGTCCACCCAGGCGATCTCGTGTTTTTCGACAACACGTGGGACTTCAACAGGGATGGCAAGGTGAACGACCCGCTGACGCATGTCGGGATCGTCGAACGGCAGGAGCCGGATGGCACCGTGGTCTTCATCAGTCGCGTAGCCGGCGCCGTCGAACGCTACCACATGAATCTCGGCCTGCCCCACGTGCACAAAACCGCCGATGGCCGAATCCTCAACGACTATCTTCGCCGCAAGGATGTCATCGACCCAACCAATACCGGCTACCTTACGGGGGAGCTGTTTGCGCAGTTCGCCACTCGGGTGGGGCACTAGCCCGTTTTGTTCATTTGGTCTGTTCGGTCTGTCTGGTTTGTTTGGTTGCACGAAACTAACCAGATGGACCAGACAGACCAGATAACCAGACAGACCGGGTTTGTCCCACACGTGCGGACCATAGTCGTAGTCTGTTTCGAGGGATAGCACAGCCCTCCCGCATCGACGTTGCAACTCCCATTGCGCGATGGCCCTGCTACACTTACTATATGGCGACGTCGTCACCATCCAGACCGATGACCCACACCGATCCTCTACGCCGCACCATGCTGGAGGTGCACCAGAAACTCTTATCTCTCTATAGCGCGTTGATTGGAGCGGAGCGACTCACCTACGAACGCATCCACGGCCGCGTCGGCTCGACGGACGAACTCCTCCGGTTGGTGCTCAACGATCCCTGGTTCACATGGCTCTACCCCATGTTGGATCTGCTGCTACGGATCGAGCAACTCCTGGACGACGAGGCGTTTGACATCACCCATGAAAACATCGAACACCTTGTGGCCGAGGTGCGCACCGTAACCCGCCCGTCGATTGAGGGCGACGGATTCGAGCGTGCATACTACGAGGCGCTCCAGCGAGCCCCTGATGTGGTGCTTGCCCATTTTCGGATCACGCGCGTCCTGCTGGCAGAAGCAGCGTAACTCCATCCGGAGCAAGCCACTCCGCTTCTTACCCGATCCCCTTCTTCGCCCGCAGGCTGTTCACAAAGGCCGCCCTCTTCGTCCGTCGTTCGTGAATCGTGAGCGAGACAAGCAAGACGTGCGCGACAGGCGTGACTCGCGAAGATGAAACTTCCGACCCGTCCCGCTTTTCGTGCATGTCCCGCGAGTCCCGCGCGAATAACGAGATACGCTTCACGGGTATCGACCTCCCGACTGAGTTCTAGAGATCACCATTTTTTCAAAAAACCTGCTAAAGTTATTTTATGGCAGCTGTATCGCAGAAGACCTCGACCAGGAAATCCTGCCCTCTCCGCAAGAGGCTCCTCGACGTGCGGGGCAGCCTCTTGGGTCTCCATAAGGCCCTGATTCTCGCAGAGCAAGTGACCTACGAACGCATCAATGGCCGTGTCGCGTCAACCAGCCAACTGCTGCAGTTGGTGTTGAACGATCCTTGGTTTACCTGGCTTCACCCCTTATCTCAACTGGTGATTCGTATCGATGAACTCTTGGATGACGAGTCCGAGCTCTCGCTTGTTGAGATGGAGCACTTTCTGATAGAAGCCCGAGGCCTTATCCGTCCTTCGGAGGAAGGAGACGGTTTCGGACGGAGTTACTACGAAGCCCTTCAGCGGGAGCCCGACGTCATCTTCTCCCACGTTGAAGTAAAGAAACTCCTGAACAAAGTCGCCGCAGAATCCTCTCGGCCACTTGCCTGACATCTGGCAACCATGTCTCCTAGCCCTTCCAGAGAACAAGAAAACGCCCGGCTCACGAGGAGCCGGCCGCCTTTCCTGGGATTAAGGCCCTCTCTTTCTTCCCTGGCAAACCCCCTGGCATCAGACTGGCCATCAAGAACGCATTCCCCACCCTTCCTCGGGGAAAACGCCCAGCAGCCCGGCAGCTTGTGTCTCATCGCTCACGTCCGTTGCCCGTGGATCAAGTTTTCCTCGCCTTTTCCGATGCGCACTGTAGGCATGCAAGAGGAGATATGACGATGCACCCACGATGTCGCCTTCGAGTTCCAGTCGGCTACCCTGCGAGTATCCAAAGCGATACCTGTGCCGGAGAGGGGATCTTGCTCGACCTCTCGCCCACGGGTTGCAAGATGCGTAGCGACGTCGCGCTGAATGCGGGCGCCTATCTCGCGCTGCAGATTGCTGTTACTCAGGAACGAACCCCTCTGGCCGTGGAAGTATCGGTGGTTCGCTGGTGTAAGGACGGCCACTTCGGAGTGGAGTTTCTTCGGTACAGTCAGGGAGACCGTGAACGAGTCACAAATCTTCTAGAAGCCCTCCCACCGACGGAAACACCCGCCCGTCCTGATTGCGCGACAATGACGCTGAGCGCCTTCGGCTCCTAATGGATGCTGAAAAAGTCCGTCAGCATCGTTCTCGCATCGTTCAGATCCTCAACGTACCCCAGAGGGTACGCCTCCGGTCTTCACTCGCTGCGGCCTTGCTGAACGGCCTTTTTGAGCATCCTGCGCGGTTTTCTCCTGTTGTTTCAGACGTGAAAATCAGTGACCTAGTAGCGTGCATTCATAGTTCTTCCACAGCCTGCTAATCTTTTCTGACACAGAAACCCTTTCCATAGCGGAACGTCCGTATCTCGTGAAACGCGAGAAAGGCGCGATCCGAAGTTCGATGTTCAGAGTTGAAGCGCCGAAATGGTTTCCTCGCAATCTCCTTCACATTCCCAAAAACACGAAGGCGGCCGGCCCGTAAGGACCGACCGCCTTGTTTCGAGCGTATGTTGCCCGCGTGACGCTATCGGTTAGTCTTTCTCGTGTTTGTCGCCACCCTCATGCTTGTCCCGGTGTTTGCCTTTGCCTTTATGTTCCCCCTTCATTTCTTTCTTACTCTCAGTCTTCGGCGCTTCCGCAGCCAGAGCTGGGGCCGGAGCCGTGGCCGCCGGGGCCGGTGCGGGAGCTGGCGCAGGAGCTGGTGGTGGCGCTTGTGCCAATGCACTACTGAATGCCAATAGGACTGCGGCTGCCGTGAACGTCGATACGGTTCTGATCATGTCGATCCTCCCATGGTTAAGTTTCTCTGATCACAGTGAGGTTCGCCTACCTCACTCCGGATGACTCTCACGCAAACCCAATGCCCTAGTCATATCGGTAAAGCGCTACGTTTATACAGGGGAAAGGGAGGTGACGCCCTGCTTTCAGGCTGGCGCAGACGGAGACTGTGGCAGAACGGCTGGTTTTCCCTCCATCCCGCCTCAGCGCCAGGATCGGCTACAGCCGCTCTTCATCGAGATCAATGACACCGGCCCAGGTGGAGACGGAAGGAAGGGAACTCAACGGCACGCCGCGCTTTGTCGCGATGGCTTGAACTCGCCCCTGAAACCGTTGCCGCGCCGCATCGTCTTTTGGACCGGAGGACAGAAGGCCCTGGCTCCATTGCGCAATCTCTTGGTCAGACGGTTTTCGACTGTTGGCCTTCACCCAGACGAGCAATTCCTCATCCGTTCCGCCGGCCAACACCCGCTGTTCAAACGCCTTCGGATCGACCTGTAAGAAATCGACTAGGTGCTTATCGAACCCCACCGTGATGTAGTTATAGTCCTGAATCTTACCCGCATGCCGCAAACGAATCTTGTCAATAAACCGCCCCAAGTGGGCGATGCCACCGAGGAGGGCTTTGGGACTTCTTGGACAAACTTGGTTAGACATTGGACGTACTGAGAATTACGAGAATCGGAAACAGCGCTTCTGAAGAGAGCTTAGCGACTTGACTTAGCAGACTTACCGGCCTTTAGATACTTATCGACCCCTGCCGCCATGTTCCTCCCTTCGGCAATGGCCCAGACGATGAGCGAGGCGCCACGTTTGGTATCGCCGCCGGCAAAGACGCCGTCGAGGTTGGTCATGAAGTGCTCATCCACCGACACCGCGCCGCGTGTGTCGTACTTCACGCCGAGGCTGTCGAGGAGGCCGTTCTTCACCGGACCGGTGAAGCCCATCGCGAGCAGGATCAGATCCGCATCCATTTCGAAGTCGCTGTTTGAAATTGCAGTGAACTTGCCGTTCTCGAACTTCACCCGATTGGCGTGGAGCTTCGTCACCTGGCCATTGTGGCCGGTGAACTTCGTGGTCGAGATACTCCACTGTCTATCACAGCCCTCCTCATGTGCGTGCGAAGTGCGAAGCTGCATGGGCCAGAGGGGCCAGGGTGTCGAACCAGCCCGGGCCGGTGGCGGTTCCGGCAGTAATTCAAACTGATGCGCTTCGATGCAGCCCTGCCGGTGCGTCGTCCCCAAACAATCTGAGCCTGTGTCGCCGCCGCCTATGATGACGACTCGCTTCCCCTTGGCGGTGATCGGCTCGTCTGTGACCGGAATGCCGGCCGTCCGCTTATTCTGCTGCGTGAGATAGTCCATCGCGAGATGCACGCCCTTGAGTTCGCGGCCTGGAATCGGCAACTCGCGGGCTTGCTCGGCGCCCATGGTGAGGCCGACCGCATCGAACTGCGCTCGCAACTGTTCACCAGTGATGTCTTTTCCAATCGTCACACCGGTCTTGAACTCGACCCCTTCGACTTTCATCTGTTCCAGCCGCCGGTCAATGACCCACTTTTCCATTTTAAAATCTGGGATGCCGTAACGCAGCAGGCCGCCGATGCGATTGGCCTTCTCAAAGAGGGTGACGCTATGGCCGGCGCGCCCGAGCTGCTGCGCGGCGGCCAAGCCCGCCGGTCCTGATCCGACGATCGCGACGGTCTTCCCCGTGTTGGTGACGGGCAGGATCGGCTCGACCAAACCTTCATTGAAGCCACGGTCGATGATGTTCCACTCGATGATCCGAATGGAAACCGGGTCTTCGTTGATGCCAAGCACGCAAGCCCCTTCACAGGGCGCTGGACAGAGCCGGCCGGTAAACTCAGGGAAATTNNTCGTTCCAGTCGGGGATCAGGTTCCCGAGCGGGCAGCCGCTGTGGCAAAAGGGCACGCCGCACTCCATGCAGCGGGCGCCCTGCATCTTGAGCTTGTCTTCGGAGATGGGCTCATACATCTCCTTCCAATCGAGCACGCGCAGCTCGACCGGCTTCCGCTTGGGGCCCTCGCGGGCGTATTTCATGAAACCTTTGGGATCACCCATTTCTTGTAGCTTTCAGCTCTCAGGTATCAGTGCTCAGCTTTCGACCAAAACACAGAGAGTTGACCCTCTCCGCTATCCCATTTATCCCTTTACTCCTTACTTGATCGCGGCAGCTTTCTTCTTCCGTTCTTCCAACACGCGTTTATAGTCCACCGGCATCACCTTCTCAAACTTTGGCAGCATCGACTCCCAGCTATCGAGGATACGCTTCGCATTCCGGCTGCCGGTATGCATGAAGTGAGACGTGATCATCTGATGCAGCGTCTTCTTGTCGCCCGCCGTCGTCACCTTTTCCAATTCCACCATGCCGAGGTTGCAGCGAGATTGGAATTTGTCCAGTTCGTTCAGCACATACGCCACGCCGCCCGACATGCCGGCCGCAAAGTTTCGTCCCGTCTGCCCCAATACGACGACCACCCCGCCGGTCATGTACTCGCAGNNCCCGCCATACCATAGCAATAGGCTTCACCTTGCGTTCCGCCATAGAGCGAGGTATTTCCGATGAGAATCGTCTCTTCTGGCGAATAGATCGCCTGCTTCGGCGGGAATACAATGATCTTCCCGCCGGACAGTCCTTTGCCCAGATAGTCGTTCGACTCGCCTTCGAGGATGAGCGTGATTCCACGGGACAGGAATGCGCCGAACGACTGTCCAGCGGAACCTGAAAACTTGATCGTGATGGTGTCCTCCGGCAATCCCTCAAGCCCGTACTTTCTCGCCACACGGCTGGAGAGCATCGTGCCGACCGTGCGGTTCACATTGCGAATCGGCAGATCGAGCGTAACCTTCTCTTTCTTCTCCAACGCCGGCTTGCAGAGTTCGATCAGCTTGTTATCGAGCACGTCCGCGAGACCGTGGTCCTGCTTCTGCACACAATAGCGGGCAATCTCCGGCCCCACATCCGGTGCGTGTAAGAGCGGGGTAAGATCCAGCCCCCTGGCCTTCCAGTGGTCGACGGCTTTGTGTATTTTCAATTTATCCACACGCCCGACCATCTCGTTGATCGTCCGGAAGCCCAGCTTGGCCATGATCTGGCGCAGCTCCTCCGCGACGAAGAAAAAGAAATTCACGATATGTTCCGGCTGCCCGGCAAATTTCTTTCGCAAGGCCGGGTCCTGTGTCGCAATGCCGACGGGACAAGTATTGAGGTGGCATTTCCGCATCATGATGCANNTTGCGCATCATGATGCAGCCTTCGACGATCAAGGGCGCGGTCGCAAACCCGAACTCCTCGGCGCCCAACAAGGTGGCGATTGCCACGTCGCGCCCGGTTTTCATCTGCCCGTCTGTCTCCACCCGGATACGACCCCGCAGATCGTTCAGCACCAACGTTTGATGCGTTTCAGCCAGGCCCAATTCCCAAGGGACCCCCGCATGCTTGATGGAGGAGAGCGGGGACGCGCCGGTGCCGCCGGAGTCGCCACTGATGAGCACCTTGTCCGCATGGGCTTTCGCCACCCCGGCCGCAATCGTGCCAACGCCCACTTCCGACACGAGCTTCACAGACACCGCCGCGTCCGGACTGGAGTTTTTCAAATCAAAAATCAGCTGCGCCAGATCTTCGATGGAATAGATGTCGTGGTGCGGCGGCGGCGAAATGAGCTGCACCCCGGGCGTGGCATAGCGCAGCCGCGCGATGTTCTCATCGACTTTATGCCCTGGCAACTGCCCGCCCTCGCCCGGCTTCGCCCCCTGCGCCATCTTGATCTGCAGTTCTTTCGCATTCACCAAGTAGTGACTCGTGACGCCGAATCGTGCCGAGGCCACCTGCTTGATATAGCTGTTCTTCGAATCGCCGTTGGGCAGCGGCGTGAACCGCTCGGGGTCTTCCCCGCCCTCGCCCGTGTTGCTCTTGGCCCCCAGGCGATTCATCGCGATGGCCAGCGTCTCGTGCGCTTCCTTGCTGATCGAGCCGAAGGACATGGCGCCGGTGGCGAAGCGNNATCGAGCCGAAGGACATGGCGCCCGTCGTGAACCGTTTGACGATATCCTTCGCCGATTCCACGTCCTCGACAGGAATCGGTTCCGGCAGGAACTTGAACTCGAGCAGCCCGCGCAGATTAGAGCGCCGCCGGCTCTCGTCGTTCACGAGCTGGGAAAACTCGGCGAAGGTCTTCGAATCGTTGGCCCTCGTCGCGCGCTGCAGCTTATAAATCGTGTCCGGATTCCAGTTGTGATGCTCGC
>PLBR01000238.1:0-10140 GCA_003135435.1 Nitrospira sp. | reverse complement strand
GTCGAGATGCCCATCTTCGAGAAGATCTTGAGCAGCCCCTTATTGACGGCCTTGATGAACTTGCCTTCCGCGGTCTGCGCGTCCAACCCCTCAGGGAAGTAGCCATCGCGATCCATGTCCACGATTGACTCGAAGGCGAGGTACGGATTCACGCTCCCGGCTCCATAGCCGATCAAACAGGCAAAGTGGTGCACATCGCGTGGCTCGCCGGTTTCCACAATGAGGCCGACTTCGGTCCTCGTACAGTCTCGCACAAGGTGGTGGTGGACGGACGCGATACCAAGGAGGCTCGGAATCGGCGCCCAGTCTTCGTTGACACCGCGATCGCTCAGGATCAGAAACTTGTAGCCTTCTTTAATAGCCTGGGATGCCTGCCGACAGAGATCATCCACTGCTGCCCCGAGCCCCTCAGGCCCCTCAGCCACCCTGAAAAGCATTTTGAGCGTCTTGCTCTTAAAATGCGGATCAGCGATCTCGCGAATCTTTTGGAGATTGGCATTCGTCAGAATCGGCTGTATGACCCGGATGCGGCGACAGGACTCCGGATGCTCATCCATCAGATTCGGCTTGGGTCCGATGCTGGTCGTCAGCGACATGACCAGTTCTTCGCGGATCGGATCGATCGGCGGATTGGTCACCTGGGCAAACAGCTGCTTGAAATACTTGAAGAGCAGTTGCGGCCGATCAGATAGCACCGCCAACGGCGTATCCGTGCCCATCGAAGAGATCGCTTCCTGCCCCTCCATCACCATGGGCATGACGACCATCTTCAACTCTTCGACCGTGTAGCCAAAGGCCTGTTGGCGCTGGCGGATCGTGGCGTGGTCCGGCTGCGGCACATTGCTGGGATCGGGCAACTCGTCGAGCGAAATCCGAAATTGGGTGACCCAGGACCGGTAGGGCTTGCGGCTCACGATCTCGGCCTTCACTTCCTCGTCATCGATGATGCGCCCTTGCACGGTATCGACCATGAACATCCGGCCCGGCATGAGGCGCCCCTTCTGCCTGATCTTCCGGACATCCATCGGCAGCACACCCGCTTCCGAGGCCAAAATCACCAGGCCATCCGTCGTCACTTGATAGCGACAGGGACGCAGCCCGTTGCGATCGAGCGTGGCGCCGATGAACTTGCCATCGGTGAAACAGACCGCCGCCGGACCATCCCAGGGTTCCTGCATCGCCGCGTGGTACTCATAGAACCCCCGCCGATCGAGATCCATTTGTGGATTCGCGACCCAGGGTTCAGGAATCAGCATCATCATCACGTGTGGGAGCGAGCGGCCTCCCATGGTCAGAAATTCCACGGCATTGTCCAGACAGGCGGAGTCGCTCTGTTGCTCGGAGACGATCGGATAGAGCTTGGCCAAATCCTGGCCGAACAGTTCGGAGTTGAGCCGGCCTTGCCGGGCGCGCATCCAATTCACGTTGCCTTTGAGCGTATTGATCTCGCCGTTATGGCAAATGTAGCGATAGGGATGTGCCAGCGGCCAGGTGGGGAACGTGTTCGTACTGAAGCGAGAGTGCACGAGGGCGAGCGCGCTCGTCAGGCGCTCATCCTTCAAGTCCTGGTAGTACGCAGACATCTGATCCGGGAGCAATAGCCCCTTGTACACGATGGTGTTCGCCGACAGGCTTGAGATGTAGAAGTAATGACGCCCCTGAATGGCCGATTCGCGGACAGCGTGTTCCACCCGCTTGCGAATGACATAGAGCTTGCGTTCAAACTGCCCTTCATTGAGGACATCACGGGCAATGAACACTTGCCGCATGTACGGCTCGGTGCTGCGCGCCACAATGCCAATCGCATCGCTCTTGACCGGCACATCGCGCCAGCCAAGAAGCCGAGCGCCCTCTTCGCTGATAATTCTAGTAAACAGTGCCTCACACTGTTGTCGCGCATCGGCCTGGGGCGGGAGAAACACCATCCCGACGCCATACTCCCCGGCATTGGGCAGGAAAACCCCCGCATCGCCGGCCGCACGCTTGAGGAACTCGTGCGGTACTTGAAGCAGAATTCCGGCGCCGTCTCCCGTGCAAGAGTCACAACCCTGCGCCCCTCGGTGACTCAGGCTCTCAAGAATCTGAAGCCCTTGCTGAACAATGGTATGGGATTTCTGGCCTTTGATGTTGACGACAAAACCGATCCCACAGGAGTCTTTCTCCTGTTCAGGGTCGTAGAGGCCTTGCTTCGGTGGAAGCCCAGGGATGCTCATCGTTCGTATCTCGTTAAAAATGTAGGCGTGTATGCAGCTGGACGGAGGCTACACCACAGAGGCAACTGGGATGGATAACCCCCTCACTCACAAGGCGAATTCCGTGCGTATCCGCTCTGCTTACCTTAATAGAAGCACGATTCTTCTGTCAAGATTGTCTCTCGTACAGATGACCCATGCCGGCCCGCCCCCCAAAGGGGTGATTGGCTTGACTTTGTTTCCTCCTCTGCCCTACCATCCGCCGCATGCCTCAAGGCCCAATCACCTCCACGATCAACAACATGGCGGACGTCTGGGAGGCGTACCGTGATGATTTGGAGGGAATGGAACGCCAGGCCCGGACGAACCTCGATTCCAGCGTGACACTCGTCAATACCGTCGCCGCCCACATCCTGAACAGCGGCGGAAAAAGAATCCGACCTTTTTTGCTACTGCTCTCTGCCCGGCTCTGCGGCTATACCGGTCGCGATCATCACCAACTCGCTAGTCTGGTGGAGTTCATTCATACCGCGTCCCTGCTCCACGACGATGTGGTCGACGATGCCGATATCCGCCGAGGCACGCGAGCCGCCCGAAAAGTCTGGGGCAACCAGATCAGTATCCTCGTCGGCGACTATCTCTACTCCCAAGCCTTCTGCCGGGTCGTCGAGTTCCGGAACCATGGGATCAACGAAGTGCTCGGCGAGGCCTGCAAGAAAATGGCGGAGGGCGAAGTGCTTCAGCTCTATTACAACGGCAACCCCTCCATGTCGGAGGCGGAGTATCTAAAGATTGTCGAACACAAAACGGCCGGCTTGATTGCCGCCTCTTGTCGCATGGGCGCCATTCTCGCGGACGCCTCAGAGGCCCAGCAGGATGCGCTCTTCCGGTTCGGCCAACATCTTGGGATCGCCTTCCAAGTGGCCGACGATACGCTCGACTACACCGCCAATGGCGAACACTTGGGCAAAACACTGGGGCAGGACCTCCGCGAAGGCAAGGCCACGCTGCCGCTGTTACATCTGCTGCATCATTGTTCGGAACAGGACCGGCAGATGATCATCGACCGCATGGAAACCAGGACCCTGACAGAGGAAGACCTCGGTCGGTTCATTCGCTTGATGGAAGAATTGGGCTCGATTACCTATGCCATGGATCGCGCACGATCCTACGTCGCCGCGGCCCAACGAGATCTCGACCAGTTCGAAGACAGTACGGCCAAACGAGCCCTCTCGGTGACCGCCGACTATATGGTTACCCGCGACCGATAGCCTTTCTTCTGCGTGTTCCACGCCTCCGGGGCGTCGGAAGGCACCGCGCAGCGGGAAAGGTTCCACCCCTCGGATCGTTGCGCCGCAACGGCCCCAACCACTTATGGAGTAGAGGATTTTCGATGTCGACGATCATTCCGTTTCATGGCATGCGGTACGATACGACGGTTGTCGGAGATATCAAACAGGTCGTGGCACCGCCCTACGACATCATCGATGCGGCCGGGCAGAAGACCTTGTACGATCGCCATCCACAGAACATCATTCGACTCGAATTGGGGCTCGATCAACCCGGCGACAGTCCCACTCATAATCGATACACCCGCGCCGCATCGACCCTTCGCGACTGGCTTATGAGCGGGGCACTGAAACGCGACGCGCAGCCGACCCTCTACTACCATACGATCGAATACACATCGCCCTATGCTCCGTCAGGCTCGCCGGCAAAAATTCTCAAGGGCCTTCTCGCCACCGTAAAACTGGAAGCGCTCGATTCTGGGCATATCTACCCGCACGAGAATACACGCTCGGCCGCCAAAACAGATCGGCTGAATCTACTCGAAGCCTGCAAGACGAACTTCAGCCCCATTTGGTCGCTCTACTCCGACCCTCAAGGAGCGGTGATGGGCCTGCTGGAAGGGGCAATCAAGGGGGAACCTGCCCCGATCGACTTTCGCGATGATGTGGGGTTCCGTCAGCAACTCTGGGCTGTGGCGGATCCAGGCGTATTGAAGCACGCGGTCGACACCTTGCGCAGCAATCCGTTGTTTATCGCGGACGGCCACCATCGCTACGAGACCGCGTTGAACTATCAGACACTCCGTCGTCAGCAAGCTGGGTCGCCTGACGGCCAGCAGTCGTACGACGCGGTGCTGATGCTGTTGACCGCCCTCGAAGACCCGGGCTTAACCGTACTCCCGACGCATCGGGTCACGACCACAGTGCTGCCTTCTTATGACCGTGTGCAATCATTACTAGGCACCACATTTGACCTGCAGGGATTTCCGTTCACGGCGGCCACACAAGCAGCCACGCGCGCGAAGTTCATCGAGGCGATGCGGACGAATGGACGAACCGTGCCGGTGTTCGGGCTGGCGTTGAAAGGAGACAGCCGCTACGTCACACTGAGCTTGAGACCAGCCCATCGTCCGCCAGCGCAAGCCTCCCCTCGCACCAAGCTCGACGTGTCGCTGCTCCAACAACTCGTCGTCGCGACGCTCTGTCCTACACAACAGGAACAGGAGGCCATCCTCTATACAAAGGATGATCATGAAGCCTTGGATTGGGTGGCGCGCGGGACTGGCACGGGAGCCTTGCTTCTCAATCCCACCAAGGTCAGCGAAGTGCAAGCTGTCGCGACAGCGGGAGAACGCATGCCGCATAAGTCCACGTATTTTTTCCCGAAGCCGCTGACTGGTTTGGTGATGAATGTGATGGAGAGTGAGTAGGTCAATGGTCAACCGTCATTGGTCAATGGGAAACGGGCAAGCCTCGTCCTATGACTTCACCATTAACCTTTGACTAATGACCGTTGACCGAAGGCTGCATCGGCAGCCACACGGAGCTCTGATGAAGGCCAAAATCCTCATTGTCGACGACGATCCTGATATTGCCACGATGCTGGAGGATCGTCTGCAAGCCTCCGATTATGGAACCGTGATCGCGAAGGACGGGATAGAGGCGCTCGAGCTGGTCGAACAACAAGCTCCGCACCTCATGTTGCTCGATCTGGATATGCCACGCCTGACCGGCCTTGAGGTCCTCAAGCGACTCCCGAAGGTCAGACCAGCCGAGGATCTCCCGGTGATCGTCATGACCGCCCATGCCTCGATCGACGCCGCTGTCGAGGCCATCAAAACCGGCGCCTACGATTTTCTGACCAAGCCGCTGGACAAAGACCACCTCCTCATCGTGATCAGCAAGGCCTTGGAGCGAAACACGCTCAAACGGCAGGTGGCCTGTCTCAAGTCCGAAGTCGACAGCCGCTACGCCTCGATTGTGGGCATGAGCACGAAAATCCGTGCGGTGATGGAGTCAGCCCAACGCGCCGCCAAGTCCGATGCCAGCGTGTTACTGCTTGGTGAAAGCGGCACAGGCAAGGAACTCTTCGCCCGTTCCATCCACCAGTGGAGTCCGCGTCAGGCCATGCCGCTGGTGGTCATCAACTGTGTCGCCCTCACGGAAACGCTGCTCGAGAACGAACTCTTCGGACATGAACGCGGCGCCTTCACCGGCGCGGATCGCATGCAAAAGGGCAAACTGGAGATGGCGGATGGAGGCACGATCTTCCTGGACGAGATCGGAGACATGTCGCTCCCGCTGCAAGCCAAACTGTTGCGCGTGCTCCAGGACAGGGAATTTCATCGAGTCGGAGGCACACGCCTCGTGTCGATCAACATACGGATCATCGCCGCCACGAACAAGGATCTCCGACAGGCGGTGAAGACCGGTGAGTTTCGCGAGGATCTCTTTTTCCGTTTGAACGTCATCAGCCTGACCCTGCCCCCCTCCGCGAACGGCCCGATGACCTCCCTGCCCTGGCCAAGTTTTTCTTGAACCGACATGCCAGGGAGGCGAAACGTCCCGGCATGATGTTCAGCCCCGCGGCCATGGAAGCCATGACTCGGTACCGTTGGCCGGGAAACATTCGCGAATTGGACAACGTCGTCGCACGGGCCGTCGTCTTGAACCAGTCGGACACCATCGAACCGGACATGCTGTCGTTGGATGCCATGGGCCGCAGCTCGCCAGGCGAACGCCCCCCCTATCTCTCACTCCCGTACCATGAGTCGATGGAACAACATAGCCGCTACGTCATCGAGCGAGCCATCGAGGAAGCGGAAGGCAATCGGACAAAAGCAGCAGACCACCTCAAGCTCCAACGCACATATCTGGCCCGCTTGATTAAGCAACAGAAGGTGAAAGAGGAGCCGGATTAGCGTTAGCAGGATGCCGAAAAAGTCCGCCAGCTTCGTTCTCGGCTCATCGAAATCTTCAACGGGGACCCGGCCGCCTCACTAACTCGGCGGCGCGCACAGACTTGGTGCTCCTTATTCGTCGCACCGTGCGCCCCCGAGGGTACGCCTCCGGTTTCGACTCGCCTGCGGCCTTGCTGAACGGCCTTTTTGAGCATCCTGCGGGAGTGTTTTCCTGTTGTGCCACGCTCGCGAGGCGAGACGGGGGAGAGTTCGAGGTTCCCAGAACTTCGAACCACGAACGTCGAACTTCGAATCGTGCCTTTCTCGCATTTCTCGCGCGTCACGCTCCATGGACGCTGGTGGATTTTTGCAGCATCCTGCTACGCCGGTAGCTGTCTTGCCGCAAGGGTAATGCGCCCTGCTGTTGCATCCTGTTCGGCTTGCGCATAGTGCTCCGGCGTCCCGATGTCCGACCAGTACCCCTCACAGTCATACCCAAGCACCGTCTCCCCCCGCTGAATCGCCGCCACATAGGGGTCGATGATGGTCGAGGCCACGCCCTTCGGCACATCTCGCAGGAGCCGCGGACGGAGCACATGAATCCCGGCAAACATGCGCGGCTGGGTCGGCACCTGATCTGTGCATCCACGCCCGGTGATCCGCACGATGCGGTTGTCCGAATCCATTTCCACGAGACCCCACCGTGCCGCCTCAGGATCTTTGCGCAGGACCAACGTCGCCACGGCGTCGCGCTGCTGGTGAAACGCACACAACGCACCGAGATCGAGGTCCACGAGCGTATCGCCGTTGAGTACCAACACCGACTCACCGGAAAAATGCGGCTCCGCCTGCTTGAGGCCGCCCCCCGTGCCCAAGATCACCGGCTCGCGCGAATAGATGATCCGCAACCCGTACCGCGAGCCGTTGCCGACCGCCTGCTCGATCATCGGTCCGAGGTGATGCAGATTGATCACGACATCGTGGAACCCATACCGCTTCAGGAGCAAGAGATTCCAGACGATCAGCGGCGTGCCTGCAATGGGAAGGAGCGGCTTCGGAATCGTGTTCGTGAGCGGCCTCAGGCGAGTGCCTAAGCCCGCTGCGAGAATCATGGCTTTCATAGGCGTACGACGTGAAACGTAAAAGGTGAAAGGTGAAAGGTTCTGAATTTCTGGTGATCCAGACTTGGCGTCTTACATTTCACGTTTTACGTTTCACCTTTCACGGCATTCACTGCAGTTCCGGCACGTAGGGAGTGAGATGCTTCCGGAGCCGGTCCAGCTCGGGATACTTCTGGAGATTGCATTTGACATAGTTCAAGAGACGAGGAATGTCGGCGAGGAACTTGGGATTGCCTTTGACGCGATCGATATAGACGAATCGCCCCGCCCCTTTGAGATTACGCTGGATGCTCGTGAAGTCGAACAGGCGGCGGAAGGCCTCTCGATTGGTCCACACCTGCCGATGCGTCGCCAACCTATCGAGATAGCGATCGATCAAGCGGTCGATCAGCGCCTCGTCGAGTTCGATATAGGCGTCGCGCAGCAGCGAGGCGAGATCGTACGTCGCCGGCCCCATCAAGGCATCTTGAAAGTCGATGACCCCCAGCCGTTCGCCATCGACCATCAAATTGCGCGAGTGATAGTCCCGGTGGACAAAAACCCGCGGTTGTCCCGTCAACAATTCGGCGATTTTCTCGAATTCGCCCCGGATGGGCAGATGATCGTCGGCGCACATCGGTTTCCCCTGCCTCGCCACGATCCCATACTCCAGAAAATGGTCGAACTCCCACATGAGGAGCGGCACATCGAAACTCCGGTGGAACGCGAGACAATTCGGATCGGCTGGTGAGGTGGCCTTCGATTGCATGTGTACGAGGGCATCGACGGCCTGCGTATAGCGCGTTTCCAGGTCTGTCGCACTCGCTTCACGACAGGCTTCCGACAGGGTGAGGTCCCCGAAATCTTCAAGATAGAGCAGCCCCCCCGCCTGATCATAGTGATAGAGGCGTGGAACGGAGACGCCGGCTTTGGATAAATGGGAGAGGATGTTCAGAAACGGTAATTCGGTGACCTGATGAGCCGCCCCGCTGACGGCTTCTTCCGATTGCTTGAAGGCCTCCGGTTCGGCCAACTGCATGAGAATCACCGAACGAGCAACGCCCCTGGTCAACTCGATGCGAAAATACCGGCGGTTGGAAGCATCGCCTGCTAAGGGCGTCAGCGCCTTGAATTGTCCCTGAAAGGGAAGCCGCGCCTCGACCGTGGCAGCCACGAGGGTACGATCCGGCAAGGCCAGCGGTTGTTTCGGCACGGCAGGATCGACAGTAGCCATAGGCCGGGCATTATACTGATGCGGCCAAACCTTGTCACGAACAGGATGGGGGAAGGAAGGGCACCCACGTTGGTCCTGTGCTCCCGGAACGCGCGCCCTGAGAAGGGCCTCGTTCGACGGCCGCACCCTAGACCAACATGGGTGCCCTTCCTGGCGAGAAAAAGCAAGCGAGCTTGGAAGGATCAATTAGATGGATGACGGTCGCTCGATGCGCGCAGTAAATGGCAGCCTCGGCCACTCCCCTCACTCTCTTCGCCCACGCTTCTCATCCACACGCAAAACATAGAGCGCCCCGGTTTCTATCCTCGAATCTTACGTTTTTAGGGGAACAGTGCTGCTAGGATGGTGCCGGACGCTTGATAAGCCAGCGATGCCGATCACAGGGAGCTTGTCTTGAATACAACGAAACTCATGGCCGCATTCATCGTGATGGCTCTGATCGGAGCCCCTGCCGTATCCTTTGCGAGGGCGAGAGGCGGATCTGGCGGAGGCTACTCCAGCGGTTCATGGAACGGTGCAAAGCCGATTCAACAGTCGACCACACCAAGGCAGCCGGCGGCCGCACCGCAACCAGCGCCAACGGCTCGCCCAGCGCCTGCCAGGCAGCCCTCGTTTCTGCAACGTCCTCTATTGGCTGGTCTCGCAGTTGGAGTCGCCGGATCATGGATCGGCTCTATGCTCTTCGGGGCGACGGACAGCAGCGCGCAGACCAATGATGCCGGTGAGCCTGCCGGCGTGCCCGACACCACCGCCGAGGATTCCGACTCCGCCTGGATCCTCCTCCTCCTGCTGCTTCTGGGAGCCGGGGCGACTTTTTATTTCCTGAAAGTACAACGACCATCCCTTCCTGATTTTTCCGGGATCACAGGCCGCGACCCGTCCAGTGACAATCTGCCGACAAGGCGGTCCGCCACAACCAGACAAAAAATATCGGCTGATAGCATCACCTCCGCTGACAAGACAGCCTTTCAGCAACTGCTGATCGATATTCAAGCGGCCTGGAGTAAACAAGATCTGACCGAGTTACGTCGGTTCGTCACGCCGGAGATGCTGAATTATTTCAGCGCCGCCCTAGCCGATAACCGCAGTCAGGACATCGAGAACCATGTGGACGATGTGGTGCTCCTCCGTGCAGAGATCCTGGAAGCCTGGACCGAACAGGCGACGCACTATGTGACGGCAGGGCTTCGCTGGAGTGCCCGTGACTATAACCTGTCCCTGACGAAACAGCGCGGAGAGCCAGATTATGTTGTCGAAGGCAGCGAAGAAACCCCGACCGAATCCGGCGAAGCTTGGACCTTCATGCGATCCCAAGATGGGAAGTGGGTGCTCTCGGCTGTCCAACAATAAGAGGGGATGGAGCCTGATGATCTTCTGTGCTCGCGCAACGCGCGGTCGAAGACTCCCCTCGTTGGACGCGCGCAG
>PLBR01000251.1 GCA_003135435.1 Nitrospira sp. | reverse complement strand
AACGATGCTGGCGGACTTTTTCAACTGCTTGCTAGGATTTCGCTTTGATACATTCAATATCAAGCCTGATCTCGACCTCATCGCCAACGACGAGCCCGCCGCTATCCAACGTCTTGTTCCAGACCATACCGAAGTCTTTGCGGTTGAGCTTCCCCTCCGCGCTGAAGCCGGCTCTGGTATTGCCCCAGGGGTCCTTCATCGCCCCGTTATAGTGGCCCGCCAGGGTGAGTTCCTTGGTCACCCCGTGCAGCGTGAGGTCTCCCACCGCCGTATAACCCTCTGCGGTTTTCTTATAACTCTTCATCTTGAAGGTTATCGTCGGATAATGTTCCACGTCGAGAAAGTCGGCATTCCGCAAGTGAGTATCCCGTTTTTCGTGATTCGTATTCACCGACCCGGTCTTGATCGTGGCCTCAATGGCCTTCACTGTGCCGGCTTCGGCATCCATGTCGATAAACCCGGCATAGTCCATGAACCGCCCCGTAGTCTGCGACACGACCATGTGCGTGACGCGAAACTCGATTGTCGAATGTTCAGGGTCCATGTTCCAACGAGCTGGTTCGGCGTGAACCGCTGTTGGAAGCCAAGCCATCGCTCCGAGCCACAAGAGCACGCGCCAACTCGGCCCTCTCCTCTTCAACATGAATCACTCCTCGTGGGTTAATCGTATCGTCGACGGGGCCTGAATGGGTTACGATCTATTTCTTCGAAGGCTGCCCAGATGAATCAAACTTGCTGTTTGACGTACTCCCGACCGACTGCACATCGCGAAACCGTCCCCGGCTATCGGTTCGCATCCGGACATGCACGTCCACCGCATTCTCCTCCAGCTCGCTGGGGAACGGCAGGAACGGCTGGGCATTGANNCTGGTCGAGCTCGTGAACAAGCGCCTGAAGCTCGTCACCGGGCTGAAGCGCTACAAGGACGAGCACGGAATCGGCTTCGTCGATCTCGCGCGCGCCGGAGCCTTTCTCAATCTCGATCAGCTGGGCGCGGCCGTTGGGAAACATCTTGAAACGGACCTTGACCGTTTCGCTGCTTGGCGCCCGCCGGATTCCGCGGACCTGGCGGGCCCAACTCCGGCTGATAAGGTGGCTCACATGTTGCCAATACGCCTTCCCCTCCCCTGGGGATGCAAACGGGATCAGATCTTCCTCGGCTAAGGCGCCCGTCGAGACCGGCTCCACGGCCGGTTTCACTTCATCCAAGATAACATCTTCGCTCTGCGACTCCTCGGGACGAATGAGCGGCAATTCACTATTCTCTTTGGCCGGCTCCAACGGACCCATGGTCACATACACGACCCGCCGCATGAACCGTTCGGGTTTGTCATGGCGGGATCGAGCAAACGTCACTTGGACTCGCGCCGCCCTATGTGGCACGGAGGTCCTACTCATCGGAATCGGCTCGAGCGTCACCGTCCCCTTCAACGCCATCGACTCTGCATCCGGTTCAAGCGTGACTGTTTGGGCTTGAAACACAATCGATTCACAGATCGCCACCACCGGAGTCATGCCCACTGTCACGCCTCCAAGAAAAATCGTCAGCGTGACGGGCTTGCCGGTTTGCGGATCCCCCATCGACTCCGCTTGGCTCAACTCAAACTGCGTCCACCGCTTCGTGGGGGCGGACGAGGAAGCCGTCTGTGGCGATGATGCGGAACGCGCTGGTGCGATGAGGCCGGGACAGAAGAGTGCCACACAACACATCCCCGCCAACAGCATAAGTCCTCGGTGGTGCAAAGCCTTCATCGATCCCATCCTACAGATCTCGCGAACCTTGGTGCAACCCGTTTTTTCCTGTAGCCCGCATTATTCATGACGGTNNACCGACCGAACGGCGAGCCCGCCTGCTTGGACGCCGTGCCAACTGTGTCCAGGCTCGTCGCAGCGGCGAATCCGCGATTGCAGCAGAAGTGTTCATGAATAATGCGGGCTAAGGGTAGGCGGGATCGAGCCCGTGGTATACAATGGAATCATGCGTGCGCTCGTCAAGACATCGGCACAACCAGGGTTGACCGCTACCGACAGACCGGATCCGAAACCGGGCCCCACCGATGCGATCATCCGCGTCACAGCCACCTCGCTCTGCGGGACGGATGCCCATATTTACAATTGGGATCCCTGGGCGCACAGCCGTATCCACCCACCGCGCATCATCGGCCATGAAATGTGCGGCGAGGTGGTGGAGGTCGGGGCCGAGGTCACATTGGTCAAGATAGGGGACTATGTTGCAGCCGAGTCGCACCTCACATGTGGCCAATGCTTCCAATGTCGCACCGGACAGGCGCATGTGTGCAAGAATTACCGCATCCTCGGGGTCGATCGCGACGGGTCGTTCGCGGAATACGTCGTCTTGCCTGAAACTGTGCTCTGGAAGACCTCGTCCGCCATTCCACCGGAACTCGCCTGCGTCCAAGAACCGCTCGGCAACGCCGTCGATGCCGCCTTGGTCGAAGACCTCACCGGACAGACGGTCTTGATCACTGGTTGTGGTCCGACCGGACTCTTCGCCGCCGCCGTCGCACGAACGGCCGGTGCCGCCATGATCATCGCCACGGATGTCAGTGCGTACCGCCTGGACCTTGCCAAACAGGTCGGCGTCGATCATCCGCTCAACGCCAAGATCGAGACAGTGGACCGCATCGCCGCAGCCATTCGTGAGATCACCGCCGGCGAAGGCGTCGACGCCTCGCTCGAAATGTCGGGGAACCCTACGGCATTACATCAAGCCTTCAGTGCCGTGAAGAATGGCGGACGCGTGACACTCTTCGGCATTCCAACCGGCCCGATCAATTGCGATCTCGCGAATGAAATCATTTTTAAGGGGATTCGCGTATACGGCATTACTGGCCGCCGACTCTTCAAAACCTGGTATCGCTTGACCGGTCTCTTCCAGGCTGGACTCAATATCAAGCCGGTAATCACCCATACGTTTCCCATGAAAGACTTCGCCCGGGGGTTCGAGTTGATCAATTCCGGCCAGTGCGGGAAGGTGGTCTTGATTCCATAACCAACGCGCGATGGGCGGGACACGCGAGAAAAGCGCGACTAGCATACACTCTATTTCGCGCACGTCTCGTCCGGCACGCGCGTCTCGCGACTACGATCTATGGCCTACCACTCACTCAAAAAAACTGTTTCAGAGCGACTCGCTGAAATCCGCGCAGCAGGCCTCTACAAATCTGAGCGGCAGATCCTCGGTCCGCAGGGGGCGGAGATTCGCCTGGCACAAGGTGAGGTTCTCAATCTCTGCGCCAACAACTATCTGGGGCTCGCCAACCACCCTGACATCAGACAGGCTGCCGCCACCGGACTGCAAGAGCATGGCTACGGAATGGCCTCCGTCCGGTTCATCTGCGGCACGCAGGATCTCCACACACAACTCGAACAGGCGATCAGCACCTTCCTGGGCACCGAGGGCACGATCCTCTATAGTTCCTGCTTCGACGCCAACGGCGGACTCTTTGAGGCGCTACTCGGCGAGCAAGACGCCGTCATCAGCGACGCCCTGAACCACGCCAGCCTGATCGACGGCATCCGGCTCTGCAAGGCCACCAGGTTCCGCTATGCGCACTCCGATATGGCAGACCTGGAAACCAAGCTGCGCGACGCGACATCCTATCGCCTTCGCCTGATCGCAACGGACGGGGTCTTCTCCATGGATGGCGATCTCGCGAAGCTCGATCGGATCGTCGAGCTGGCGGATCGGTACGATGCAGCGGTAATCGTGGACGACAGTCACGCGACCGGTGTGCTCGGACGCAACGGGCGCGGCACGCCGGACCATTTCGGCGTCGCGGACCGGATCGAGCTCGTCACCAGCACGCTGGGAAAGACATTGGGCGGCGCGGCAGGCGGGTTTACTTCCGGACGAAAGGAAATCGTCGAGCTGTTGCGGCAGCGGTCGCGACCCTACCTGTTTTCGAATTCCCTGCCCCCGGTCATCGCCGCAGCGGCTCGACGGGCCGTGATCCTCGTGGCCCAAGGCGACCAGTTACGGGCCAGGCTGCGCGAGAACGCGGCCTTCTTCCGCGCGCAACTCACCGCGCTTGGATTCCGACTCATTCCCGGCGAGCATCCCATCATTCCGATCATGTTGGGTGACGCCTCACTCGCCACCAGGATGGCAGAGCGGCTGTTGGAGGAAGGGATCTATGTCGTGGGGTTCAGTTACCCGGTTGTGCCGGAAGGTCAGGCACGGATTCGTGTGCAGATGTCGGCAGCCCACACGCACGAACAGCTAGAGCGAGCCAGCGCCGCCTTCGCAACAGTCGGTCGGGAGCTGGGCGTGATCCCGTAAGCGTAAGGCGTGAAACGTGAGGCGTGAGACAAGATGATCGTCTGATGATGCGTTAGACTTACGACTCAAACCCTCCTCACCCCTTACCCTTTACCCCTCACGTCCCTACTCCCGAATCGCTCTTTCACGCGTCTGCAGATAGGCGTTGCGCACGGCAGTATAGAGATCCAACGTCGCTTCTTCGACTCCCTGGTACTTTTCGAGATTCCGCGACCGTTCATTGACGATCTCTCCCACGCGACTCCCCGTCTGAATCAGGCTGGACGTCATCCGGTTCTTATGGGCAATGACAGAGGGCACGTGGTTGACCTCAATGATTGGCACCACAAGCCAGTTGATCGGATTGAGAAACACGTCGCCGACATATCCAACAAAATCCCGAACGGTGAAGGGCGGGAGGAACGGCAACACGAGATAAGGGCCTGGTCTGACGCCATAGAATCCAAGCGTCTGTCCCATGTCTTCATCCGATGTGACGAGGTCGACATGTTTCGCGACGTCGAAGAACCCGCCCAATCCTGCCGTGCTATTGATCAAGAACCGCCCTACTTCGATCCCGGCACCTTTAAGCTTGCCCTGAAACACATTATTCAAAAAGCGGGGAGCGAACCGAAGATTGGAAAAGATGTTGCTGATGCCGACTTGGACCAGATCGGGCATGACGAAATTATATCCCTTCGCCACAGGCTTGAGCACAAATCGATCGACCTGGCGGTTGAACTCGAAGATGTTGGTGTTCATCGGTTCCCAGGGATCATACTCCTCACCGGCTCCCTCATCGGCCCTGGCAAAGGGATCAAGCGGTTCGTCCGATTGAGTCTCTGGCGGCGACGAGGGAGCCGACGCCCGAGTCTGGTCCGCGACTGGCAGGGGATCATACTCATTGGCCCCGGCGAAAGGATCGACCCGGGGATCAGGCTCATTGGCCCCGGCGAAAGGATTCTGCTCCGCGACTGACTTCGCGTCGTTCAACCCTCGTGGCTGTGCTGTGCCGACTCTCCCGGCACAGCCAGTGCCAAGGATCATCACGAAACCCAGCAGACTGAACGCCAGCAGACGAGACCGAATCACCACCCCGGCCTCCTTAACCCACATTGCTCATCAAAACGTCTACTCCGACCGCCATCAAGCCGCTCCTCTGAGCAGACCCTCGGCTCACTGGCGCGCACTGTATCAAATGCCGAGGCGATCTCCAATAAATTCTTTATTGGGGCCGGTGGAGCTGAATCGGTCTTTCCTAGGATTGGAGGACCGCCTGGATGAATTCGGCCCATCGGCGGAAATAGGCGGCCCCGCCAACCTGGTAGGTGTTGTTGTGGTCGGCGCCTTCGATAACATAGAAGAATTTGGGCGGTACCGCCGCCTCGAAGACCTGCCGGCCGAGTTCGAGAGGAATAATGTCGTCTTTGTCGCCGTGAATGATCAGCTTCGGCAGCGAGAGCTGCGGAAGTCGATCGATCAACTTGAAGTCTGCCCCTAACAGCCAATGGACCGGCAACCCGCCGTAATGAAACTTGGCCACCGCTTCGATGGACGGAAACGCCGATTCGAGGATCAGACCAGCGGCAGGCTTCTGCGCGGCAAGTTCACCCGCCACAGCCGCGCCGAGCGAGCGCCCGAATAGGACGATGCGCTCAGGGCGAATCATTCTGGTTCGCGTGAGATAATCGTGCGCTCCGAACGAATCCTGATAGAGACCCTCTTCCGACGGCCGCCCCTGGCTCCGACCATAGCCGCGATAGTCGAACAGGAAGACCGACAGTCCGAGCCGATATAGTTCGCGCAGATTCTCCAGCCGGTTGATGATGTTGCCCGCGTTCCCGTGACACCACAAAATCATGGCTGCTGTGGCGCGGTTCTCCACATACCAGCCAAACAGCTTCGTCCCATCGGCTGCTGTGAACCAGACGTCTTCCAGCGGCAAGCCGCTGCGGGCTTTCCAATCCTGATCCTTCCAGGGATCTGGGTGATAGACGAAGAATTGATCGAGCAGGCTCATGATTGTACCGAGATCGAAGCAACAATTTTATAGCCTCAGGAATAACGGAACATCAAATTGGTTCGTCGCCCCCCTCCTCCCTGGGTATTGCCTACCTGAGACTAATCTCTTATAAGGAATGGCTCTTCCGAATCAATTGGATTTGTAACGATGCCCCCTCCTGTTCACAAGAACACGGCCGGCCTACCATTCCTGTTCTCTGCCGCAAACCTTTGCCTGTTGCTGACTTTGTCTGGATGCTCGATGGTCATGGCGACCCATGGTCATCCCGAACCGAATTTTGACAGAATCAAGATCGGAGCAACACGCGAGGTCATCGAGCATGAATTCGGCACGCCGATCGCCAGTCATCGATTGGAAGGCGGCACGCGGGAAGACACGTACAGGTACGAAATGGGAAACTCCTCCAACCCCGGTCGCGCGACGGTCTATCTCTACGCCTACCTGACGATTATCGGAATTCTTGGGGAACCAATCTACAGCCTCATCGAACTCCTGCAGGGATCTGACGAAGAAACGACGGTGAAATACGGCCCGGACAATAATGCGCTGATGATCTCCGGTTACGAACCTCCTCCCCCTTCCGCGGCTCTGCAAGCAGGCGAGCAGGCTCAAGCCGAGTATCGGGCGCCCGGAGGGCGATCGGGCACATTTCAGAACGAGCCAGTTTCGACAGAACCTCCCGAAGCGGTGTCCTCCGTCGTGGATGCTAAACTGAAGGAATTGGCCCACCGACTTTCCGCGAGCATCAAAGAGCATGGTATCGTCCGCATCGCGATCTTACCCGTTCGAGACATCTCTGAGAAAGACGGTCAGACACTCGGAACGTACCTCACAGAAAAGTTGACGGCCAAATTACACGAAGAAAAGGTTGCCAAGATCGTCGAACGATCTCGGCTCACGACGGTCACGAACGAGCTGGCTTTGACTTACTCGGGCAATTTCGACGAAGGCACCTTCATGAAGATCGGGAAACTGCTCGGTGCAGAGGCCGTGGTCACAACCTCGTACGCCGATCTCGGCCGATCGTCTATCGAGGTGAATTCGACGATCATCAGCGTCGAAACCGGGGAGATCCTCGGCGTCGGAACCGTTGTTCTTCCCCGCAGTGCGTTGGAGAGGATGCTGCGTTAGTTCCCCAGGCGTTCTCCTAAAAATATGCCTGCATCGAGAACATTACGTCGTTATCGTGGTCGCGGTGGTTGTATTCGAGCCGTAAAGCCAGATTCTGGAGGAGGGTGAATCGCTGGCCCACGAACCATCGAAAGTCGTCTGACTTATCCCCCAAGGCATAGCGCAGGTATGTTCCGGACGCCATCAGTTTCCATCGGTCAGTGAGATCGGCTAGTAGTCCGACGGTTCCTCCCCCGCCGACGCGATGGTCCTCTTCGTAGGCACGGCTGTAATTGGCTTCCGCCTCCGCGAAGGCGAACACAACTTCCCGTTTCAGCCAGTGCGATTCTACCGCCGCCCCGATGCCGCCGTTCAGGAAGCCGTTGCTGCAGAGTTGACAGCTGCCAAAGCGAATCGTGTTCATGCCGGCATTGATCTTCCACGAGGGTGCGTGAAAGACCGAATCCATCGGAGAGAGCGAGACGATATTGGCCAGCGTGGCGCGCTCCAATCTCGTTTGATTATACCGGTTATATGTCCGCATCGTCACCGAGGCAATCTCAATCTGCGCGTTCGGAGTGTATCCGATTTCTGGATCGAGCAGGTCGTGATATCCCGCGCGTATCGTCTGCTCTTCAAACACACTGTTGTTTCGCCAACCTGCGCCCACACTGGCGCGTGAGGTGTTGTGACCCAGCTCCGGCTGTTTGGCGAATGGTTCGACCCGAAATTCCTCCGAAGGCAATCTGATTTCGCTTCTGGCGGCAAGAATGGCGCGGTTCCGCTCTTTCAGTTCAGGTGGCGGTTCGTCGGTTGTATCGATTCGATACCGGAGGTAGTCGGAGGCGAGATCGAGAAGGAAGATTTGTCGCATAGGTTCCAATCGACTCAAGGCCGCTGATTTCAGCTCGCCGACATCATTTGTGAGCCGATGAGCGATCTCCCGTTCCTCCGAGGGTAAGGACTCTCGCTTCCGCCTGATCACGTTGCTGCGGGAAGGCCGATAGGCGATGCCGGAAACCAGTCCCGGTTTCGATGCAATGAGCCGGACTGTGTCGGCAGGAACGGTCCAAAAAAGAAACTCGTCGGTGAGATGCAATGTGGGATCGGCATAATCGAGAAGCGCTAGAAGATGATAGGAACAGTTCTCTTTGAAGAAGAAATAGTCAAAGGAGGCATTCCCAAGTTCCCACGCGTGCATCAGAAACCGCCTTACCTGATGTTCCGTGAAATTGAGGCGATATTCCCAGATATCCCGATTTTCGATATCACGATACTCCTGCACCTTCAAGTAGTAGGGAATCGTCGAGAAATATCCGCGATACCCGCCGAAAATGCCCCGGATCGGATAGGCCATGCCGGCGTCGGGAGGCACATCGGCTGCGTAATTAATCGTGTAGGCCAGGATCCTGGTACTGTCGGTTTGGCCCCGTTGATCTACCCGAAGCAGCGTATGCCCAAACATCGACGCGGGATTGTTCAGGAAAGCGGAGGGAAAAATGAGCGTGATCGATTGGGCTTCAAAATCGGCGAACCATCGCTCGAACCGCTCGCAGGCCATCGGCGGGAGGCGGGTCTCGTCGAAGCGCAATTGATTCCGTAGCCACTCATACCGCGCGATGAACGCACATTGAGCCGGTTGCTTCGAGCGCCCAACCAGCTCATCGGAGAAGAACTGCTTGAGCGTCGCGTCGAGTTCCGCCTGTGGATCGGTTTTTCCATCGGGCGACATGAAAAACCCCGGGTCGTCTTGCTCGCTGGTGTAGCCGCCAAACAGATTCTCTCGGTAGTGGAGCAGGAGATGCCACTCTCGCTCGCTGGCGAGCTTGGCCTGCGTACCCTTGTTGATCAGTTCGACAAGATACGCATTATCGGGAGGCTCCCCCGCATCAACCGGCGAGGCTGGAGCGAGAATGAGCATGAACAGCAGTAGAATGATGTACAAGCGACGGGTCAGAAAGACACGGGGCTTCGACGTTGACGTCGAAGCCCCGTGCTGGTTGTTAGCGAGTCGAAACCTGGGCAAGGACTGGGTGCGTGGCAATTGCGTCATTGATCGCTTTCACCATCGCGACCGGTGAGGCTTCGCCTGCCTTGACCAAGGAAGTGTACCGCTCCTGAGTCATGGAAAAGAACGCTCCCTGGTGTTCGGCCGGCACACCCATCAAGGTGGCGAGCGATGCGAGGTGCTCACCTTGGCCCTGCGCCATTTCCTGGGACAGGTTCTCAAAGTTGAGCTGAGCAAACATCGTCGTCTTATGCTCGGCCATGACCTTCCCATCGTTCGTGCAGCCTGAGGTCCCCGTGCTGATCCCGAACGTCTGACTGCCGAACGTACCGTTCGTGGTCGCCATCAATACTTGGGGTCCGATGTTCTTCTGATGCGAATAGTCGCTCCAGGCGAGCTTGCCCAGCCCGCAGCCAGGGCCGGTGTCTGGATTGGCCGCCATTGCGAGGCCTGCCTGCATACCAAAGAGCACCGCAACCGATAGCATGATCACTTTCTTCGACATAATCTCTCCTCCTTATATGAGTGGATAACTCCCTGTTGCATGTAAGATGCGTTAGCCGGATTATAGCTGAAAAAGAACATTCTGGTGAGAAAAAAATACTTATCGCCTCCCCGCGATACCGGCGCAAGCAGTGGATGTCTAACCGCCGGCTCTTGGATTGCCTTGATGACTGCGAGCGGCGAAGCTTCAGCTCTCTCGATCAGGCCGTCCATTCGATCACCGATCAACCTGCTTCCATCTATATTCTTCTCATTACTTGGCCTCTCCCGCCAGTGCCAACAGTTGATCGGAGGTCCATTGTCGGACCACTTGGCAGTCGCGATCGAGGAGTGTGACGCTCCCATCCTGTCCCATTTCTGCCTCCGCAAGTAGGGCTCCGGTCTCATTGATCAGACGATAGCCCGTCGCGCTCGTTTCAATTATGGCACGCCGTTCGACGATTCCGTTCCGCGCATAGGTCACCGTCGTACCTCGATCACTCTCGACCATCGTCACGGTGACCCAGCCCAACCTGACGATGCGGGTCGCTCCGTCGCCTCCCGCATCGTTGGCCTTGACGGGATTGCCCCCGCTCCAGAACTGAATAGAGTTGAAGATGAAGGCGTCGAGCAGCGCGGAGAACATGTACACCGGAATAATGATCATGCCGAAGAAGACGAACTCCTTCATTCACTTCTCGTTTACTTCGCCGCTGCCTTTGATGTTGCTGTTCCAGTGATAGACATTTCCGGTCAGATTGAACGGTCCATAACAGGCTGTCGCGACCGTCAGGAAACTTCCCACAACTATCGCCGCGACGATCCTATTTATCAGCGTCTTTCCCTTCATGTCGTTCCTCCTTTTTTCTTGGGCAACTTCACACCAATGGACCTGTTTCGACGATTCGCATTATCGCTCAAGCGAATCAGCTTGGGTGGAACCTTTTCCCTCTGAATGGTCAGAAGCCCGATCCCGCGTGGGAGTGAGAACCGCTTAGGACCGGCGGATCCGGGATTGAAGAGCAGCGTCTTGCTGAACCATTCAACTTTCGGCCGATGCGTATGACCAATGATGCAGAGGTCTGGCTGGTTTTCTTGGAGGAACGCTCATCCTTCCTTCGTCAGCTTCCCGCCTTCGTACAGAATATGACGGATGGCGATGCGGCGGCCTGCCGGTTCGATCACGGCCTCGGACGGAATTCCGCACTGTTCATCATCATCGACATTGCCAGAGACGGCGGTGACCGGAGCGATCTGCGTGAGCCCGCATTATTCATGACGGTTCGTCGCGAAATCATGCAGTCGCCACGCGAGACAGGCGCGCGAAGCCGCGAGGGAGGGAGGTATACTTGAAACAATATGTTGACCGACTGAGCGGCGAGCCCGCCTGCCTGGACGCCGGGCCAACCGCGTCCAGGCTTGTCGTAGCGGCGAATTCGCGATTGCAGCAGAAACGTTCATGAATAATGCGGGCCTACTGTTCGATCACGGACCGATCGCCAATGTCCCCGGCGTGGAGAATATGATCGACCCCTTTAAACTGTCGTCGAACCACGGGGTCGAATAGGCCACATGGGTATCGGCAATCACTCCGATCCGAATGGCCCTCCGCTGGTTCATGGGGCGGCAACCGGCTGGGATCCGAGTGAGGTCTGCACCTGTTTCCATTCGAACGTAAAAGGCTCCGGCGATTTCTTCGGCAAGGCGGCAAGCTCCGCTTTCAATCGTTCGGCCCTGGCGGTGCTCATCGGATGCGTCGAAAGCCATTCCATCCGACCTTGGTCTTTCTCCGAGAGTCGTTCAAAAAACCGGATCATACCGGAGGGATCGATCTTCGCCCGCTGGAGCAACTGCAATCCCGTCAGATCGGCTTCGGTCTCCTGCTCCCGGCCAAACTTGAGGGTGAGCAGTTCGACACCGAGCTGGTTCATCATCCCGACGAGGCCCTGTTGATTGCCGAGCACAATGGCTGCCACCGTCAGCAGCCCAAGACTTTTCACGATCCGTTCAAGCCCATGCCGCTGCAACACATGGTTCAGTTCATGGCTCAACACGCCCGCCACTTCTTCGCCGCTTTCTGCTTTTTTCATGAGCCCGGTGAACACCACCACATACCCGCCAGGCAGCGCAAAGGCATTGACGACGTCGCTCTTCACCACAGTTACTTCGAACCTGTAAGGATTATTCGGAATCTGTTCGGTCAGGCGATGCGTCATCTCTCCCAGCGCCGTAACCGCAGGACCCTCTTTCATCACCTCCTGATGGCTGAGAAAGTCCCGATAGGCCGATTCGCCCAGCTTTTGTTCCCACTCTACTGGAATCCAGCTCACGGCAAGCTCGACGAACAGATCGGACCCGAACCAGAGCCCCAGCACCATGGCCAGGATCGCCCCGCTGACCAGGCTCCAGACGAGCCGGCGCCGGTGACGCACCTGTTGCACCTGCTCCGCAGCCTGTGCAAACGGAAGACTGAGATGGTTGGGGACCGTTTCTCGAAAAGCCCGAATCACGTCAGGGCTCTTCAGATAGAGCGTCCGTTCCCCCTGCACTCTAGTCCATTTCACCACGAGATGGTCATGGTCGAGTCCGCCTGCCGAGACGGTGAGCGCAGAAAACGGCACGGCCTCTCCAGCGCCATCGTCCCCTTCAGATTCGACGGTGATCGTCAGCCCGTCCCCGTCGACCTGCACGAAACAAGGCGCACCGCTGGCGGGAAACTCGTCACCGAAACAGAGCGCATTGGAAGTCATGGTGGTCATCTAGGGTCGTACGGCTGCTCAAAATGGCCGCGAACGAGGCCGCAGACGAGCAGAAACCGGAGGCGTACCCTCTGAGGTACGTCGAGGATTTCCTGCGAGTTGAGAACGAAGTTGACGGCCATTTTCAGCAGCCGTTATTCGGAGACAGGGATGAACTGCCGTATCCACGCTCCGAAACTGCCCGGGTTTCGGCTTTGAATGTATACGAGGCCAGGCCCTCGGAACCGGCAGACAAACCCTTCGCCTGAGGTGAAGCTGGCAACCCAGCCGGAGGTGGCTTTTTCGATGCTGTAGGAGGTTGTGGAGGACCAAGCTACCAGGTGGCTATTGTCCACGATGTATTCCTGGTCGGGCTTCAACTCGATCTTGTGAATGGCCCCGAAACTGTTCAGAGCGAGCATCCCTTTCCCGCTGATTTTCAGAATGAAGAAACCCTCCCCGCCCAGCAATCCACGGCTCAGGCTCTGCATTTTGCTTTCGATGAGGATTCCGTCGGCCCCCGCCAGGAAGCCGTCTTTCTGCACCATGTACTCATTCACGCCATCGAGTTCCAAAATGACAATTTCGCCGGGCACCGTAGGAGCCAGCAACACTTCGCCGGGACCACGGCTGGCGCGTAGCGTCTGGAAGAAGAACTTCTCTCCCGTCAAGAACTTTCGCGACAGGGCTCCGAGAAAACCACCTTCCATCTTGCTTTCAATGTCGATGGTCGGTGAACAAGCCACCATCGCGCCCGACTCGGCCTTGATATGCTCGCCCGCTGCCAGGTCCACCCGCACCATCGGAAACGCCCCTGGATATAAGATTTCGCTTTTCATCTGTATGTCTCCTTGGAAAACGGATTTTCTTTTTGCCTTTTTACTTTTACGTTATCCTTCATCCCACCACCCATCCGTAGGCTTTGCAGCTCGGCTCAGGCCCTTCTTCCAGATAGCTCATCCTGAGTTTTCCCAACACGTCTTGCGGCAACTCATTCCGCTGCACCTTGGCATCGACACCAAACACCAGCGCGGCGTTCAGTCCGAAGATCCGTTCCTTTACCTGGCGCGTGAGCGGCTGGTACCGATGTCGCTCGATCAGCTGATCCGGAATCTGGAACCGCCGAAAGGCTTCGATCTGCCATTGTGGCGTACCATACCAGATGGAGTCCGTCCCCCAGAGCACGTGATCGACGCCGAACGCGTCGATGATCTGCCCAAGCAAATGCGCGCAGACCGCCGGATAGGTCGTGACGAGCTGCGCAAAGGTCGAGCCGAGTTCCATATAGATATTCTTGATTCCAGACTGGGCCTGCTTCATGCGGCAGAATTCGGTGGTCCAGGGAATCTCACCCGTCTTCGCAAACACCTCATCCACCGTCGAGGTAGTTTTGAGCCCCGAGTGATAGACCAGGAAGTCGATGTCGGGGAAATCTTTGGCGGCCTTGATCAAATCTTTGGGATGGTTGTAGTCCGGCACTGCCCCAGCGGCAGGCCCTTGTGGACACAGACGCGCTTAATGTTGAGCTTCCGGGCTTGCTCGAGCATCGGATAGGCGATCGTCTCATCGTCCATCCACCAGCCACGATCGAATCCCTTAGGACAAGAGCCGGTGTAGCACTTCCACGCATCGACCTTGAGCATCTCCGCCTGCATCGCCATGAAGTCCAAATCGGCTGCCCCCAGTTGGGGCGTGACTAATCCATGCGCGAGCATTCGTTGGGACTGCGCAAGGCGATTGATTTCGTCGCGGATGTGCGCCATTTCTTTCGGCGGCACGACCGCTTCTTGTGGATAGGGTCCCGGCGGTGTGCTGATGAGACCGATGGTGGTCTCACTGTCGAGAAAAACTTCTTTCACAAAGTTTCGCCAGGACAAATCGTCGAGCGTACCGGTATCGCCGGCGAGCTTGGGATTGAGCCCAGCCTCGCGAATGCGGCGGCGCAGGGAGAGCAACGCGTGTTTGGACACCCCCCCTTTCGATGCTCTTCGGCATTCGTCGGGTCGTAGTGCGAGGCGACATAGTGCGTCTGCACGTCGAAGATGAAATAGGGCTCGCCCTGCTGCTCGGCAAAGGCAGCCGTCTCGAACAATTCAACCTCTCCGATGTTGAAGAACCTCCCAAAGACCGAGTTCATGGCCAGCAACGCGGCGGCCATCCCGCCCGTGGTCTTCAGAAAATCTCTGCGCCTGAGACCTCGTCGAGCTGTGGTCCGTTCCATGAGCGCGATGACAAGCTGTTCAACGCGGGCTTGGTCCGTTGTCTGGCTGAAGGGAGCAAACTCTTCGTTCGACACGACCTGCGTCGGAATGGCGGATCGAAGGGTAATTCCTTGTCTAGCCGCAGGAAGGTGAGGAAATGGTTTTGGTGAGGGCGCCATCGTGCCTAGTCGTCTGAACGGTGTGCGGTGATTCTGTGGAATACCACCGGCAGTGTCAAGCAACCAAAGCGGGCGAAAGAGTCAGGAATCCTTGACCATGGAGGGGAGGAGTGCGGTGGATTACTTGGACCGGGGTGGGGACACGGCGCGGCTGCTCTCGAGCTCGACCGATTGAGTCGTGGGAATTGTTGCGACGACGTCGCGCAGGGAATCACCTTCTTGATCTTTGCCGTCTTGCCCGACACTATACATCACACCCCTCTGCTGATTGACCAGCATAGGAAGGCCGGTAAAGGGATCGTAATAGGCCTGTCCTGCCTTTGCGAGGCGCGTGAGCACATTCCCTTCTTGTGGCCCTCGTCTGATCCAGGCTTGCAAGCTCGCCAGACGAAGCCCTGCATCGGTCTCCACCATACGCCCGACATAGGGATCCCATGAGGGGAGTGGCTCGATTCCGATGATATGCTCGATCGGATTCGCCACGTAGTCCAACGCGCTGACAGCGGGAGTCCGAATGAAGCTGGACGGTTTTGGTAAGTTGGTGTAGCGTCCTTCTGCCACTGCTTTGCTCGCCGCCTCGTAATAGTCCGCATAGGCATTGGATCGCCGCTGCACGGGAAGGGGCATCGCCGCCGCGAGGGCAACGTGAAGAGGACGCTCGCCAGCCTTGTCGTTCTTCAGGCTCGTCATCACAGTCTTCGTCGCCCACACGAAATGGCTCTGCATCGGCCATCGGAGAGACAGCTCAACCTGATCAAGGGGACGAACGATCTTGCCGAGTCGACCGATGGTTGTCCCCTCGAGGTCCTGACGGGTCAAGAGCCCGGACGCGATTGCGACATCGTCCTGGACTGCCGTCGCGGCCAACATCTTCACCATCAACGTCTTCGACTGTCCCAGCACAGTGCGCCAAGATCCCATATCGGTCTCAAGTCGTTCGAGACCCGTGCTGAGACCCTGAGTAAACCCTTCTGCCAGGTACAACCGATGGGCCAGCAGAATATGGGCACAGTTTGGGCTCAGGATTTCTCCGTATCCCACATCTTCAAACGGCATCGAAAGCCATTGTTGGTAGCGCCTGAGGGCAACCGATTCTTGAGCCGCCCATGATCGTACGGCTGCAGCCTGCGGCTTCAGCTGCGCCACCGGGTCGGCACTGGTGAACCATCCTCGGACCACGTTGGCGGAGGCTCCAGCCGTCGTCAGCCTTTCCCCATCATCACCAACCATGCAAGCGTTCGCAGCCTGGAGATCGCTCCCTTCCACCTTGCGCTCGTAACCCGCTTGGAGTGGATCCTGTTCCGCAGAAGCGTCGAAGCCAAGCAGCAAGAGATACCCGTTTTTTCTTGAATCAGTGAGTGCCCGTGGAGGGCTCGTTGTCAGGTTGTGATAGACCGACGACGGGGGAGCTTCCATCACCATCCAGACCAATCCAACCACCCCGATGCCGACCGCCGTCAGCACAACACAGGAGAGCGCCAACCCCACACACAACAAAGCAATCGATCGCGTTGTCGAAAAACAAGACCCGATAAATGACGAGATGCCAATGCGGACCCGCGCCACTCTGGCGGCAAACCGAGGGCGCGGTCTTGGCGACGCCAAACGATCCCGCGTAGAAACCTGGCTTTTCTCTCCTGTTGAGTCAAAAAGAACATCAACGGCTGACGCAGCGACCGAGAGCGCAGGTTCTGGCTTCAAGTGAGTGGATTCAACGCCGGAATCCTGCCATGTCGCGGATGACGGTGAGGGAATATTCACAAACGTGATCGACTCACTCGCCCGAACCCACTCCGGTCTCGTATCTTCCTGAAGAACAGCCTTTTCCACGACAGGGGCCACCGCTTCAACGACAGGGGCTACCGTCTCCGGGGGAGCCGATTCCCATCCACTACTATGCGACAGCTCGGCGACCGCTTCAGATGATTTCTCCAGCAGCGGTAACGGAGCCGGCGGAACGACTGGAGACTCCCCCTTCTCCTTGTCCCAATTTCGCTTCTTATCAGACGGACGATGTGGCTGAACCTCAGCTTCGCCAGTGCTCCAATGCGACAGTGTATCCATCGAGGCGGAGGATGCCAATGGCGCATCACTTGGCGCTGCAGAGAGCGGAGGAGCCGCGGCGGCCTTGAACAGTGTGACGGGCATTTCATGGTGCGCTGTAGAAACCGGTTCAGGTGCGGGTGGTGCTTCCGGGATCACCGCTGAACGTGAAGGCTCCTGAACGGAGGCGTCCAGTAATGGCGCCACGGGCTGCGCCTCCATAAAAGACGGGAACAAAATGGGTTCAGATTCACGAACGGGTTCGACCGGCTCTGACAGAGGCGGCACTGGGAGGTCCACCTTGAATGAACGTGGGGCGTCGCTCGAAAGAGTCGGTGGCTCCTCTGGCCGCGGGGGTTCTTCCGAAAGAAGAACCGGCGTCTGCCGTGGGAAATCGGACTGTCTGATCGCATCTGCTTCTGCAATCGATCCACTCACTTCACTCACGATCGGAGGATCAGCCGATGGCAACGGCTCGGGATCGTTGAATGAGACGGGCGGTTCTGGAGTTGACGTGATGAATGGGGCAGAGAGCGCTGGTTCTGGCACGGATTCTGGTTGAATTGATTCTAATTCCCTCGCATCCTGCAAACTCGTACCCAGCTTTGAAAATGCGGCAGGCGCACTCGACGAAGAAGTTCCTACGCCAAACTTCCATGCGCCGTCGAAAACGGTATTCCATGAAAATGGGACCGTGGAAGAGGAGTCAGCGGCGGACAGGGCTGGGGCTGGGGCTTCGGACTCTGGAAGTACCGCGGGACTCGTTGACGGATCCACCGCAAAGATCGACTCACTAGGCTCCGTCAGATCTGGCGCAGGAGGTGGGCTCGCTAACTGATCTGATACAGATTCAGTCTGAGTGATGGCGGACGGGGTAAGAACAGATTCATTGCCAAGTAGTGGTGCTCCCTCCGATTGAGCTAACGAAGCCGCTTCCTCAATCCTGATGGTGGAGTTCTCTATCTGCTCCCAAGGCATAGGAGAGGATAGCCCCGGCGATCCGACCGAAGACGCGGTGGCTATCCCGACGTCCGCAGTTTGCTCCTCTGAGGAGCTAGGGGTAAGTCCCTCACCCTCGGACGAACGTTCGACAATCGGATCCCCCGTCTCATCATCACGATGCCCACTCGCCGGAAGCGACGGCTCGGCTAACATTGGAATGGCAGCCTGCTCCTCCTCCGAACTCGGCAGGTCCGACATCGAGGGCAGAATATCCTGCCCGATGAAATCGGCCTCCTGGATTGGCCCAGTAGATTCGGACGGCGGAACCTCCAGTTCCTGTGGAGCCAAACCGACCGGTGCCGGGTCTATCAGCACGTCCGGAACATTGAGCGATTCGATGACGGAATTCGACGAAGCGGGTGGCGGAGCCTCTGGACTCAGGGGAGCCCCATCAAACTGTTCCCACAGCATCACATCAGAAACGCTAGATTCTTCAGTGGTGGAGAGGATTTCGTCCTTGGGCTGCGAAGCATCGACTTCCAATGAAGTCGCTGCGGCAGGAGCCACGGGATGAGGCCCGATAAACTCACCGGTTTGTATGTCGAAGAGAGAAGCAAACTGAAAGGCCACAGCGCTGACCGGCGCAAGCTCTCTCACCTTGGCATAGATCTGAGAAGGTTTCTTGGGATTTTCAGCGTCTGGATCCTCGATAAGAATGTCAATTGCCTTACCCAATTCGGCCACCGCGGCCATGGTATCCCCCTTTTCCCCGTACACGTGAGCTAAGAGTTCGAGGAACGGGACGCAGCGGGGCCCGGCAGCCAAGTATTCGCGCAACAAGGATTCGGCCAGCCAGAAGTCTTGTCGCCCGATCGCTTCATTGGCGAGGGACTCAAATGCTTGCCGAGCCGTGACAAGACTGCCTAGGCGTAGATGCAGCGTCGCAAAGAGCCGGCGAGCTTCCGTGTTGTGAGGATCAAGTGCGAGCAACTCTTTCAACGCGGTGGACGACCGGCCGTACTTGCCGGTGTTCATGTGGGTGATGGCTTCTTCGAGAAGTGCGCTTTTCTTGCTGTAGCCGACAATACCCCGCTTATGCACCCGGGAGGGAGTCTTTTTGTCAGCTTTTTGAGGGGGTTTCTTGTCGGTCCGCACGTTATAACCTTAGCAGATCATTGAAAGATGCGAAGTGGCTCCCTTAAACACTTTGCACCAGATTTAGCTTCCGTGCGGTTTCTCACGATCTTGAAGGGAGGCAAACTGTTCCGGTAAGTGCAATCCTAGTGCCATTATGGTCCTCACACTGGATTTGAATGCCCTTGATTATTAAGGCGTTAGTCGAGCTCTGCCTCCTCATTTTTCTTGATCCTTCTTCAAAAATGAACAAGCCCGCCAAGAATCGCCGTCGAGAGAGTCTTCTCGCGGAGCGACTACGGGGAGGCTCCAAGTAGATGGGCCGGCCCTCTCTGTTAGGAGCCCACGAAGCAGGAACCAGGGTTGAGTAGGCAGGGAGGCATCCTTGAACAGGATGTCTGGCAACCAAGTGGCAGTCTCGGCCGTCTGATCGCGGGAATCTGGTGCTAATCGGTGGTTGCAGTAGCAGTCTCATGCAGCAGACATGCTAGTCTGGTTGTGTCGATGACGAGCCTTGTGGTACCGTCCTCTATTCCTAATTTTCATGCTCGACGTGGTCCGGGGGATGATGGTCTCTCCATTTACATTATTTGGGAGTCATGGATTTTTTCTCTTTCGGACAATTTAGGTGGATCAGGCAGGCCTCTCTCGTCTGTCTGCTGGCAGTACTGAGTGGATTTCTGCTTCCTCTCACCCCGTGGGCTGAATCTGGAGGAAGCTCCTCCGAACGGGTCTCCCTCGACTTCAATGATGTCGAACTCTCTGTTTTTGTTCGCTTCATCAGCGAGTTGACCGGTAAGAACTTTGTCTTGGACGACGTCGTCAAGAAGGCCGGGGGGAAGATCAGCGTGTATTCCCCTACCAAGGTCACGCACGACCAAGCGTACAGCATGTTCGTGGCGGCACTCGAGGTCAGTCGTCTGACTGTCATCCCAAAAGGGAACGTCAATCAGATCGTGGCGATGGGGGACCTTCCTCCGGAGCGCGGGGTATTCGTCTACAAACTCAAAAACGCCAATGCGACTGACCTTGCCGCCATCCTGACCAATCTCGTCGCCCGATCTCAAACCGTGGCACAGACGGCGCCAGGCGCACGTCCACCGTTCAGGGCCTTGAGCGAATTCGAAGCCCCCGTCCAGGTCTTTGCGGACAAGGCCACGAACTCGATCATCATCAGTTCGACTAAAAGCGCCTACACCAAGTTGCAGTCCGTGATTCGAGACTTGGATACGCCTCGGAAGCAGGTCTTTGTCGAAGCCGTCATCTTGGAGGTGCAGGTCAGCCGGCTCAGACAGATCGGAAGCGACCCTCTTCAGGTAATTGGTGCGGCCAGGAGTGGTTCAGTGCAAGGCATTGCTGGATTCAATACCGCACCGGAAAATTTGGCAACCATCGCGCAGTCCATTAGTGGGGTCGCTGCAGGCGCTGCGGGCGCTGCTGCAACTGGAGGTCTGTCGCTCTTCAACACTATCAACGTGCGCGCATTCTTACAACTGTTGCTGAGCCTCACGGACACGAATGTCTTGTCGACCCCCCAAGTGCTCGCTGCAGATAACCAAAAGGCCAAGATCGTCGTGGGTGAAAATCGTCCGTTCCCCACAGGCCAGGCCCAGGGAATCACGGGTGGGACTCTCGTTACGATCGAGCGAAAGGATGTCGGCGTCACACTGGAAATCACTCCGCAGGTCTTGGAGAACGACCTGATCCGATTAGAAATCAAGCAGGAGATTACCGCGATCGAAGAGAGTGTCGCACAAACGATCGGGACAGGAACCTCATCGGTCCCCGTAGGCCCCACCACGACCAAACGGTCGATGGAGACGACCACCATCGCGAAAGATCAACAGACGATCGTCATCGGCGGGCTCGTGCGGGATAACATCACCGTCAATGAAAGGAAAGTTCCTCTCCTTGGAGATATTCCGCTCTTAGGTTGGCTCTTCCGCTTCCAAAGCCGACAAGTCGAGAAGCTTAACCTGCTTGTGTTCCTGACCCCAACCTTGGTCAGGGATGAGGCAGACATGGTGGAGTTGAATGCCCGAAAGTCAGCGGAATTGAGGACACTGCAGCGCGAAAATCTGATTGAGGAACCCACGAAGCTCAAGCAAGATGTCTTAGAAAAACTTGAACGCCCAAATGGAACTCCCCGCCCCCTTCCGAATACAGTAGATCCATCCGCTCCGCTCCAGCCACCCGTGCGCCCTGAGTAATCTCTCACCAATAGCGTCGCCGATCGCTGCCTTGGCTCGCGCCTCCCACAAATCCATCATCCACTCCCTCTCCTAAAGCAGGACTCTTTAAGCTGGCGTGAACGCACCGTGACGTCAACAAATCAACGTAACAACTGTAAAGATTGGTCGGCCGGGGATAATATGGGGGGAGTGGCGGGTTTCGAATTTCATGTGACCCTCA